>JAYSYE010000625.1:0-8617 GCA_043716635.1 Deltaproteobacteria bacterium | reverse complement strand
GCGGCGCGTTCCACTGCTCCACCCAGCAGCAGCCGTCCGCGTAGCTGCTACAACCCGGGTCATGTCGCAGGTCACCGTCGCTGCTCTGCAGACCGCTCTCACCGACGACGTGGCCACGAACGTCGCGCGCGTCACCGAGCTCGTGCGCGAGGCGGCAGGGAAGGGTGCGCAGATCATCCTCCCGAGCGAGCTCTTCGAGGGTCACTACTTCTGTCGCACCCAGGACGAGGCCGACTTCGAGCGCGCGCGGCCGGTCGAGGCCCACCCGACGCTCGCGCACTTCAGCAAGCTCGCGGCGGAGCTCGGCGTCGTGATCCCGGTCTCGTTCTTCGAGCAGGCGGGCCCCGAGTACTACAACTCGATCACGATCTTCGATGCCGATGGCCGCGACCTCGGCCTCTACCGCAAGTCGCACATCCCCGACGGGCCTGGCTACCAGGAGAAGTTCTTCTTCAAGCCGGGCAACACCGGCTTCCGCGCGTTCGCCACGCGGTTCGGCACGATCGGTGTGGGCATCTGCTGGGACCAGTGGTTCCCCGAGGCCGCGCGCGCGATGGCGCTCGCGGGCGCGGACATCCTGTTCTACCCGACGGCGATCGGCAGCGAGCCCGAGGAGCCCGAGCTCGACAGCCGCGACTCCTGGCAGCGCGTCATGATCGGGCACGCGGTCGCGAACGCGGTCGGCGTGGTCGCGAGCAATCGCGTCGGGACCGAGGGGACGGGCGCGACCGGGATCACCTTCTACGGGAGCTCGTTCATCGCGAACGCGCGCGGCGACAAGGTTGCCGAGCTCGATCGCACGCAGGAGGGAGTGGCGCTCGCCACGCTCGATCTCGCGCAGCTCCGGAGAGTGCGCGCGAGCATGGGCTTCTTCCGCGATCGCCGACCGTCGCTGTATCGCCCCCTCGGCTCGTAGCCCGTCGTAACCTGTCGACGCCCAGGGGCGCATTCGCGCCCACGCGGACGACTCGCCGCAAACCGTAACGATTTGTATGCGTTGCGTGACAACCGCCGCAACAGTGATTTGCTCGCTGGTTGCTCGCATCCGTCTTAACGGACGCGTATCCAGAGCGGGTGCGGTCCCGCTTCACCCCGATCCTCCTGCCGCTGGCCGCGCTGATCGCCTCGCTCGTCCGCTGGACGATGCAGGGCTCGGGGAACCGCTACACCGCGACGCACAAGCGCTTCTACGTGCCCGACCCGGTCACGGAGTGGCGCGTCAGCTCGCAGCACCCCGTGTGGCTCGGGCTCGAGGTCTGCGCCGTCATCGCCGCGATCGCCGTGGGGCTCGCGATCGGCGCCTGGTTCATCGGCCGACGCGAGGCCAAGCGTGGCCAGCGCGCGACGATCCTCCGCGCGGCGGCGTGGCTCGTGGCGATCGTTCCGCTCGCGGTGCCGATCCTCGCGTTCGCGAGCGGGCCCGGTCCGCTCGGTGGCGTCGACCTGCTGCCGGCGAAGGCCGCCGTCGCGCTCGAGGGCGGCATCGATGGCTCGCTCGCCCTCCCCGCGGGCACGTACGCGGTCGTGCCCGGCCAGGGCACGGCGATCACCGCGAAGATGACGGCCGGCGGCGAGATGTTCGACGCCACGTTCACGGGTGACATCCGCGGGACGTGGCAGGGCGACCCCGCGGTGTTGACCACGCCGATGCGCGCGGACGTGAGCGTCGCGACGGCGTCCGTCAACACCGGGATCGACGAACGCAGCAAGCACGCCCGCGAGAGCTACTTGCTCGCGGACAAGTATCCGCGGCTCACGTTCACGCTCGGCTCGCTGATCGCAGCGCGCCAGGATGGACCCGGCAAGCTCGCGATCCGCGTCCACGGCACGGTCGGCCTCATCGGCAGGACGCACGAGGTGGAGGTCACGGGTTCGCTGAAGACGCTCGACGCCGCGGCGCTCCAGCACCTCGGCATCGCCGGCGGCGGCGACGCGATGCTGTTCGACGGCGCGTTCTCGCTCGTGATCAAGGACACCGCGCTCGCACCTGACGCCGGCGATTTCGACGGCGCGAAGATCCCCGTTCTCGTGTCGCTGGTGCTTCGCCACACCAGCGGCGCGTAATCATCTTTCCCTGGCGTCTGGAGCTCGAATCGATATGAAGAACCTGAAGCTTGTCGTCCTCGCCGCTGCGCTCGCCGCAGTCTCCGCCTGCAAGAAGCAGCCTGATCCGGCTCCCGCCGCTGGTTCGGGCTCGGCCGTGGTCGTCGCCGTCGGCTCCGGCTCGGCCGTGGTCGTCGCTGCCGCCACGGACGTCCAGGTCGTGGCCGTGGGCTCGGGCTCGGGCGCAGGCTCGGCGGTTGGCTCGGCCGCTGCCGGCTCGGCTGCCAATCCCGAGGCCGACACCGGCAACTGGGTGAAGGTCTACGCGACGCACAACCCGACCAAGCCGGGCGATCCGGTCGAGATCCTGGTCCCCAAGCTCACGGTCGTGAAGTCGTCGTTCGATCCGGCGAAGCTCGAAGGCGGGACCGCCGAGCTCGCGCTCGACCTCACGTCGCTGAAGTCGGATTCGCCGAAGCGCGACGCCCACCTCAACACGCCGGACTACATCGACACGGCGAAGTTCGCGACCGCGAAGATCGAGGTCTCCGACGTCAAGAAGACCGGCGACAAGACGTACACGGCGAACGCGAAGGTCAGCCTCCGCGCACTCGACAAGACGTACCCGGTGACGTTCGAAGTCGTCGACTCGGGCCCCGACTGGGTCCGCGTGGTCGGCTCTCAGGACATCTCGCGCGGCGACTTCAAGGTCGGCCAGCCCGACAAGGACATCGAGAACATCCTGAAGGTGAAGCTCCAGCTCACGCTCAAGAAGGCGTAGCTCGAGGGCAGGACGGGGACGAGCGGCGGGTCGGCGACCGGATGCTAGGATCGGTGCCATGAAGCTGTTCATTCGCGCGGTGGTCACCGGGTTCGCGCTCAGCCTGGGGACGGCTCTGTACAAGCGAGTCGCCAGGGAGCTGGGCCTCGACGACGATGCGGACAAGTCCAAGGAGAAGGACGAGCGGGCGATCCGGACCACCGCGAAGCAGGACGGCGCGACGGACCCCGAGCTCCAGATCTCCTGATCGTCTGACTGGGCCCGGTGGCACACCACGGAGTGCGCTGATGTCGCATGCGGGGGCGCCTGCCGATCGACCGGCTGATTTGGGCGGGAAAGCAGCGGCGTGGCCGGAGGTTTTCGGGAACACTTGAGGGCCCGTATGGAATCCGAGGACCTCGCCCCGGGATTGCTCCTCGCGATGCCACAGCTCGCGGACCCGAACTTCTCGCGTGCGGTGGTGCTGATGATCGAGCACAGCGCGCAAGGATCGTTCGGGCTCGTGATCAACCATCCGAGCCCCATCAGAGCGAGCGAGCTGCTCGAGAGTCTCGAGATGAGCTGGCGCGGGAACGCTGACGCCGTGGTGTGGGCGGGCGGTCCGGTGTCGCCGAGCACCGGCTGGGTGCTGCACGAGCCGGCGGACGTGGCGCCGCTGGGGCGGGGGACGATCGCGATCACGTCGTCGATCTCGCTGTCGACCTCACCCGACAAGCTGCGCGCGATCGCGGCGATGCCCCCGCGCAACCTCCGGCTGCTGCTGGGCTACTCGGGATGGGGTCCGGGGCAGCTCGAGCAGGAGATGTCGCGCGGCGCCTGGGTCCACGCGAGCGCGACGCCTGCGCTCGTGTTCGATACGCCGGCCGATGCGCTGTGGGAGCGCGCGCTCGGCTCGCTCGGCATCAGCCCGGCGAGCCTGTTCGCGAGCCGCGGCACGAACTGAGAGTTGCTACGGCGCGGCCGACGGCGGCACCGCGATGCTCTGCTGTGGCAGCACGAATACGAAGCGCGTCCCCGCGGGCGCACCGGCGTGGTGCTCGAGCGTGCCGCCCGCGCGCTCGGCGCGATGGCGCAGGTTCGCGAGCCCGCCCTCGCTGCGCGCGAACGCCTCGGGCGCCAGGCCGCACCCGTCATCGCTGACCTCCGCGGCGAGCGCCTGCTCCGAGGAGCGCAGCGCGATCGCGACATGCGTCGCACCGGCGTGGCGCGTGGCGTTGCGCACGAGCTCGAGCACGCCGCGCAGGTAATCGAGCGCCTGCTCGCCGGCGCGGGCCGGGACCCCGCCGTCACCTCCATCGGTGATCGCGGTCGCCGCGCGATCGCCGCACAGCTCGGCCGCGCGCTGGCGGACATACGCGACGATCTCGGGCCAGGTGCGCTCCGGCGTACGGAGCGCCCACACCACGGCGCGCAGGTCGTCGGCGCCGGCCGCGAGGCGCGTCGCGACCTCGTCGACCTCGGCCTGGAGTGCCGCCGGGCCGAGCTGCTCGCGCAGTCCGCGGAGGCGCCAGTCGAGCGCGGCGAGGTCGGCGCCGATGCCGTCGTGGATGTCGCGGGCGATCCGGCGTCGCTCCTCGAACACGCGCGCCTCGGCGAGCTCGCCCGCGAGTTGCTGCCGCTCGCGATCCGCCGCCGCGAGCTTGCGCGCGACGCCGAGCATGAGCCAGTAGACGTACACGCCGAGCGCGCCGATCGCGAGGCTCAGCGCGGCCGCCCCGACATCGCGATGGATCGCGAGGAACGCGACGGCGACGAGCACCGGTAGCGCGGTGAACAGCGCGAGGTGATAGCGCGCCGACGTGCCGCGGATGCCGACGGTCATCGCGTGCACGAGCGCGAGCATCCAGAAGAAGCTGTCTCCGCGCCCCGACGCCACGACGAGCGTCAGCACGGCGATCTGGATCACGGCGGTCTCGATGCGCGCCCACGGGCGCCCGTCCACCGCGCCGACCCGCGTGCTCACGTCACGAGGCCCAGGCGCATCGCCGCGACGGCAGCCTCGGCCTTCGAGGTCACGTCGAGCTTCGTGTAGATCGTCTTCACGTAGCTCTGCACGGTGCCGATGCCGATGCCGAGCCCCGCGGCCGCCTCCGCATACGTCGAGCCCCTCGCCAGCAGCACGAGCAGCTCGGTCTCGCGCGCAGTCAGAGGCACCGCCGCCCGCTCCGGTCCCTTCAACATGGACGCGACCACGAGGCTCGCGACCGTGGGCGTCAGCGGCAACCCACCCGCCATCGCGTCCCGCAGCGCCGGCACGATCCGGTCGCTGGGCGTGCTCTTCAGCAAATAGCCGCGCGCGCCCGCCTGCAGCGCCTCCAGCACGGTCTCCGCGTCGTCGAACTTCGTGAACATCACGGCGGGACACGCCGGTTGCCTCACCTTCAGGGCCCGGATGACATCCAGCCCGCTCACGTCCGGCAGCACGATGTCCACGAGCGCCACATCGAACGTGGTCCCCATCGCCGCCGCCGCCTCCATCCCATTCTTGCAAACCGTCACCTCGCACCCCACGAGTACCGCCCCGACGCCCTTCCTCACCCACGGGTGGTCCTCGACAAACAACACGCGCATCGACCGCCCAAGCTTAGCTCACGTCCCCATCGCAGCATCCCCCCCGCTCGCCACCCCGGCTTTCGCCGGGGTGACGTGCGGTACGGCCGTACTTCCGTCATCGAGCGCCACCCGCCGGCGCTCTTCTCGGAGCGAGCGAGGAAGCCCGCGGGCGAGGAGGCTCGAGAACCGGCGCGCAGCGGCCTCGTGGCCGTGAGCACCGGAAGCGCAGAGCCGACGAAGCCCCCGGGCTCCGCAGCCGCTCCCCGCTAACAAGCACTACCTAGTCATAGTATTCGGCGCCGAGGTGGGTGATTAGCTCATCCCCCTTCGTGTACCGGAGCGTGTTCTTCAGCTTCATCAGCTGGATGAACAGATCGTGCTCCGGGTACAGACCCTCGGGCGTCATCGGGGACTTCCAGTAGAACGACAGCCACTCCTGGATGCCCGACATTCCGGCGCGCGCCGCGAAGTCCATGAACAGCGCGAGATCGAGGACGATCGGCGCCGCCAGGATCGAGTCGCGGCAGAGGAAGTTGACCTTGATCTGCATCGGGTAGCCGAGCCAACCGAAGATGTCGATGTTGTCCCAGCCTTCCTTGTTGTCGCCGCGCGGCGGGTAGTAGTTGATGCGCACGACGTGGGAGATGTTCCCGTAGAGGTCGGGGTACAGCTCCGGCTGCAGGATGTGATCGATCACGCCGAGCTTCGAGACTTCCTTGCTCTTGAAGCTCTCGGGATCGTCGAGCACCTCGCCGTCGCGGTTGCCGAGGATGTTCGTCGAGTACCAGCCCGCGAGGCCGAGCATGCGCGCCTTGAAGCCCGGCGCGAGGATGGTCTTCATCATCGTCTGGCCGGTCTTGAAGTCCTTGCCCGTGATGGGCAGGCCCTGCTTGCGCGCGAGCTCGAGCAGCGCGGCCGTGTCGACCGACAGGTTCGGCGCGCCGTTCGCGTACGGGACGCCCATCTTCAAGCACGCGTACGCGTAGATCTGCGACGGAGCGATCTCGTCGTGCGACGACTTGAGGCCCGCCTCGAACTTCTCGAGCGACGAGTGGACATCGCCCGGCACGCGATAGACCTCGGTCGATCCACACCACACGGCGACGAGCCGATCGCAGCCGTTCTTCTCCTTGAAGGTCTTGATGTCCTCCATGAGCTGCTCGGCGAGGTGCATCTTGGACGTGCCCTTCTTCACGTTGGGCCCGTTCAGCTTCTTCACGTACGCCTGCTCGAAGACGGCCGTCATCGGCTTGATCGCCTCGAGGTCCGCCTTCAGCGGCTCGAGATCCTTCGACTCCAGCACGCCCGCGCGAACGGCCGCCTGGTACGCGTTGTCCGGGAAGATGTCCCAGCCCCCGAACACGATGTCGTCGAGCTTCGCGAGCGAGACGTACTCCTTGATCGGGAGGTTCTTGTTATCGGTGCGCTTGCCGATGCGGATGTGGCCGAGCTGCGTCAGCGAGCCGATGGGCTTGCCCTGGCCCTTCCGGACCGCCATCACGCCTGCGATGAACGTGGTGGCCACCGCGCCCATGCCGGGAAGGAGGATCCCGAGCTTGCCGCTCGCGGGCTTGACGTCGACGCTTTTTTTGAGAGCCATGTTGCAACTCCGAGGGAGATAAGGCCTGGGTTGTCCCCCACGCCGGCCTGACGGTCAACGGGAACGAAGCGCACTAGAACGGCAATTCGTCCCGGCTCAGCGTCGGAAATTCGACACCTACCCGCAGGATCAGCGTGGTGCGTCGCGGAACAGCGAAACGAGGGCCGCGGGATCGTTCGTCATGATCCCGTCCGCCCCCAGCGCGAGCAGGCGACCGGCCTCGGCGGGATCGTCGATCGTCCAGAAATCGACCCGCAGGCCGACGCTGTGGCACTTCGCGATGAACGGCGCGCGATCGAGCCGGATCGGCCCCTGGTGGGTCGGGATCTGCGCCGCGGAGCCCGTGTACGGCAGCGCACGCCACGCCACGGCCGGCAGCGCGACCAGGGCGGCCATCTCGGCGCGTGCGAGCCCGGTCTCGCCGGCGTACTTGCGCCGCCGCACGGCGATCAGGGTGCGCACGGAGAAGCTCGCGAGCGTGACGCGCGCCTCGGCGTGCTCGCGCGCGATCAGCGCGAGCGCCAGATCCACCGCGCGATCACCGGCGCCCTTCAGGTCCACGTTGAGGACGTGGTCAGGGAACGCGGTCAGCACTGCCTCGAACGTCGGCACGGTGATCCCCTGGCCCGCATACGGGCGCGAGCCATCGGGCGCCACGAAGCCCCAGCCCGCGTCGTAGCGCTGGGCCTCGACGAGGTCCACGTCCGCCCAGGCCGCGGGCGCGCCACACATGCGTGACGCCGTCGCATCGTGAGAGACGATCAGCACGCCGTCCTTCGTCGCGTGGACGTCGAGCTCGAGCGCATCCACCCCGATCTCCACCGCCCGCTCGAAGGCCGGCAGCGTGTTCTCGGGCCGCTCCGCGGAGGCGCCGCGATGCGCGTACAGGCGACGCTCGTGCAAAGCGCTACGGTTCCTCTTCCAGCTTCAGCGCCTGGGCTGGCATCGGGGGCGGGCGCGGATCCGAGACCTGGATCACCTCGACCGCGTACTTGATGTCCTTCTCCGCGAGCGGATGCACGAGGCGCACGTCGATGTTCGTGCCGTCGTTCTTCTCGATGAGGAGCACGACGTTCAGCTTGTCGTCCTGACCCTGCGCCGAGAACCGCTCGCCCACGGCGAGCTTGGCCTCCGCCGGAAAGTCGGTGCGCTTCATCTTCTTGACCGGGTGCATCGACGAGTTGCCGAACGCGTCCTTGGCCTTGATCACGCCGTCCCGCTTCGCGCCCTTCTCGAGGCCCACGAGCACGGCCTCGAGGCCCGGGAGCATCGTGCCCGAGCCGTGGATGTACTCGACGGTGCTCTTCTCGAGCTGGGCTCCGCCGACGACCGACAGGTCGACTTTCAGGGTGACGCGACGGCCGGGTTCGATCTTCACGTGGCTTGCGAAAAACCCTACACGTGTCGCGAGGATGACAGCAACGTCCGGACACCGTGAACCGGCGTGGGCGGTGCGCCCCGCAGCGGCCAGTTTGCGGGGTGTTTCGCAAAGTTGCCCGCTGGCACGAATGCCGCACAACATGTGCCAGCGCGATGAAGTGTTCAGGTTTCCTACTGCTGCTCGGGCTCGCTGCCGGTGCCTGTCACCCGCAGAAGAGCGGCCCCGAGCTGCGCGTGCTCGGCGTGCAGGCCGACCCGGC
>JAYSYE010000624.1:0-2820 GCA_043716635.1 Deltaproteobacteria bacterium | reverse complement strand
TGGACGGTCGGTGGTGAGGCTCATTGCGAAGTCTCAGTGACGGGTGTGGCCGCGAAGACGCGCGCCATCACCAGCAGCACTACCGGCAGGATGACGGCGTACCCCGCGATGCCGATGTCCCGCAAGCCCATGTTGCCGGTCGCCGCGCCCACCAGTCCGAACAGGCAGACGGCGCCGCTGAGCTGGAGCCCGCGGCGCACGAGGACGGGCAGGCCGGGGCCGGTGAAGGCGGTGGCGGCCAGGATCAGGCCGAAGCCCAGGAAGAAGTCCCAGGAGGCGATGTCGAGCGCAAAGGCCACCGAGGGCCAGGTCCAGCTGAACAGCAGGTCGTAGCCCGGCGAGGTCGCATCGAGCTGGCGACCCGCCGTCAGCAGGACCACGTGGACGCAGACGGTGATGCCGACTGCGAGGGTGACCAGCGCGAACGCGCTGAGGGTGAGCGTCTTCCGGTTCGCGGGCGCGTAGCTGTGAACGCAGGCAAAGAGCGCCACGAGCGGGAGCGCCATCAGCAGGATCAGCACTTCCATGACAGCGAGGTAGGGGTCCGCGACGGGCTTGTCGAAGCCGCCGTTGGCGAGGAAGCCCGCCAGCATGGCCGGGACGTAGGCGAGGGAGAGCAGGAAGATCGCCCAGCACGCAGCCCGTCCCACGGTGCGTTCCGTGGACGTCCATGTTGGGTGCGGGGGAGTGTCGAGTTCCCGGCGGGCTGGGAGGTCGACCAGGAGTGGATTAGGCATGAGCGCTGACCTCGACACGGATTGTGCGGATGACGGCACGCAGCACGTAGGCCACGAAGGGGAGGATCAGCCACCAGTAGCGCGACATCTGCGCCCGGGACACCGGGTCGGTGGTGGCGGTGCGGCACTCGTAGCTGAGGATCGACCGGTCGGGCCCGTCGGGGGCGCACCAGCAGCTGGCAGGCGAACTTGCCGTCACCCGTGATGACTTTCAACGCGCGTGGCGCCGGATCACTGGACGGGATAGATCAGTCCGTTGCTGGCCGGCAGCGGGGGCAGCACGACCTCGCCATCGTCGATCTGCAGCTTGCCGCCGGACTGCTTGAAATGCAGGAACCCGCGGGAGGCGGAAAGCTCGGGGTTCGCGCCGGTCAGCTCCGCGGGTGGGTGGACGCCGTGGACGATGAACTGCTCCAGGAACGGCCGGAGCTCATCGTGATTCTTCGCAACCACGGTCTTCGTCAGCTCAGCCGCGCTGGTCCGGCGCAGCAGCTTCGCATCCGTCATCGCGAACAACGTGTACGGCTCGGTCTCCCCGAGCGTGTCGGCCAGTCCCGTGACCGCGATGATCTTGACCAGCCAGGTGAAGCGGCCGTCCGCGGCCAGCACGTCCACGATCGTCTGGCTCGACGAGGGCTGCCGCATGCCGGTCGTGGGCGCGAAGCCGGCATCCGCCACGGTTGGCTCGGGTGTGGCCCCCGCGTCTGGCGCGTCGATCGCCCACAGAAAGAGCAGTGGAGCGGCTCGGACTCCGCCCGCCAGCCAGCTGAAGGTCAGATAGCGGCTAGTAGCGTCGAGCACGGGTGCCTTTCCGCAGAGCACGATGTCGAACAGGAGCTCGCCTCCTGGCCGGGGGGCCCCGTCGGCCGACGTATACATCTTCGGCGTGTTCGTGTTCACCGTGACCTTGACCTGGTCGATGTCCGTCGTCGCACCTTCCTCCCACTCGGTCTTCTCGGTCACCTCGTCAAATGTCGCGTACGCACGGACGAGCTGCTTCGCGCTGTTGAATACATACACGACGTTGTTGTGAGTGCCGATCTCGGTATCGAAGCCCTCTTTGTAGGTGTCGAAATATCGAGTTTTGAAGCAGATCCGGCCGCTGCTGATGCCGAGGTATTCGACGGGATACCCATATTTCCACTCGTTCTTGAACGCACTCGCCGATTCGAGGCCGGGGGTCGGCTCGAAGGTGATGGGCTCGATCCGGCCCATGATGCCGGGCCCGTCGTCGTGGCGACTCGCGAGCGCGCCGTGGATCTGGCCGTACGGCATGTTGTCCGCCCCGTACTTCGACTTCTGGCTACACCCGGTCAGGGCGAGCAGCACGACCAGGCTCCGTGGGCCACTCAAAAATGACATTCGACACAGTGGCACGAAACCGCCGCGCGTCGGCAGTCAGGGCGCGCAGGTACCGGTGCCGTCGCGAAATCCCCGGATCGCAGCGGCAATCTGTCTGGCAATCGCGGCGAGGGCGCGCTGGTGGGCTTCGGCGATGCCATCGTAGCCGGTGCGGGCGGGCTCGGTGACGTGGTGGGAACAGAGGAGGGCGGGCATCGTGCCGCCGACGAGGCGCACGGTCGAGATGGCGTCGATCACGGCGTACTTGCCGAGCTCGGACTCGAAGCGCTGGACGACGAGCTTGACGCGGTAGGCGGGCGTGCCCGCGTCGGGCGTCAAGCCGGTGATGTCGCGCGCGCCGAGCTCGCGGGTGAGGTCATCGGAGAATGCGCGACGGATCTCGCGAGACAGCGGCGCGATCCAGGAGCGGGTCTCGACGGGCGTCAGCACGCCGGCGCCCTGGCGCACCACCATCTCGGTGCGGTCGACGTCGGGCGGGACATCCACGGCGAGGACATCGACCTGCAGCTCGCATCATCCCGCCGCCGCGCCGACATCTCGTGCGGTACGCGGGCGTGTTCGGGCCGGCGAGCAAGGAGGGCACCCCCACCGCCGAGCCGGTGTGCAGCAACTGCGGCGCCCCGCTCGCCGTCACGCAGTCCGGCGAGTGCTCTCACTGCAATGCCCACGTCACGCTCGGCGAGTTCGACTGGGTGCTCTCGAAGATCGAGCAGGACGACAG
>JAYSYE010000623.1:0-2821 GCA_043716635.1 Deltaproteobacteria bacterium | reverse complement strand
GATCGACGAGCGCGATCGCATGAACGACCTGGAAGCCCGCGGCCCGCACGCGCTCGATGGCCTTCAGCGTCGCCGCCCCGGTGGTGACCACATCTTCGAGGACCACGAGCGGTGCGCCCGCGGGCAGCTTCGTGGATTCGATCCACTGCCCGGTGCCGTGGCCCTTGGGCTCCTTGCGGACGATGAAGGCCTGCCGCGGCCGCTTCTGCTGGAAGCTGACGAGCGAGGTGGCCGTCGCGAGTGGATCTGCGCCGAGCGTGAGCCCACCGACGGCGACCGCGTCCGGCGCGACCGCGTTGACGATCTCGTGGAAGAGCTCGCCGATCAGGGCCGCGCCCTCCGCGTCGAGGCTCACCTGCTTGCAGTCGATGTAGAAGTTCGACTTCAGTCCCGACGACAACGTGACCTCGCGCTCGGCGAATGCGCGCTCGCGAAGCAGCGTCAGCAAACGGCCACGCGCGCTCGCGAAGGCGGGGCGATCGAGCAACGACTGCATGGGTAACGGCGACGCTACCACGTGGACACTGTGTTGCGCGTCGAGCGGTGAGCCTCACGGGCTCGTTACATTGACGCTCTGCACCTTCGCCCCTAGAGTGGCCTCACCTCCGTGCATCTCGTCGACGACAAGGCCGCCGCACCGATCGGGTCGACCGCCGACCTGCTCGAGTATTTCGCCGGCGCCGGCAAGCCCGCGAGCGAGTGGCGCGTCGGCACGGAGCACGAGCTCGTCGGAGTCCGCGCCACCGATGGCTCCCCGCCATCGTACGAGGGGCCCGGCGGCATCCGCGCGCTGTTCGAGTGGTTCGCGGCTCGCGGCGGGGCGCCCGTGATCGAGCGCGGTCATCCGATCGCGCTGTCGCGCGGCGAGGAGCAGCTCACCATCGAGCCCGGTGGCCAGTTCGAGCTCGCGGGCCGGCCGTACGGCGACGACCGCACGTTCGTCGCCGATCTCGGCACGTACGTGGACACGCTCGGGGAAGCGTCTCGCGAGCTCGGCCTCGCGTGGCTCTCCATCGGGTTGCGGCCGTTCGGTGGGCGTGGCGACGTGCCGATCATGCCGAAGGAGCGCTACGACGTGATGCGGGCGTACATGCCCACCGTCGGCACGCGCGGCCTCGACATGATGATGCGCACGGCCACGGTGCAGGCGAACCTCGACTTCTCCGACGAGGCCGATGCGGCAGCGAAGATGCGGTGCACGTACGGCATCTCGTCGATCCTGACGGCGCTCTACGCTGCGTCACCGATCGTCGAGGATCGCGTCAGCGAGTTCCAGACCTACCGGGCGTGGATCTGGCGAGACACCGACAACGCGCGCTCGGGATTCCTCCCGTTCGTCTTCGAGCGCGAGGACATCTTCGCGGCGTATACCGAGTGGGCGCTCGACGTGCCGATGTACTTCGTCTATCGCGGCGGCTATCAGCGCGTGCCGGCAGACCTGACGTTCCGCAAGTTCATGGCCCAAGGCTGGAACGACCAGCGCGCGACCATCAGCGACTGGGGGCTGCACCTCTCGACGCTGTTCCCCGAGGGCCGCCTCAAGAAGTACATCGAGATCCGCGGTTGCGATTGCGGCTCGATGCCGATGAACCTCGCGCTCGCGCCGCTCATGCGCGGGCTGCTCTACGATGCCGACGCCTGCGCGGCCGCGACGGCGCTGACCGCCGGGCTGTCATTTGCCGAGCGCCAGCGCGTGGCGAATGCCGTCCCGCGCGAGGGTCTCGCCGCCCGGGTCGGCACCCGGCTGATGGGCGAGCTCGCGGTAGAGCTGGTCGGGATCGCCAAGGCGGGCCTGCAGCGCGTCGCGCCCCAGTCGGTCAGCATGCTGGACCCGGTGATCGAGATCGCGACGACCCGGCGCACGCAGGCCGACCGCATCGTCGAGATCTGGAACCGCCTCGCCGGTGACCGGCCCGCGCTGGTGAAGGCACTCGCCCACCCTGGCCTCGGCCCGGAGTAGCCGACTCGGCGTCAGCGCTCGGGGTCTTCGTCGGAGGACCGCGGCGGACGGGCCCGCGTGCGGCTCCGCGGGTCGCGCGGTCGCTCGGGCGGTAACTCGGGCGGTGGCAGAAGCGGTAGATCGCGGCGCTCCTGTGGGATCTCGAGATCGTCGAGATCGACGTCGAGATCCGCGAGCGCATGCTCGAGATCGAGCGCGCCGGGGCGAGCAAGCACCGGCGGTGGAGGTGGCGCCGGCTCGTCGCCGGGGTCGTCGTCGAACTGCGCGAGGGCGTAGCCCGCGGAGAGCTCCACGGGATCGACGCGAACGGGCGCCGGTGGGAGATCATCCTCGTCGTCGAGCGCGAGCCGCGACGCGAAGTCGGAGAAGCTCGGGCGGTCGTACGGCGACACCGCGAGGTCGGGGACGCTCGGCGGTCGCCCGGCCTCGACCCCGGTCACGGTGCCGGCGTCGTCGTCGTCGTCGTCGTCGTCGCTCGCCGCCAGCACGGGTAAGGGTGCGGGCACGGGTGCGAGCTCGGGCTCGGGTGCGGGCTCGGGCTCGGGTGCGGGCTCGGGCTCGAGCTCCGACTCGGAGACGATCGCCAGCTCGTCGATCTCCTCGGCCGGCTCCGTGGCGAAGCGCGGCCGGGACGTGCGGGGGATCTCCGTGTCGGGCGCATCCGGCATCGGCTCCGGGGGCCCGGGGAGCTCGCCGAAGGCCGTTGATTCGACTTCCTCGAAGTCGTTCTCGTCGAGCTGCTCGCCCTCGTCGGAACTTGCCGCCCCGGCGAGCAGCTCCGGGATCGCCGCAAGCTCGGGCTCGGGCTCGGGCTCGGGCTCGGGCTCGGGCTCGGGCTCGGGCTCGGGCTCGGGCTCGGGC
>JAYSYE010000622.1:0-65717 GCA_043716635.1 Deltaproteobacteria bacterium | reverse complement strand
CGCGTCGCGATGACCACCTCCGAGTGCGCGATGGGCACCCACGGCACCAGCTCGGCGATCCGGTCCTGCGCGGCCGCATAGAGCCCGATGCGGGTGCGCGTCGCCGTGGCTCCCTGGGCCTCGACGAGCAGCTGATCGACCACGTGGTCGCGGAAGAAGGCGATGTTGCTCGCGCTGCCGATCACGGTGTTGTCGCTGTGAAACAGCACGTACAGGAAGTTGTCGGGGTCGCCGGTGTCGCCGATCCAGCCGTAGAGCGCGAGGTCGTGTTCCCCGGCCTGCAGCGCCTGCCGCGTGACGGGGTGCGGCTGCAGCACGAGATCCGTGTGCACGCCGATCTGCTCGAGCGCCGTCTGCAGGAACCGCGCGACGCGCTCCGGCGACGGCAAGTACGGGCGCGGCGTCGAGGACGAGTACAGCTTGTAGTGAGCGTCGGGATCGAACGTGCCGGCCGCTGCGGCCTGGGCGAGCGCTCGCTTTGCCTCGATGATGTCGTAGGACACCGGGACGCGCGCGGGGTGATACGCCCACTGCGTCGAGGGGAGCGGTCCATCGGCAGCGACGGCGCGGCCCTGGAACGCGAGCTTCACGATCGGCTCCTTGTTGATCGCGTGGCTGATGGCGCGCCGCACGGCGAGCTGATCGAACGGCGGCTTCTGCGTGTTGAACGCGAGGTAGCTGACGTCATTGCCGGGGGTGTGGTGGAGCTCGAGGTCGGGGTGCAGCTCCACGAACGCCTGCTCGTCGGGCAGGATCCCCGTCGCGACGTCGACGGCCCCCGACTCCAGATCCACGAGCCGCTGCCGCGCATCGACGACCACGCGAAACACGATCCGCGCGAGATCGGGATGCGGCCCCCAGTAGTGGTCGTAGCGCTTCACCACGACCGCCTCGCCGGGGACCCACGACTCCAGCGCGAAGGCTCCCGTGCCGATCGGATTGGCCCGGAAGTCGTCGGCGTAGCGCACGACCGCGCGCGGCGACACGATCGGGTACATCGCGAGGTTCCCGAGCAGCGGGGCGTACGGGCGCGCGACGTCGATCTGCACGCGGAGCGGCGAGAGGGCCGTGACCGCGGTGATGTCCTTCAGCAGCGAGCGCCAGTACGCACCGCTCTCGCCGAGGTAGCGCGGGTGCTTCGGGTCGAGCAGGCGCTCGAACGAGAACGTGACCGCGCGCGCGTCGAAGGGCGAGCCGTCGTGGAACGTGACCCCGGGGCGCAGGTCGAAGGTCCAGTGGCGGCCGTCGGGGGACGTGCTCCACGCGGTGGCGAGGCCCGGCTCGATGTCCGTGGTGCCCGGCTTCCAGCGGACGAGCCCTTCGAAGATGAGGTCGCCCACCTCGATCGACTCGCTGTCGGTCACGCGCGCGAGGTCGAGGCCCTGCACGTCCGCCGCCTTGGCGACGACGAGGGCGCGGGGGTCGCGGCGCTGGTGATGGGCCGTGCTCGCGGCCTCGCAGCCCGCCACCGCCGCGAGCGCGATCACGAGCAGCAGCGCCATCCCATGCCGCACCGCAGCGGACAGTACTACACCCGGGCGTCGCGCCGGCCGGGCGTCGCGCCAAGCGGCACAGGCGGGCGGGGGCTCGCGGGCGGGTGCGGGCCCGGGGCCGGGTCGGGGGCCGGGGCCGGGTCGGGGGCCGGGTGTTGGTCCGGGTCAATTGACTCTCGCGTTTCGCTGACTTAGCGTGGCGCCGACGTCGGGGTGAATGTCACGCACCCGTGCGCGTCAGAGGAGACTGCTCGCTCATGCGCCTTGCTTCCCTGTTCGCCACTGCCGCCGCCGCCGCCGCTCTCTGCGGAGGCTGCGACCTCGGCAAGATCACCGTCAACACCACCGCGAAGGTGCTGCTCCGCGCCCAGCCATCGCTCCAGATGGAGTCGGATTACGAGCTGGCGCACCAGGCAATCCCCGGCACGCTCAAAACCGTCGAGGGCTTCTGGGTCGTCAACCCCGACAACGAGATCCTCACCAACCTCCTGACCGAGGCGTACTGCCAGTACGGCACCGCGTTTGTCGAGGACGACTGGGAGGTAGCGAAGTTCGCGAAAGACCTCGAGGCCACGGAATACCACAACACGCGCGCGACAAAGATGTTCACGCGCTGCCTCAACTACGCGCTCCGCACGCTCGGCCCTCGCTGGCAAAAGGAGCTGTTCGGCTCCGACGATCAGGTGCGGAAGCTCATCAAGGACACGAGCGGCAGCAAGCGCACCGCGATGATGTGGGCCGGCGTCGCGCTCGGCTCGATGGTGAATCACAACAGCTCGCGCATGGAGATGCTCGGCCACGTGGCGACCGTCGATGCGATCATGCACCGCGTGATCGAGCTCGACGCGAAGCACGCGCCCGCGAACAAGATCCACGCCGCGCTGCCTCACATCGCGCTCGGCATGCTGCTCACGAGCCGGCCCAAGGCGCTCGGCGGCCAACCCGATGCGGCCAAGGCCGAGTTCCTCCTCGCGGGCCAGATCACGGGCGGCAAGATGCTGCTGCCGTCCGTGCTGATGGCGTACCGCGTGGGCCTCGCGAACAACGATCAGAAGCTGTTCCACGACACGCTGAAGACGGTGATGGAGACGGATCCGGCGATCTGGCCGGAGCAGCGTCTGGCCAATGAAGTCGCGCACCGCAAGGCGCGCCGCTACCTCAAGCACGAAAGGGAGCTCTTTCAATGAAAAGTCTATCCGCACTGACCGCTGGCGCCGCCGTGGCGCTCGCCCTGGCGGCGCCGCTGGCGCATGCCGACAACGTCGAGATCCGCATCGCGACCCTCGCGCCGGCGGGGAGTCCGTGGATGAGCCAGCTCGACAAGTCGGCGGGCGAGATCAAGGACAAGACCGCCGGTCGCGTCACGATGAAGTACTTCGAGGGCGGCCAGCAGGGCGACGAGCGCGACTTCGTCCGCAAGATCAAGCTCGGGCAGCTCGACGGCGCGGCCGTCACGTCGATCGGGCTCGCGATGATCGACGAGTCGATCCGCGTACTCGAGGTCCCGATGATCTTCAAGACGGCCGAGGAGGTCGACTACGTCGCAGACAAGATGTGGCCGTACTTCCAGAAGAAGTTCGAGAAGAAGGGCTTCAAGCTCAACGACCGCGGCGAGGTGGGCTGGATCTACTTCCTGTCGAAGACCAAGGTCGAGTCGATGGCCGACCTGAAGGGCCAGAAGCTCTGGCAGTGGGGCGACGATCAGCTCGTCGGCGCGATGTTCAAGAAGCTCGGCCTCAATGGCGTCCCGCTCGGCGTGCCAGAGGTAGATGCCGCGCTCACGTCGAGCCGGATCACCGCGTGCTACGGGTCGCCGCTCGCGAGCGTGGCACTGCAGTGGTACACGAAGGTCAGGTTCATGACGTCGATGCCGATGAGCTTCGCGATCGGCGCGACGGTCGTGTCGATGGACGCGATGAAGAAGCTGTCGCCCGAAGATCAGAAAACGCTCGAGGGCATCGCCAAGTCAGCCGCGAAGAAGCTCCGCAAGGTGATCCGCAAGTCGAACGAGGATGCGAAGAGCACGATGACGCACAAGGGCGTGATCGTGGTCCCCACCCCGGCGGCACTCGTCGACGAGTTCACGAAGAACGCGGCGGAAGTGCAGAAGGAGCTCGTCGGCAAGGTCTACTCGCAGGCCGAGCTCGACATGGTCCTCAAGTACCGTGACGAGTACCGCGCGAAGCACCCGAAGTAGAGTTACGATGCGGCGGTGATCGACGACGATACGCCGCCACCGCCATTGGCGAAGGCGGACGGGTCTGCCGACATGGCAGACGCGCACAAGGGTGAGGACGAGGGCACGGCGGCGGCGAACGAGCTGCCGGCCGCCCTCCCCGGGGCGAAGGTGGTCAGCGGAGGGCCGCCGGCGCACCAGCTCGACCTGCACGCGAAGCCGACGTACCCCGACGATGGCCCACTCGCGCGGCAGCTCCGCGCGATCGATGGGTGGGTCGGCGCGGTCGAGCAGGCCTTGCTCGTGTTCGTCCTGGCGTCGGTCGTGATCGTGACCGCGACACACGCGCTGTCCGAGCGGCTGGCGCACTACCGGCTCTGGTTCAAGAACGACGTCGTCCACGCCGGCACGTTCGCGATGGCGATGCTCGGCGCCGCATTCGCGAGCCACCAGATGAAGCACCTCTCGATGGATCTGCTGTCGCGCCGGCTCTCGCCGCGCAACCGGCTGGTGCTGAAGCTCGTCCTCGCCGCCTTCGTGGTGTTCGTGCTGTGTCTGCTGGTTCGTTCGGGCATCCGCAACGTCGTCAACGAGGGCACGATGCCCTCGACCGAGCGGCACCTGCCCGGACTCGCGCCCAAGCGGATCGCGCTGTTGATCCCGATCGGCGCGGTGCTCATGATCTTCCACCAGGTGCTCCACGCGGTGATCGACATCGATTACCTCGCGCGCCGCAAGACGCCGCCCGAGCGGATGCGGTCGGGGCACTAGGTCATGATCACCGTTCTCATCGTCCTCCTGGCGATCGTGTTCATCAGCGGCTCGCCGCTGTTCACCATCATGCTCGCGGGCACCGCGCTCGGCGCGTACGGCCAGAGCCGCGGCTTCACGGTCGGGTTCGACGGCGCGGTCAACAAGATGTTCGGCATCAGCGGCCGCGACGAGATCGAGGTGCTGTCGACGATCCCACTGTTCATCTACGCCGGGTACCTGCTGGCGGAGGCGAAGACCGCCGATCGCCTCGTGAGGTTCGCGAACGCGCTCCTAGGCTGGCTGCCGGGCGGGCTCGCGATCGTCACGATCGGGACCTGCGCGCTGTTCACGGTGTTCACGGGCGCATCGGGCGTCACGATCATCGCCCTCGGTGGCGTGCTCATGCCCGCCCTCGTCCGCAACGGCTACCCGGAGCGGTTCGCGATGGGCCTCATCGCCGGCACCGGCTCGGTCGGCCTCCTGTTCCCGCCGGCCCTGCCGCTGTTCATCTACGGCACGGTCTACGGCCTCACGGGCCAGGACAAGACGTTCGATACCGGCCGCTTCCTGTTCGCCGGCATCCTCCCCGGCCTGTTCCTGATCGCGCTGCTCTCCGCCGTCGCCGTCTTCGTCGCGCTGAAGAAGAAGCTGCCGCGCCAGAAGTTCTCGATGGGCGAGCTCGGCAGGAGCTTCGTCATCGCCGTGCCCGAGTTGTTCATCCCGGTGGGCGTGATCGCGGGCCTCGTCACGGGATCGTTCGGGCTGCCCGAGATCGCGGCGCTCACGGTCGTGTACGTCACCATCATCGAGCTGTTCCTGTTCAAGACGCTGTCGCTGAAGACCATGTGGTCGATCAGCTTCGAGGCGATGGCGATGATCGGTGCGATCTTCATGATCATCTTCGCGTCGACGGCCTTCACCGACTTCATGGTGAACGCCGAGGTCCCGAAGAAGCTCGTCGCATGGACGCAGTCCCACGTCGAGTCCCGCATCGTGTTCCTGCTCGCCATCAACGTGATCCTGCTGATCGTCGGTACGGTCATGGACATCTTCTCGGCGATCGTCGTGGTGCTGCCGCTGATCGCGCCGATCGCCAAGGTCTACGGCATCGACCCGTATCACCTCGGCGTGATCTTCCTGCTGAACCTCGAGGTGGGCTATCTCCACCCGCCGGTCGGACTCAACCTGTTCCTCACGTCGGTCAAGTTCAACCGACCCATCACCGAGGTGATGTGGGCGACCATCCCATTCCTGGTCACGATGATGGTCGCGCTCGTCGTGATCACGTACGTCCCCGCGATCACGCACGCGAGCCTCCCGCACGCGGCCCGCAGCGAGCCCGTGAGCAACCTCGTCGAGGTCGTGCACACGGGCTACGAGGAGCTCAAGGTCGCGGTCCCCGACGTCACCCTCGTGGACGTGACCGGCAAGCCGCTGCTCGACGAGGGCGGCAAGCCCGTCGTCCGGCACTTCAAGGATTGCGCCGCGATCAAGGACGACATGGAGCGGAACAACTGCACGCAGCTGTTCTTCACGGTCACGGCGTGCCGCCCGCACGCGCTCGCGACGCCGGCTGCCATGGCGTGTGCGAACCGCGCGATCGCGACGTGGACGGTGAGTCAGCTGAACAACGAGGCGAGCCCCGAGCACGCGCTGATCACGATGACCGAGATCCCGCTCGTCGATGCGGAGGGCAAGCCGGTCGAGCTCGAGGTGGCGGTCATGAAGGACGGCGAGCAGGTCCAGGACAAGGACGGCAAGGACGTCACGGCGAAGAAGCTAGTTGTTGACCCGGCGGGCAAGCCGATCGTCAAGCGGCTTGCGAAGTGCGCGGCGCTGACGGCGAGCGACCTCGAGACGTGCCGCGCGATCTTCGTGGCCGCCTCGAATTGCACCATCCTGCCGCCGGACTATCGCGGGGACACCGTCGACGCGGAGCTGCCGCCCATTCCCGCGACGGGGGCGGATCCCGTGAAACAGAAGCAATGCATCGCCGACGCGGTGATGAACTGGCTCCGTGATCACCCCGAGCTCGCCACGAGCGAGTGACGGTGACGCGATGCGGGCCGTTCGCGCGCTGATCAGGACGCTGCGCCCGCAGCAGTGGGTCAAGAACCTGTTCGTCGCGGCGCCGCTGGTGTTCGCGCGCCACCTCGAGGACCCGACATACCTCGTGCGGTCCGCGCTCGCCGTGCTCGCGTTCTGCGCGCTCTCCGGCGCGGTCTACGCGTTCAACGACGTGCTCGACGTCGAGCAGGATCGCGCGCATCCGAAGAAGCGCGCGCGTCCGATCGCCGCGGGCGAGCTCTCCGAGCGCAGCGCGTTGACCGCTGCCGCCGTGCTCGCGGTCCTCGCGCTGGCGGGGTGTGCCGTGATCGCGCCGAAGCTCGCGCTGTTCGCGGGGCTGTACCTCGCGCAGAACGTCGCCTACAGCGTGAAGCTCAAGCACGTCGCGGTTCTCGACGTGTCGCTGATCGCGTCGGGCTTTCTGCTGCGCGTGCTCGCGGGCGCCGCCGCGATCGCCGTGCCCGCGTCGGGCTGGCTGCTGGCCTGCACGGCCCTCCTCGCGCTGTTCCTCGCGCTCGGCAAGCGTGCGCACGAGCTCGCGTGGGCGGCCCGCGCGGGCTCGGCGACCGAGACGCGCGCCGCGCTCGCCGGTTACTCGCTACCGCGCGTGCGCGTTGCGATGCTCGTGCTCGCCGCCGTGACGTGCGCGGCCTATGTCGCCTACACGCTCGACGCGCACACCGTCGAGTTCTTCGGGACCCGGCGGCTCGTGTACTCCGCGCCGTTCGTGGCGATCGGGATCGGGCGATTCCTCTCGCTCGCGCTGTGGTGGCCGAAGGACGAGAGCCCGACCGAGGCCATGCTGAAGGATCCGTTCTTTCTGCTCGATCTCGCGGCGGCCACGGGCGTCGTCCTCTTCGCGATCTACGGCTAGGATGCAGGGAATGCCGACGTCCGACGAGCCCGCCATCGCGCGCCGGAAGGCCGATCATCTCGAGCTGGCTGCATCGGGCCGGGCCGACTTCGTGCAGACCACGCTGCTCGAGCATGTCCACCTCGTGCACCAGGCGCTCCCCGAGCTCGCGGTCGCGGGCGTCGATCTCGCGACGGAGCTGCTCGGCCAGCGGCTCGCGGCGCCCCTCGTGATCACGGGGATGACGGGCGGGACGGCGGAGGCGGCGGCCGTGAACCGCGACCTCGCGATCGCGGCGCAGCGCGCGGGCATCGCGTTCGGCGTGGGCTCGCAGCGCGCGATGGCGGAGCACGCCGAGCTCGGCGCGACGTATCAGGTGCGCGACGCCGCGCCCGACGTCGTCCTCATCGGGAATGTCGGGGCCGTGCAGGCGCTGGCCATGGGCCCGGCTGCGGTGATCGAGCTCGGCAAGCGCATCGGCGCGACCGCGCTCGCGATCCACCTGAACGCGGGCCAGGAGCTCATCCAGGGCCACGGTGACCGCGACTTCCGGGGCCTGGTCGAAGCGATCCGCCGCCTCGTCGAGGCCTCGCCGCTGCCGGTGCTCGTGAAGGAGACCGGGTGCGGGTTGTCGGCCGAGGCCGCGCGAGCGCTCGTCGGCGCGGGCGTCACGACGGTGGACACGGCCGGCGCGGGCGGCACGAGCTGGGTCGCGGTCGAGGCGCTGCGGGCGCAGGCCGAGTCCGGGTCCGCCGCGCTCGGGCGCGAGCTGTGGGACTGGGGCGTGCCGACGGCCGTCTCGGTCGTCGCGTGCGCGCGGGCCGGGCTCGTCACGATCGCGAGCGGCGGCATGCGCAGCGGGCTCGATGTCGCGCGCGCGATCGCGCTCGGTGCGCGGGCCGGTGGCATGGCGGCCCCGATGTTGCGCGCGCAGCGAGCGGGTGGCGCCGACGGCGTGCACGCCGAGATCGAGCGGGTCCTCGCCTCGCTGCGAAGCGTGTGCTTGCTCGCGGGGTGCGCCACGCCCGCCGCCCTCGCGCGCGCGCCACGTCACCTCGGCACGCCGCTGCGCGCGTGGCTCGACGACCTCGGTCTGGGCGCCGGCGTCGGCCCGGAGTTCCGGCGATGAGCGGCGGCAAGTCCGTGGGCTGGGGCAAGATCATCCTGCTCGGCGAGCACGCGGTCGTGTACGGGTATCCCGCGCTCGCCGCCGCGCTCGATCGCGGCGTCACGATGGCCGCCGTGCCGACGCCCGCCGGCGGACCGATGCGGCTCGACGTTCCGGTCTGGGACCTCGCGACCACGGCGGGTTCGCTCGACGATCACCACCCCGTCGGGCGCGCGCTCGCCGCCGTCGCCGATGCGCTCGCGATCGGCCGGCCGTCCGTCTCGTTGATCGGCGATGCGCAAATCCCGATGGGCGCAGGGCTCGGCTCGTCGGCGGCGATGGCCGTCGCCGTCACGCGCGCGCTGCTCGCGTGGGCGAAGCGCAGACCGGATCGCGCCACCATCGCGACCGCGGCGTCGGCGAGCGAGACGCTGCTCCACGGTCGCGCGAGTGGCGTGGATGTCGCGCTCGCGATGGCGGGAGGGATCGGCGTGTTCCGCAAGGGCGCCGGGTTGCACAAGCTCGCGCTCGCCGAGCCCCTGCGCATCATCGTCGGGACCACGCAGGAGCCCCGCCAGACGGCGGCGATGATCGATCGCGTCGCCACGGCCACCGGCGCCACGCGCGACGACGCCCGCCTCCGCGAGCTCGGGGGCCTGACGGACACGGGCACGGCCGCGCTCGCGGCGAAGGACCTCGCCGGTCTCGGCGCGGCGATGAACCGTGCCCACGCCGTGCTCGCCGAGCTCGGGGTCTCGACCCCGACGCTCGACGCGCTGTGTGCCACCGCCCGCCGCGAAGGTGCCCACGGTGCCAAGCTCACCGGTGCCGGCGGCGGCGGCGCGCTGATCGCACTCGCGCCCCGCGATCGCGAGGCCGCGATCGTGGCCGCGTGGCGCGCCGCGGGGACGAACCCGTTCATCACGACGATCGCACGGTCCTCGGCGTCGCCGGGCTGACCACCGACCGCGCGAATCGCGGCCGAGAGATCGCCACCGTCGTCCGGGCCTCCCCGCGTCGGTGCGGTAAGGTCGGGCCCATGCCCGGGTCGATCACTGCCAAGGCGTGCGCGAACATCGCGCTCGTCAAGTACTGGGGCAAGCGCGACGCGCTCCTGAACCTTCCGGCCGCGGGGAGCCTCTCCCTCACGCTCGCGGACCTCGTCACCGAGACCACCGTCGCGTTCGAGGAGCACCTGGCTGCCGACACCGTCGAGCTCGATGGCACGCCGGCCTCCGAGGCGGAGGCGGCCCGCGTGATCGCGTTCCTCGATCTCGTGCGCTCGGCGAGCGGCGTGCAGATCAACGCGCGGGTCACGAGCGCGAACTCGTTCCCGACCGCCTCGGGGCTGGCATCGTCGGCGTCCGGGTTCGCCGCGCTCGCGGTCGCGGCCTCGCGCGCCGCGGGGCTCGCGCTGTCCGCGCGCGAGCTGTCCGTGCTCGCGCGCCGCGGCTCGGGCTCGGCCGCGCGCTCGATCTTCGGCGGCTTCGTCCGCATGCACGATGGGATCTCCACGGACGAGGCCTACGCCGAGCCCGTGGCATCCTCGCTCGTCGAGCAGGTACGCATGGTCATCGCCGTGATCGGTGGCGGCGCGCCGAAGCTGCACGGCTCGCGCGACGCGATGGAGCACACGGCCGCCACCTCGCCGCTCTATCGCGGCTGGCTCGACCTGGTGCCGCACGATCTCGCCACGGCCGAGGCCGCGCTCGCCGCCGGCGACCTCGAGGCGCTGGGCGTGGTCACCGAGGCGAACGCGCTCGCGATGCACGCGTCCGCGATCGCGGCCCGGCCGGCGGTGATCTACTGGCGCCCCGCGACGCTGGCCGTGCTCGCCGAGGTCCACGCGCTGCGCGCGACCGGGGTGGCGGCGTGGGCCACGATGGACGCCGGGCCCCACGTCAAGGTGCTCACCTCCGCCGCCGACGCGCCGCAAGTGGCCGAGCGACTGCGTCAGGTCGAAGGGGTCACCGCCATCACGGTCGCCACGCCCGGCGGCCCGGCGACCGCGGTCGAGCATGCCCCCGAGGCCGTCGTCGCTCTGCCCCCGCCCCTGCCCCCGCAGTGACCGCGCTGGTCGCGACCGCGCCCGGCAAGCTGATCCTGACCGGGGAGTACGCCGTGCTCGACGGCGCCCCGGCCGTCGTGATCGCGGTCGATCGCCGGGTCACGGCGCGGGTCGGTGCGCATGCGGTCGCCGCGCCTTCGGAGTTCCTCGCGGCGGTGATCCGCGAGCTCGTGATGCGCTTCGGCGAGACCTGTCCGAGCGTCGCCGTGGCGCGCGCGATCGTGGTCGACAGCCGCGCATTCTTCGCCGACCAGCGGAAGCTCGGCCTGGGCTCGAGCGCGGCGGTCACCGTCGCCGCCACGGCCCGCGCGCTCGCCGAGCGCGGCCCGATGCTCGACCGCGCCGAGGTCTTCGCGCTTGCCATGGCGGCCCATGCCGCAGCCCAGGGTGCCCGCGGCGCGCGGGGCTCCGGCGCGGACATCGCGGCCGCCGTCCACGGTGGCGCGATCGTGTTCACGGCCGGCGTGGCGACGCCGCACCGGTGGCCCGCGGGCGTCACGATCCTCCCGTTCTTCACGGGCGACTCGGCCGACACGGCCACGCTCGTCGCGCAGGTCGCCGCCGCCCGCGCGGCACGGCCCGCCGAGGTCAGCGCCGCGCTCGCCGCGATCGCCGCCGCGTCGGCCGCCGCGAGCCTCGCGCTGGCCGGATCATCCGCGCTCGCCGCGATCGCAGGACCTGCGCTCCTCGCCGCGCTGAGGCTCGCCGCCGCCGCCATCGAGCGCCTCGCGCTGGCCACCCGCGTCGCGCTCGTTCCGCCGTGCGTCACCGCCGCCCGCGCCGCGATGGTCGGCCTCGGGGGGACGGCCAAGACGACCGGGGCCGGCGGAGGCGACGTCGCGATCGCCGTGATCCCGACCACGGCGGATGCAACGGAAGCGCGTCGGTTACTCATCCAATGTGGGTGCCAGCCGCTCGCCCTGACCCTCGACGAGACCGGCGTGGACTTGCGCCCCGACGCGCAGTAGAACGCATGGTCACCGTGTCATCGACCCGCACGTCCCGGCTACCCGGCTTCTACCGGCTCAGTGTGGCCGATCGCCGCGCCGCGCTGCTGGCTGCGCTCGCCGGGGCGCCCGAGACCGCGGCCGTCGTCGACTTCGCGTCCGTTGATCCCGGCGCCCTGCCCACCGACGTGGCGGACGGGATGATCGAGAACGTGATCGGCACGTACGCCCTGCCGTTCGCGGTCGCGGTCAACTTCCGGCTCGATGGCACCGATCTCCTCGTCCCGATGGCCGTCGAGGAGCCGTCGATCGTCGCCGCCGCCTCGAACGCCGCGCGCATGACCCGTCACGGCGACGCCGGCGGGTTCCACGCCACGGTCTCGGCGCCGGTGATGATCGGCCAGATCCAGGTCACTGGCATCGCCGACGTGCACGCCGGCGCGGCCGCGCTGCGAGCGGCAGCTCCCGCGATCGTCGAGGAGGCCCGCCAGCTCGTGCCGCGCCTGTGTGCTCGCCGAGGCGGCCCGATCGGCCTCGAGGTCCGCACGCTCGCCGAGGCCGGCCCCGACGGCGGCATGCTGGTGGCGCACCTCCATGTCGACTGTCGCGACGCGATGGGGGCGAACCTCGTCAACACGCTGTGCGAGGCGCTCGCGAACCGCATCGCGAGCACGGCCGGTGGCAAGGCCGGGCTGCGCATCCTGTCGAATCTCTCGGACGGTCGCACCGTCACGGTGACGTGCTCGATCGACGACGCGCAGCTCGCGAGCGTGGGCGCGCCGGGTGCCGAGGTGCGGGCCGCGATCGCCGCCGCATCGCGCTTCGCGGAGCTCGATCCGTACCGCGCGACCACCCACAACAAGGGCATCATGAATGGCGTGGACGCGGTCCTCGTCGCGACCGGCCAGGACTGGCGCGCCGTCGAGGCAGGCGCCCACGCGTTCGCGTGTCGCGATGGGGCCTACCGCCCGCTCGCGGTGTGGCGCGAGCGCGCCGGCGGCCTCGACGGTAGGCTCCACATGCCCCTCGCGGTCGGCACGGTCGGCGGCGCGCTGCACGTGCATCCCGGGGCGCGGCTCGGCCTCGCGATCGCGGGCATCACCTCCGCCGATCGGCTCGCTGCGATCGCGGCCGCCGCCGGGCTCGCCACGAACCTCGCCGCGCTGCGCGCGCTCGCCACCGAGGGCATCCAGCGCGGCCACATGGCGCTTCATGCGCGCGGGCTCGCTCGCGCCGCCGGGGCCACGGGCGAGCTCGCCGACCGCGTCGCCGCGGAGCTCGCGGCGAGCGGTGACGTCAAAGCAGATCGAGCGCGCGCCGTGTTTGCACGGCTCGCCGCCGCGGATGGCATGTTGATGGAGGAGGCCCCGTGATCCAACGCCTTGGACTGGCTCGTTCGCCCGCGCTCGCGGTCCCGCTGCCGTCGTCGCTCGACCTGGCAGCCTGCTATCGCTACTGCGAGGCGCTGGTCCACGCCCGTCACCACAACTATCCGGTCGGCTCGATGTTCGCCCGGTCGCACCTGCGCAAGCACATCTTCGCGCTGTTCGCGTTCGCCCGCGTGGCCGACGACTTCGCGGACGAGGCGCAGTACGAGGGCCGGCGCGCGCGCGAGCTCGACCGCTGGGAGCAGCAGCTCGAGGACGCGTATCGCGGGCACGCCGAGCACCCGGTCTTCATCGCGCTCGCGGACACGGTCGATCGCTTCTCGTTGCCGATCACGGAGTTCACCGAGTTGCTGTCCGGGTTCCGGACCGACCTCGAGCGTCGCCGCTACTCGACGTTCGAGGAGCTACACAGCTACACGCGCCAGAGCGCGGAGCCGGTGGGCCGCCTGCTGCTGTACATCGCGGGCTATCGCTCCGCCGAGATACACGCGTACGTGGAGGACCTGTCCTCGGCGGTCGCGATCGCGCGGCTCGTGCAGGACGTCGCAGCCGACTGGCAGCGCGGACGCGTGTACCTGCCCGCCGAGGACCTCCGGCACTTCGGGGTGACCGAGGGCGACATCGCGGCCGCGCGCACGAGCCCCGCCGTCGGTGCGCTCGTCGGGTACGAGGTCGCCCGGACGCGCGCACTCTTCGCACGCGCCCGCCCGATCGTGGATCTGGTGGGACCTGACCTCGCCGTCGAGCTCGCGCTGACGTGGCACGGCGGCATGCGGATCCTCGACAAGATCGAGTCCACCGGCGCAGCCCTGTTCGCGACCCGCCCCCGCCTGTCCACCGCCGACAAGGCGCTCGTGCTCGCCCGGGCGCTCGCGTGGCGCGGCGAGACGCTGCCGCCGCGCACGATGAATCTCCTGACGCGCCTGCTCTCGCGCGAGTAGGCCGCGACCAGGCCCGACGCGCGTGAGCCGCTCGCCCGCTACGCGGCGAGGGCGATCCGGTCGACGATGCTCGGCTCCGAGGCCCGCTTCGCGACCACCGTGCGGCGCAGTCGGACGGGCATGCCCACGAACGCGAGGCCGAGCCGATAGTCATCGCCGTCATCTTTGAGCCACGCGCCCTGCGCGCAAAAGCGATACGAGAAGTCGCCGTGCTCGACCACGAGCTCGACCCGCTCGCCGCGCGCCACGTACGGCGCGTTCCGCACCACGAGCCCGCCCAGACCGACCTCCACGACGTCGACGTTGTCGTGGATCCGGTCGCCGCGAAGCAGGGCGCGGATGGCGGCCGGCTCGCGGCGGAACCGGCGCAGCTTCTCCTCCGGAGCGGGCGCGAACAGTGTCTCGATCTCCGTGATCTGCTCGATCTCTTCCCACTCGAGGCCAACGCCCAAGGTGCACTTGCCGACCAGTGCACGGTACTGGAAGATCGTCTCGAGCATGCACGTGACCAAAGCATCGTCCGTGCCATCGGCGCACGGCGCCTGAGGCCAGCTAACCGACCGATATCCCGTGGCCATCGTCCGGGGTGGTAGCCGCACTTGCCGGGTGCATCGTCACCACACTGGATTCTCTGCGCGACAGGGAGCTGCCCCCCCACGCAGATCCACCAGGCCCTCCGGCCCGCTCGAACCTGCTAGATCACCGCCTCATGGACCTGTTCGCCCAGAGCGCCAAGACGCGGCGCGTCGGCCAGCCGCTCGCGGAGCGGATGCGGCCGCGGACCCTCGCGGAGCTCGTGGGCCAGGTCCACCTGGTCGGACCGGGCAAGATCCTGTCGAACCTGGCCCCGGGGCGAACGATCCCCTCGCTCATCCTGTGGGGCCCCCCCGGCAGCGGCAAGACCACGCTCGCCCGCATCATCGGTGAGACGTTGAAGGCAGACTTCGTCGCCCTCTCGGCGGTCGATGCGGGCGTGAAGGACGTCCGCGAGGCGGTCGCGACGGCGACGGCCCGGCGGGACCAATTCGACGCCCGCACCCTCCTCTTCATCGACGAGATCCACCGCTTCTCGAAGACGCAGCAGGACGCGCTGCTCCCCCACGTGGAGGCGGGCACCGTCACGCTCATCGGCGCGACCACGGAGAACCCGAGCTTCGGCGTGGTCGCCGCGCTGTTGTCGCGCGCACGGGTCGTCCGCCTCGAGGCTCTCGCCGACCTGGAGCTCGCCAAGCTCGCCGTGCGCGCGGTGGCGGACCGCGAGCGCGGCCTGGCCCACCTCGGCGTCACCCTCGACTCCGAGGTCACCGCCCAGCTCGTCGCCGCCGCCGGTGGTGACGCCCGGCGCCTGTACTCGATCCTCGAGGTCGCCGCCGACCTCGCCCACCGCGCCGCGGCCGCCGCCGCCGCCGTCACGCCCGCCGCCATCACGACCGAGCACATCGCCGAGGCCGCGCAGGGTCGCAACCTCCTCTACGACAAGGCCGGCGACGAGCACTACGGCGTGATCTCCGTGTTCATCAAGAGCATGCGCGGGAGCGACCCGGACGCGGCCGTCTACTGGATGACGCGCATGCTCGAGGCCGGCGAGGATCCGCGCTTCGTGCTGCGACGCATCGTCATCTTCGCGGCCGAGGACATCGGCAACGCCGACCCGCAGGCGCTGGGGATCGCGATCGCCGCGCTCCATGCCGTGGAGCTCGTCGGCCTCCCCGAGGGTGTGCTGCCGATGACCCAGGCGGTGACGTACCTCGCGCTCGCGCCCAAGTCGAACCGCGCCCTCACCACGTACACCGCGGCTCGCAAGCTCGTGCGCGAGCTGGGCACCCTGCCCGTGCCCGCTCGATTCCGGCCCGGCAGCACGGCCCTCGACCGCGCCCAGGGTCACGGCCAGGGCTACAAGTACCCGCACGACTTCGAGGGCCAGTACGTGCCCGAGGATTACCTACCCGACCAGCTGGCCGGCACCCGGCTCTACGAGCCCAGCGACTCTGGCCACGAGGCGGAGCACCAGCGGCGCCGCGCCGAGCTCGACGAGCTGCGCAAAGCCAGTCGATCGTCGAAGAACGGCGGGTGACTTTGTGATAACTACAACCTCCCATGGCGTTGGATCCGGCTGTTGAAGAGCTGTTTATCGGCATCGCGCACGCGCTGTTCGTCAATCGCCTCCACGTACTTCGCCTGACGGAAATCGTTCGCCTCGGCATCCGCCCCGACGAGCACGACCAGAACATGGACGTGCCCGCCGAGATGGACAAGGAGCTGATCACGCAGGCGTTCGCGTATGTCCAGCGGCACTTCCCGTCGACGTTCTCCGGCAAGATCGAGCAGGCCAAGGCCCGCTGGATCCGCCTGGCATGAGCGGCATCACTTCGTCGTGCTGATCAGCCCCACGAACCGAGCATTCGGCGTCAGCCGGTAGCCGCGGACCGCGCGTCCCGCGACGACCACGTTGTCCTCGAACCACAGCGGCACGATCGGCACGTCCGCCGCGACGAGCTTCTGCACCTCCGAGTAGATGACCTTGCGCCGGTCGCGGTCTAGCTCGGCACGGCCGGCGCTCGTCAGCGTGTCCACCCGGGCATTCGAGTAGCGCCAGCGATTGCCGCCGTCCGGGTTCGCGGCGCTCGGGATGCGCGACGAGTGGAAGTACGCGTAGTAGTAGTCGGGCTCGGTGAGCTCGGCGGTCTGCATCGAGGCGAGCTGGAATTGCCCCTTCTTCACGTCGGCGAAGAACGTCGCGAATTCGAACGACCGCACCTCGACCGCGATGCCGACCTCCGAGAGCTGCGCCGCGAGCGTGCGGGCGAGCGCGACCCGGAACGAGTCCGAGCTCGTCTTGTACGTGAGCGCCAGGCGGGGGCGCGGCCCGTCGCCGTCGGGGTCCGAGAAGCCGGCCGCATCGAGCAGCTGCTTCGCACGCGCGACGTCGTGATCGTAGCGCGGCACCGCCGCCTCGTAGCCCCAGTGGAAGTCGGGCAAGAGGCCCGTGGCGAGCCGGGCGCGGCCGCCGAACTTCGACGCGATGATCGACGGGCGATCGATCGCGAGCGCGATCGCCTGTCGCACGCGAACGTCGCGCAGCGCGGGATCGGTGTTGTTCATCATCAGGTACGTCAGGATCACGCTCGGCGTCGTCGCGAGCGTGATGCTGGGGCGCGCTCGGATCTGGTCGAGCAGATCCATCCGGATGCCGTTCTGCGTCAGGTCGGCCGACCCGCCGACGAGCATCAGCAGGCGAGCCGCCGCATCGCGCACGAACTTGATCTCGACGTGGGGCAGCGCGGGGTGCGTGCCGAAGTAATGCGGGTTGGTGTCGAGGACGAGGTGCGTGGAGGTGAGCTCGCGGAGGATGTACGGGCCCGCGCCCACCCCCGTGGCGGAGACGATCCCGAAGTCGAGATCCGACATCAGCGTACCGAGTGGCGCGACGAGCGCGAACCGCGCGACGAGCGCGCCGCGCGCCGTGACCGATCGGTAGCGCTCGGTCAGATTCTTGTGCGAGACGCTCGTCGAATCCGGCGCGAGCACGCTGGCGTACGTGCGCGCGACATCGGCGGCGGTGAGGGGCGTGCCGTCCGAGAACTGGAGGCCGGGCCTGAGCGTCACGTCGACGGTGAGCGGGTCGATCACGGTGACCGCGGCCGCGAGCTCGAGGCGGGGCTCGAGAGACTCCGTGTCGACCGCCGTGATCCCCGCGTACACGAGGCGCGTGACCTTGCTGTCGAAGTTGTTGATCGCGAAGCGCGGATCCGCGGTCGTGACCGGCGTCTCGATGACCACGACGAGCGTGTCCGCGGGCGTCTCGCGGCGTCGGCACGCGCCGGTCGCGAGGACTGCGACGACCGCGAGCATCGCCACGTGCGTGCCGGTGGCCGCGCGAGTGCCCGTGCCCGTGCCCGTGCCCGTGCCGGTGCCCGTGCCGGTGCCCGTGCCCGTGCCCGTGCCCGTGCCGGTGCCCGTGATAATCTGGCGAAGTGATCTCATGGCGTGGGCTGCTGTTCGCCGGGCTCGTCGCGGTCAGTATCGGCTCGGCGCCCGCGCGGTCGCAACCGACGCCGGCATCCGACGACGACGATGATCCGAGCTCGGGCTCGGGCTCGGGCTCGGGCTCGGTGGCCGCCCTCCCGACCGATCCCGTCTCGCGCGCGAGCTGGCTGACCACGACGCTCGGCGCCGCGATCACGACACGCCCGCTGCTGGCGCGCGCGAAGATCGCCTACGCCATCGTGGACCTGTCCACCGGCATCGCGGTCGCGACGCGCGAGGCCGACCAGGGGATGAACCTCGCGTCCACCACGAAGGTGCTGACCTCGGTCGCCGCGCTCCACGGGCTCGGCGGCGGGTTCCGGTGGCGCACGGCGGTCTACGCGACCGTGCCGGTCGATGCGGAGGGCGTTGTCGCCGGTGATCTCTACGTCCGTGGGCGCGGCGACCCCACGCTGACGGATGCCGATCTCGGGCAGCTCGCCGCCGACGTCGCCGCCAAGGGCATCCGCTCGGTCGAGGGCGCGCTCGTGGTGGATGCCACCTACTTCGATGGCGTCACGGAGCCCCCGCACTTCAGCGAGCAGCCCAAGGAGACCGCAGCCTTTCGCGCGCCCGTCAGCGCGTTCGCCGTCGACCGCAGCGCGATCACCGTGACCGTGGTCGGTGACCCGGGCGGCGGCGCCCGCGTCACCATCGCACCCGACACCGAGGGCGTGCGCATCACGAAGCGCGCGGTCACGAGCATCGCGACCGGTCGCACGCACCTGAGGCTCGACCTCAAGCCGAAGCCCGACCACCTGGAGCTGGAGCTCTCCGGGGAGATCCGGGTGGGCGACGGCAGCTACGACCTGCGCAAGCGCGTGGAGGACCCGACGCGCCTGGCCGCGGACGTGTTCCGCGCCGCGCTCGCGCGCGAGGGCGTGAAGCTGCGCGACCGCAAGCTCGTGCTCGCGAAGCTCCCGCTCGCCGCCAGGATCGTCGCCGTGCACGACAGCGCACCGCTCGTGGACGTGCTGCGGCTGATGAACAAGCACTCCGACAACAACATCGCCGAGCAGCTGCTGAAGACGATCGGAGCCGAGGCCGCGGGACCCACCGGCGCGGGCTCGTGGCCCGAGGCGCTGGCGGCGGAGCACGCGCTGCTCGCGGAGCTCGGCCTCGCCGGTCCGTACAAGCTCGAGAACGGCTCGGGCCTCTTCGGCTCGACGGCGGTGTCGCCGAGCCAGCTCGTGGCCGTGCTCGTCGCCGCGCATCGCGACTATCGCATCGGCCCCGATCTCGTCGCCTCGCTGCCCGTGGCCGGCTTCGATGGCACGCTGGCCCGTCGCATGTGCGGAACTCCCGCTGAGGGCCGCATCCGCGCCAAGACCGGCACGCTGAACACGGTGATCACCCTCGCCGGGTACGCTGGCGTCACGACCGGGCATGTCCTCGCATTCGCGCTGTTCGTGAACGACATCCCCGCCGGCCAGCGCCCGCTCGTGCGCGCGATGCTCGACGACATGGCCGAGGCGATGGTCGCGTACGCCGCCCCGTAGTAGGGTCCCGTGACCATGGCCGAGCTCAAGCAATCGAAGACCCACGCCAACCTCAAGGATGCGTTTGCCGGCGAGTCGCAGGCCAACCGTCGCTACCTCTATTTCGCCAAGGTCGCCGACGTCGAGGGCCACACGGACCTCGCGGGCCTCTTCCGCGACACCGCCGAGGGCGAGACCGGCCACGCGCATGGCCACCTCGACTACCTGAAGCGCGTCGGTGATCCCGCGACGGGCGAGCCGATCGGCAGCAGCGAGCTGAACCTCAAGGCGTCGATCGCCGGCGAGACGTACGAGTACACGCAGATGTACCCCGCGTTCGCGAAGACGGCGCGCGAGGAAGGCTTCGAGGAGATCGCCGAGTGGTTCGAGACCCTCGCCCGCGCCGAGCGGTCGCACGCCGGCCGGTTCCAGAAGGGTCTCGACTCTCTCAACGCCAAGTCGTAGTCGCGGTGTAAACTGGCCGCATGAACCTCGATCGATCTGCACCGCCCTCCGGCGGTGCTTCGGCCCGCGGGCCAGCCGCCAGCCTCGTGCGACCGATCACCCGGGCCGACATCAAGGGCCCCGCGCTGTACGGGCCCATTCGAGATGACTATCGCCATCGCGTGATCGCGCTGAAGCGGCCCCGTCGCGTGCTGGTCGGCGATCGGGTCGCACTGGTCTTCGAGAACCGGTTCACGCTCACGATGCAGATCGAGGAGATGTGCCGGGTCGAGGGCCTCACCCGCGACGAGCAGATCGAGGCGGAGATCGAGGTTTACAACGAGATGATGCCGAGCGCGTCCTCGCTCTCGGCGACGCTGTTCATCGAGCTGCCCCACGGCGCGGACGCGGTGGCGGCGCTGAACCAGCTGGTCGGGCTCGACGAGCACGTCGTGATGCACCTCGGGCCGCACGCGATCCGGGCGGCCTTCGAGCCGGGCCGATCGACGACCGAGAAGATCTCCGCCGTGCAGTACACGCGGTTCCCGCTGACCGACGCCCAGCGCGCGCTCCTCGCAGTGCCCGGCACGCCGATCGTCCTCGAGGTCGATCATCCGAACTATCGCCACCGCATCGAGTGTGATGACGAGCTCCGCGCCTCGCTGGCGGCCGACTATGCCAACGCCCATGCCAGCGATTGAGTCCGCGCTGGCGTTCGGCGCCGCGGCACTCCTGGCGCTGGGGTGCGGCGGCGCGCAGAAGCAGGCGAACGCCGAGATGCAGGACTTCCAGTGCAAGGACCGCGTCGCGAGCTACCAGGCCACGAAGCACATCGGCGGTGACGAGCTCGGCGTGCAGATGGACTGCGCCGAGGCGGGCCCCCGGATCCGGCGCTGGCGCACCGACAAGGAGGGGAACAAGGTCGAGGACGCGCACGCCATGACGCCAGGCGAGTTCGACACCGTGTGGCAGCAGGTGGCTGGCACCGGCTGGGAGAACCTCAAGGACTGCACCGAGGGCGGCGACGAGCACGACCCGATCTACGTGTTCGACGTCAAGGACGACCAGAGCTCTGCCTCGTTCTCGTGTCAGTCGCGGGTGCAGCCGTTCCCGTACAACGCGATCGCCGATCCGCTCGACCGCGCGTCCCAGGCGGGTCAAGGCCAGCTCGGCGATGACGAGCCAGGCGACTTGAAGGCGCTCGACCGCAAGCAGCCGAAGTGACCGCACCGCTGCCACCGGACGCCGGAGTCGCGGACCCGACCGGCGTGCTCGCCGGCACGACCGCCGTGGTCACGGGCGCGAGTCGAGGGATCGGCCGCGCGATCGCCGAGCAGCTCGCCGCTCGAGGCGCGACGGTCGCCCTGCTCGCCCGCGATGCCGCGGCACTCGACGAGGTGGTCGCCGCGATGGCCCGTCGGGGTGGCCTCGGCTGCGCGTATGCGTGCGATGTGACCGACTCCGCGGCCGTCGCGCGCGTCGCGGCCGCCATCGCGCGTGACCTGCCGCCCATCCGCGTGCTCGTGAACAATGCGGGCTCGGTGCTGCGCCGCGCGACGGTGGAGATCACCGATGCGGAGTGGCGGGGCGTGTTCGCGACGAACGTCGACGGCACGTTCTTCGTGACTCGCGCGGTCCTCCCGCGGCTGACCGCGGGCAGCCGCATCATCAACATCGCATCGCGCGCGGGTCGTGAGGGCACGATCATGCTCGCGGGCTACTGCGCTGCCAAGCACGCCGTGGTCGGCTTCACGCGATCGCTTGCCGAGGAACTCCGCGCTGCTAGGATCAGCGTGAATGCAGTGTGCCCGGGCAGCGTGGACACCGAGATGCTGCGTGCCGGCATCCCCGGAGCCGTGCCGGCGATGATGCCTGCTGACATCGCGAGCGCGGTTGCCTACCTCGCCTCGCCTCCGCCGATCGGTGCGCCCGACGCATTGACTGGCAGCTGTATCGATATCTTCGGCTGACCTGACTGACAGAAGTGGATGACCGACGAATGCGCGAGCCAGCGAGCATGACCTTCGAGCCTGGCGCGCTCTCGTCGCTACCGATCTTTCCGCTGCCGAACTGCGTGCTGCTGCCGGGCGGCCTCCTGCCCCTCCATGTGTTCGAGCGACGCTACCGCGAGATGACGCGCGATGCCCTCGCCGGTAATCACCTGATCGGGATCGCGCGGCTCCGTCCCGGGTTCGAAAAGCACGCCGTTGGCGAGCCGCCCGTGTTCGAGCGATTCGGCGTGGGCCGGATCATCTGCTCCGAGGAGCTGCCCGATGGTCGCTACGCACTGCTGCTTCGCGGCGTGGCACGCGTCGAGCTCGAGCGCGAGCTCCCCGCAGACCGCGCCTACCGCACCGTCGCCGCCCGGATGCTAACCGATGCCGAGGTCGATGCGAGCGACGCCCACGACCACCACCGCCGGCTGATCTCGCTCTGCGATCGCCTCGCGGATCTCCTCGACGAGGGCGGCCTGCAGCTGCGCGAGCTTGCCCGGTCGAGCGACGCGCCCGGCGGCTGTGCCGATGCCGTCGCGGCCGCGCTGGTGATGGACGCCGACGAGCGCCAGGATCTCCTCGAGACCTGCTGCCCGCTGCGCCGGCTGCAGCGCACGCTCGGCCACGTCAACCACCTGTTGAGCGAGCTGGCCCCCGGCGAGACGTCCTGGAACTGAGTTCGCCGTTTGCCAGGTCGCGAAGTTGACCCGCCCTCGTGCGCCGCGGGAATCTCGCTTCCATGCGAAATTTCATGATCTCGATGGTGGTAGCGGCGGCGGGTCTCGGCGCGTGCGGCGGTGGCAGCGCCACGCCCAAGGAGCAGTGCCAGGACGCGGCGAAGGCGATCTGTGGCCGCATCTACGAGTGCTACACGGCGGCCGAGGTCATGGCGGCAGGGTTTCCCGCGAGCGAGACCGAGTGCGTGGCCAAGCAGGAGAGCTCGCAGATGTGCGCCACTGCAACGGCGACCAGCGCATGCGAGATGAACCAGAAATTCCACGCCGACAAGGCAGATGCCTGCATCGGCGAGCTCGATGCGGCGAGCTGCACCGAGTTCAAGAGCGGGATGCCGAGCGCCTACGCGCCGTCGTGCGACGCGGTCTGCACGGCGAACTGACCGCGCGCGCTCAGCGGGCGAGCATGCCGAACAGGCCGTTCTCCTCGCCGTTCTGACCCGCCGTGAAGTAGAGCTGCTCGTCGGGTCCGAACGCGAGAGCCCAGAGCCCGTCGATGACGACGGCGCTGTGCCCGACGCCGAGGCTGCCGAGAGCCACGACCTTCTCGCGGCCGTGGCTCGCCGGCGCGTGGATGTCGTACAGGTGGACGCGGCCGTTGCCGAAGTTGCCGACGAGCAATGCCCCGGCGTACTGCCCCCAGCTGCTCGGCGCGATCGCGAGCGCCCACGGCGAGTTCAGCGCGCCCCGCGTGATGAGACGGCGCTCGAAGTTGCCGTCCGTGTCGAACTGATCGACGTACCCGCGATGGACGCCCTTGTCGTCATCCACCGCGTCCGCGCCCTGCTTGGCGAACGACACGAAGATCTTCCCCTCCAGCGCCTGCGCGTTGAACGGCGCGTAGCCGGCCGGGATCTGAGGATCGATGAATCCACCGGCGAGCACGACCGGGTGGTAGCTCGCGTCGAGCACGTCGATCTTGGCGTTGTGGAAATCGGCAAGGTACAGGCGCTGGGCGCCGTCATCCGCGGTGGCGATCGCGAGGCCCTTGTAGATCGCATGCGAGCCGGAGTTGTCCGCGCGCACGGTGACTCCGGCGCCCGGCTTCCACCCGTACACGCGGCCGTCCTCGGCGTCGAAGATGAACGTGTCGGCGGCGAACTCGGTCGCGCTCGCGTTGAACACCTGGCCGGTCGGCGAGGCGAGGTCGCTCGTGCCACTCGCCTGGGGGAACGCGACGGTGAGCTTCAACGCGCCGTGCGCGTCGTAGACGGTGCTCGTCCCGCTGTGGTTGTTCGCGATCCACACCGGTCCCGCGGGGTTAAACGCGATGCCCCACGGATTCACGAGGTTCGCGTCCAGCGTCGCAGCGCCCGGGCGGTCGGACACCAGGTCGCGCTGGGTGAAGCCGGTGACCAGGCGCGCCGTCGGACTGTCGGCCGCGCCGGCATCGTCGGTCGAGTCGGCGCCCGCGTAGGGGTCCTGCGGCGCAGCGGCCGTGCAACCGGCGGCAAATGACAGCAGCGTGCAGCCGATCAGCGAGAGGCGAGTGATCTTCATCGGGACGTTCTCCGGGTGAGTTGTGTGTGTCACCCATACCCGCCGCCCGAGACGCCCGGCTACACGCGTCTGGTGCACGCGCGTTTCCCATCTGGAAACGCGTCAGTATGCCCAGGTGGCGAGTGGCTCCTTCCTGGACCTGCGGTTGTCCGACCTCCAGACGTTCCTGAACGTGTCCCGCACCGGTTCCGTCACCGCGGCCGCGCGCGAGATGAGGGTCACGCCCTCGCAGGCGAGCAAGGCGCTCGCCCGGCTCGAGGAGCACTACGGGGTCAAGCTGCTGACGCGCGGCTCCAAGACGATGGCGCTCACCAACGACGGTCGCCAGCTGATGCCGCACATCAGCGACGCCGTGAAGTCCCTCGCGATCACGACGCAAGGGCCGAGTGACAGTGGCGCCACCGTCGAGCTGACCCTCGCCGCGCCGTCCTACGCGCTCGGATTCGCCGTCGCCGCGATCGCCCAGGCGCACGACCACCTGCGGCTCCGTGGCATCGAGCTCGCGCCCTCGCAGCTGCGCGCGAACCTCTCGGAGGGCCTGTTCGATCTCGCGCTCTCGCCGAGCGGCGTGCCCGGCCGGCCCCCGACGTGGTCGAGCGACGAGATCGGGATCATCCGCAAGGTGCTCGTCGGGCCACCCGCGCTGGTCGCGAAGCTCGGGACCGCGCCGCTGACGCTCGACCAGGTCCGCGAGCTGCCGTTCGTGGGCGCGCTGTCGTCGCTCGGAGGGCGGCTCGCGCCGCGCGCGGACGATTGTCCACTCGCCGTGGCGGAGCGGCGGATCACGCACCGCGTGCAGACGTTCGGGGCCGCGCTCGAGCTCGCGGTGCGGGTCCACTGCGTGGTCTTCGGGCCGCGGATCGCGGTGCGCCGCATGCTGGGGACCGGCGAGCTCGTCGAGATCCCGGTGGCTGGCTGGGACGAAGGGGAGCGGCTCGACCTGCTGTGTAACGGCGAGGTGGTCCGGGACCGCCTGCGCAAGCAACTCATCACGACGTTGCGAGCCGAGCTCGTCTACTGACTACCCGGCCGCGAGGGCGCATGCGCTCGTCGCGGCGAGGAGCGCAATCGCGCTCCGGCTCCGCCGCGCGAACCCGCGACGATTCGCGGTGCGGCCACTCACTTGATGATCGGGAGCCGGGCCGCGCGGCGGGGCTTCGAGAGCACGTTCGCGGCGACCTTCATCGCGGCGGCCGAGGCGAGCTCCATGAACCGGTCGGCGATCGCCGAGTCGGGGCTGGCGATCACGATCGGGACGCCCGCATCGCCGCCGAAGCGGATGCGCGTGTCGATCGGAATCTCGCCGAAGAACGGCGCGCCGACCTCCTGAGCGAGGCGACGCCCGCCCCCGTGGCTGAAGATCTCGTCATTGTGTCCGCACGCCGGACACTTGTAGTAGCTCATGTTCTCGACGATCCCGAGGATCGGAATCTCGACCTTCTCGAACATCGCGATGCCCTTCACGACGTCGACGATCGCGACCTCCTGCGGCGTCGTCACCATCACCGCGCCCGCGATCGGGATCAGCTGGCTGAGCGAGAGTTGCACGTCGCCGGTGCCGGGCGGCAGGTCGCACACGAGGTAGTCGAGATCGCCCCAGTCCACGTCGCCGAGGAACTGCTGCAATAGCCGATGGACCATCGGGCCGCGCCACACGACCGCCTCGTTCTTGTCGACGAAGAACCCGACGGAGATGACCTTCATGCCGTGGTGCATCGCCGGGATGATCTTGGAGTCCGGGCTCGCGCTCGGCGGCACTTCGGGCGTGCCCAGCATCGTCGGGATCGACGGACCGAACACGTCGGCGTCGAGCAGGCCGACCTTCGCGCCGTGTCTCGTCAGCGCGAGCGCGAGGTTCACGGCGACGGTGGACTTGCCCACCCCGCCCTTGCCCGCCGCGACCGCGATCACGATCTTGGGCCCCTTCAGCGTGGCCTTGTCACTCGGCGTCGGCGTGAACGCGGTGACCACCGTCGGCAGCACCGTCACGCGCTTCGCGCCGACCGCCTTGCAAGCCTCCTCGATGCGCTTCTGCAGCTCGCGCAGGCCCGCCTTCGGGTACGCGTGCGTGGGGATCTCGAGCTTGACGAGGACGTCATCGCCCGAGACCTCGAGCCCGCTGAAGATGCGCCACGACACGATGTCGTGCTCCAGGACCGGATCGATGACCTTGGCGAGGGCTTGCTTGAGTACAGATTCGTCGAGCATGTCGTTCCTTCACGCGAGGTGGCCGAGCTTGGCCTTCTTGACGGCGAGGTAACTCTCGGAGTGCGCGGTCGAGGCGACCCAGTGAGATTCGTGCGCGCCGATCACGACCCCCGCGCGCGCGAGGCCCGCGAGCTTGTCGGGGTTGTTCGTCATCAGGCGCACGGCGGATACGCCGAGGTCGCGCAGGATCCCGGCGGCGAGGTCGTACGAGCGGAGGTCCACGTCGAAGCCGAGCTCGAGATTCGCGTCGACCGTGTCGCGGCCCTCGTCCTGGAGGCGATACGCGCGCACCTTGTTGCCGAGGCCGATCCCGCGCCCCTCCTGCACGAGGTACACGACCACGCCACGGCCCTCCGCCGCGATGCGGGCGAGCGCGGCATCGAGCTGCTCGCGGCAGTCGCAGCGCAGCGAGTGCAGCACCTCGCCGGTGAAACACGAGCTGTGGACGCGCGCGAGCACCGGGGTCGCTCCGCCCGCGCCGCTGACGTCGCCCATGACCATCGCGACGTGCTCCTCGTCCGCGACGCCGACCGCGGTCGCACCGAGGCCCCCGGGCGTGCCGGTGCGGTAGACGACCAGGCGAAACTCGCCGTGCGGGGTCGGCAAGCGCGCCTCGGAAAACCTCTGCAGCATCGGGCTGATGCGTGTATGGCGCTCGCAGCGCGCCGTGTCAATGCAGTGGCGCCTGCCCTGCGAGCCGGTGCTATGTTCGGTGAACCATGGCAGTCCGTGAAGTCGTCGTGTGGCCCGATGATCGGCTCCGGCAGGCGTCCGTCGCGATCGCGGCGGTCGATGCCTCGGTGCGAGCGCTCTACCAGGACCTCGTCGACTCGATGTACGCGGAGAATGGCCTCGGCATCGCCGCGCTGCAGCTCGGCGATGCGCGCCGCATGTTCATCGTGGAGCCCAAGCTCGCGGGCCGCGACGAGAAGGACCCACCGGTCGCGTTCTTGAACCCGGAGGTCGTCACGACCTCCGACGAGGTCCAGGACAGCGAAGAGGGATGCCTCTCGTTTCCCGAGGTCTACATCAAGGTGAAGCGACCGCTCCGCGCCAGGGTCCGCGCGATGGGGCTCGATGGCCAGACGTTCGAGCTCGAAGGCGAGGGCCTGCTCGCGCGGTGCCTGCTCCACGAGCTCGATCACCTCACGGGCAAGCTCCTCGTCGACTTTGTGGGCCCGCTGAAGCGCCAGATGATCAAGAAGAAGCTGCAGCGCGTGAAGGACGAGTCTGCCCTGACGTGACGGTCGGTCGTCGCGGGCGCGAGCTGCGGCTCGACCTCGGCCGAGGATGGAGCTAGGGTTCGCGCGTGACGGACAGCGTCTTCGTGCGAGGCCTCGAGTTCGAAGGCAATCACGGCTACACGGCCGCCGAGCGGCGTGGCACGCGGCGGTTTCGCGTGAGTGTCGACGTCTCCGTTCCGCTCGGCGCGGCGGCGGCCTCCGACAAGCTCGTCGATACCGTGGACTACTGGAAGGTGAGCGACATCGTCGTGTCGCTCGGCACGAAGTCGACGTACAAGCTGCTGGAGGCGCTCGCGGGCGCGATCGGCCGCCAGATCCAGGTGCTCTACCCGACCGCGGCGGTCGCGATCGAGATCGAGAAGCTCGCCCCGCCCTGCCCCGGCGTCCCGGCCGCCTGTGGCGTGCGCCTGACGCTGCCGCCCCCCGGCTCCACGCCCGGCGTGCGATGACGGGGTTCACGTTCTCGACGCCGGTGCGGTTCGCGGACATCGACCACGCCGGCATCGTCTACTACCCGCGCTTCTTCCACTACTTCCACCTCGCGTTCGAGGAGCTCTGGCGGGCCCGCATGGGTCCACGCGCCTACGTGGAGCTGCTGGATCGCGACCGTATCGGGTTTCCCGCGGTGCGCGCGGAGTGCGACTACAAGGCGCCGCTGAAGTTCGGCGACACGGCCGAGATCGAGCTGTCGATCGCGCGGATGGGCGGCAAGTCCATCACGTTCCACTACCGCGTGTTCCGCGCGGCCGAGGGGGCCGCCCCGCGCGTGCTCGCGGCGGAGGGCAACGTGGTGAGCGCGGTCGTCGATCTGGCGCGGTTTGTCGCCGTCCCGGTGCCCGAGCGCGTCGCCTCCATGCTGGCGGACTTGATCGCGCCGCCGGCTTCGGAGTAAGTCCGCGGTCCATGCTCGAGCGCGACCCGAAGACCGTGGCCCGCCTGCAGGTCGTCGTGACCGCGCTGATCGAGCATCGCGTGGCCACGTCGCTCGTGGACGTGGAGCGCGCGCTCCAGCGCTGGCGGGAGGGTGGCCACAGCGCGCTGGCCGCCCATGGCGCGGTGCTCAAGCACGCCGCACGCTGCGAGCGCACCGTCGAGCGGGTGACGGCGGCCGCGGGCGACCGCCCCGAGGGGATCCTGCGGGATGCGGTCGACGCGGGCCTCCTGCCCGTCGAGGAATTCGTGCAGCTGGTCGGCAAGCAGCCGAGCGAGATCGAGTCGATCGACTCGCTCGTCGACGACGACGACGACGACGCCAGCGCGCCCGACAAGCGCCGCACGCTGGAGAGCTTGCTCGAGCGTGGCGCGGTGCTCGTGCACGTGGACGCTCGTCGGGGCGAGGTCTCGGTGCCCGCGCGCTTCGCGGCCGATGCGAGCCTCGTCCTTCGCTTCGGCTACAACCTCTCACCCGCGATCCGCGATCTCGTGATCGACGATGTCGCGATCGCCGGCACGCTGACCTTCGGCGGCCAGCCGTTCCGCTGCATCCTGCCCTGGACGGCCGTGTACGCGGCGATGGTCGAGGGCGAGCAGGCGGGCACGGTGTGGCCCGAGGATGTGCCCGAGGACGTGCTCACCGGCGGCACCGACGCGGTGGGGCCATCCGCGCAGCCGGCGCCGGTACCCACGCGTCCCACCGGGCTGGCGTCGACGCCCCTGGCCTCGACGCCCCTGTCCTCGACGCCCCTGGCCTCGACGCCCCTGGCCTCGACGCCCCTGCCTTCGACGCCCCTGGCTTCGACGCCGTCGTCGAATCCCGAGACCCGCGACGACGCCGCCCCGCGCCCGGCCGCACGCGGGCACCTGAAGCTCGTCGAGTAGCGCGGTCGCTGCGCGCGACCGGTCGCTCAGGGCTTCTTGAGGCCCTTGGCGTCCACGCTGTTCGCCGCGGACCACAACCCGAGCTCGCGCGACAGCTCCTTCGTGAGGCCCTTGGGCAACGCGAGCGTGTGACCGTTCCACCAGATGCCGCGCTGCCACATCGTGTAGCGGATCTTCGTGATCTGCGGCGCCTCCATGACCATGGAGCCCTCCGCCGTCTGCACCGCGTGGTGCAGCACGGCTTCGTCGACCGCGCGCGGTGCCTCGCCAGCCTTCGGTTGCATGAGGTGCCCGACCGCCGCCCCGAGCAGGCCGAACTGCTGGCCGATCGCGGCCGCGATCGCGCCGCCCTTCTTGTCGCAGATGAAGTACAGGCGCGTCGGCGCCAGGAAGAGGTGTCCGTTGTAGCGCGTGAAGCGCTCCTGCATCACCAGCGGATAGGCCTGCATCTGCGCCCATACTAAACCCCAGGGCTCACCTGTGCTGACAACTGGGGCGTCGCACGGGCCGCGGACGGCCCGGTCGCGACGGCTTCAGCTCGCGAGCAGGCGGTCGAGATTCTTGCCGCCGCGCTGGAAGATGCGCCCCATCAGCGCCTTCACGGCCGGGGTGCCGAGGCGACCGAGCGCGGTCGGCGTGCCTGCCATCACCCAGTCGAGGCGCGTGCCGCGGCCTTCGGGCGCGAGCAGGTAGTCCTCGGCGAGCTGCGTGGTGAGTGGCGAGGTGCTCGCGATCATCGTGAACGCGAACCGATGCCCGGGCTCCCACGCGATGATGCGCTCGCGGAACGTCCCGAGCGCGGTGAGCGCGACGTCACGCTCTGCCCCGACCCCGCCCGTGCCCTTCGTCCACTTCGCCGTGCGCATCAGCGGGAACCACCTGGGCCACTCGGCGGGCTCCGCGAACGACTCGAACACGCGATCCGGGGTCGCGGTCAGGTGCACCGATCCGACGATCCGGAGCGCTGCGCGATGGAAGAACTCGAGATCCGTCGGCTCGAGGGTCTTCACGGCTGGCCGTGCTTCGCCACGGCCGAGGCCGCGCTCGGGGTCGTGGCCGGGCTAGGGCCCGGGCTCGGGCCCGCGCTCGCGGCGACCTTGCGCTCGTCGGGATTCTCGTCGAGCCACGCCCGGTGTGACTCCTGCGTGATCTCGACGACGACATCCTCGGTGCCGACGGTCGCCTGGCAGCCAAGCCGCGACTCGGAGCGGACGTCGAACGCCTTGTCCATGATGTCGTTCTCCTTGTCCGTGACTTCGGGCAGCGAATCGATGCCCTGCGAGACCCAGACGTGGCACGTGGAGCACGCGAGGTTACCGCCACAGGCATGGCCGACGCGCGCGCCGCAGGCCTCGGCGGCATCGAGAATCGTGGTGCCCGCTGCGACCTCGACCGTCAGAGGCTGGACCACCTTGAGCGCGAGCGGGTTCTGGAATGTGATCTTCGGCATGACGAGCTAGATGCCCACTTTCTTCGCGGCGTCCTCGAGCGAGACGCCCTGTAGCTGCGCGCCGATCGCGCGATTCATCCGGACCTGCGCGAACGGCTTCGTCGAGAGATCCAGCGCTTCGATCGCGTGCCGGATCGCGAGATGATCACTCCCCGCCATCGCCGCCTCGAGCACGGCCATCGCTGCATCGCCCGCGGCGCGCACCCCCGTGATCGCGTCGAGCATCGGCGCGTCGGTGATGAATGCCTGGCGCGTCGCGGCGAGGATGCGCTCCGCCTCGACCCGCTCCGTGAGGAGGTTGCGCATCGCCAGATCCTCCTCCGCGAACTCGAACGAATCGACGAGCATGCGCTCGACCTCCTCGTCCGACAGGCCGTAGCTCGGCGTCACCTCGATCGTCGACTCGACGCCGGTGGTGAGCTCCTTCGCCATGACCTTCAGCAGACCATCGGCGTCGATCAGGAACGTGACCTCGAGCCGGGCCATGCCGGCGACCATCGGGGGGATGCCCCGCAGCGTGAACCGCGCGAGCGAGCGGCACGTCTCCGCGGTCTCGCGTTCGCCCTGCAGCACGTGCACGTCGAACCCGGTCTGGTGATCCGCGTAGGTCGTGAACGTCTGCGTCGCACCGCACGGGATCGTCGTGTTGCGATGGATGAGCTTCTCGACGATGCCGCCCATCATCTCGATGCCGAGCGACAGCGGGACGACGTCGAGCAGCGTGACGTTCTGCATGCCGCCCGCGAGCACGTCTGCCTGCACGGCCGCTCCGAGCGCCACGACCTGGTCCGGGTCGAGATCCGCGAGCGGCTCGCGCTCGAAGAACCCGCCCACGAACTCGCGGACCACCGGGGACCGCGTCGAGCCCCCGACGAGGATCACCCCATCGAGGTCGCGCTTCTCGAGCTCCGCGTCCTTCAGCACGCGCCGGCACGCCTTCGCGCACCGGTCGAGCAGCGGCTTGGCCCATCCCGCCAGCTCGCTGCGTGTGACCACGCGCTCGATGGGCTCGCCAGTACCGAAACCGACGGCGAAGGTCGTAGACTCGCTCCCGGTGAGGGCCTCCTTGACGCGCCGAGCCTCCGCGAGCGCCGCCGCCACCAGCCCGGGTCCGCCCGCACGCACTCGATCGCCCGCAACCGCCTCGACCATCGCGCGGTCGAGGTCGTCGCCGCCGAGCGCGCTGTCGCCGCCGGTCGCCTTGACCTCGAACACGCCGTCGACGAGCTTCAGGATCGAGATATCGAACGTGCCGCCACCGAGGTCGAACACCGCATACGTCCCGGTCGCGCCGCGGTCGAGTCCGTAGGCGAGCGCGGCCGCCGTGGGCTCCGCGAGCAACCGCATCACTTCGAGCCCCGCGAGCCGGCCCGCGTCCCGCGTGGCCTGCCGCTGAGCGTCGTCGAAGTACGCGGGAACCGTGATCACCGCCCCCTCGATCGGGCCACCGAGCGCAGCTTCCGCGCGCGCCTTGAGCTCCTTGAGCACCTCCGCCGAAACCTCGACGGGCGTGACCGTCCGGCCCCCGGACATCTTGACCTTCACGGCGCGCGCGTCCCCATCGAGCTCGTACGACAGCAGTGCCTTGATGCTCTCCAGGTCCGCCGCGCCACGTCCGATCAGGCGCTTCACCGACGCGAGCGTGTCCCGGGGGGACGTCGCGGCCTTGGCCTGCGCGGCGCGACCGACGAGGATCTCGCCTCCCGGAGCGTAGTGCACGACCGACGGCACGAGCGGACCGCCTTCGCCGCCGAGGACGATCGGGGTTGCATCCTCGACGTGGGCGACGAGGCTGTTCGTCGTGCCGAGATCGATCCCGACCACGCGTGGCTTGCACGCCTCTTTCGCCTGGGACTGCCCCGGCTCCGCGATCTGCATCAACATGGTGCTTGTACTCCCGGAGTCACGGTCGGCCGGCTACTCCTCGTCGAGCGCGGCATCGCACTCTTCGAGGTATCGCTCCACGTAGCGCAGCAGGATGAGCTGCTGCTTCACGGCGGCGAGATCGGGCACTGCAAACGCAGCCGCCACGGCCGCCAGCGCCGCTGTCCGACGCGCCCGCATCGAGGTCGCCATGCGATCCAGCCCCTCCCGGTCGCCGGCGACGCGAGCCTCCGCGAGCGCCTCTCGCTCGTCGAGCAGCGCCATCACCAGCGCAGGCTCGATGCGCTCGTTGTCACCGATGGTCACGCCCTCGCGCGCGAGCAACCACTCGGCCCGCGTCGCATCGCGGCGCAGTAGCTGGTACGCATCGTTCAGGGCGCGCGACTTCGAAAGCGCGGCCACCCGCTCGGCCGCCGGCGCCTGCGCGAACCGGTCGGCATGCAGCGCCTTGCTGCGCTCGAAGAACGCGGCCTCCAGCGTCGCCTTGTCGACGTCGTAGCGCGCGGACAGCCCGAGCAGCGCGAACGGGTCCGGACGGGATCCCGCGGTCACTGCCGCATCAGAACTGGACGGACTCGCCACAGCCGCACGCGCCCTTGGCGTTCGGGTTGTTGAACTTGAACCCGTGACCCATCATGCCCTTCACGAAGTCGAGCTCCATCCCACCGAGGTACACGAGGCTCTTCGGATCGACGACGATCGACTCGCCGTGACCGCTGAAGATCTTGTCGGTCGCGCGCGGCTCCTCGGCCCACTCGAAGACGTACGTGAAGCCGGTGCAACCGCCGCCGCGGACCCCGATCCGGATCCGGGCGTTCGGCGTGCCGCGCTTCGCCTTCTGCTTCGTGATCTCCTGCGCTGCCGACTCGGTGATCGCGACCTCCTTTTTGGAGACCGGGGTCGTCGCCGGCGCAGATGCGGATGCGGATGCCCCTGGGCCCGCGGGAGCAGACGCGGGTGCCCCGGCGCTCGCCGGCGTCGGCGTCGTCGTGGCAGTCATGGCGGTGGAGGCATTCATGGCGCTAGTCCTTCGCGTGCTTCTTCTTGTAGTCCTCGATGGCCGCCTTGATGGCGTCCTCGGCGAGGACCGAGCAGTGGATCTTCACGGGCGGCAGATTCAGCTCCGCCACGATCTGCGTGTTCTTGATCTGCGCGGCCTGCTCGAGGGTCATGCCTTTGATCATCTCGGTCGCGAGCGACGACGACGCGATGGCGCTGCCGCAACCAAACGTCTTGAAGCGCGCGTCGGCGATCTTGCCGTCCTTCACGCGGATCTCGAGTCGCATCACGTCGCCGCATGCGGGCGCGCCCACGAGCCCCATGCCGACTTCATCGGCCGAGACGTCGGTCTCCGCCTTGAACGTGCCAACATTGCGGGGGTTCTCGTAGTGCTCGATGACTTTATCTGAGTACGCCATGGGTGCTGCTTTCTTCCGCTATCGGATCAGTGGGGAGTCCACTGGATGGAGTTGATGTCGATGCCGTCCTGGTGCATCTCCCACAGAGGCGAGAGCGTCCGGAGACGCTCCACGCTCTTCGTGACGAGGTCGATCACGTAATCGACCTCCGCCTCCGTGTTGAAGCGTCCGAGTCCGAACCGGATCGACGTGTGGGCGAGCTCGTCGCCGACGCCGAGGGCGCGCAGGACGTAGCTCGGCTCGAGCGACGCCGACGTGCACGCCGAGCCCGAGGAGACCGCGAGATCCTTCAGCGCCATCAGCAGGCTCTCGCCCTCGACGAACGCGAACGAGATGTTGAGGTTGCCGGGGAGCCGGTGCTCCATCGACCCGTTCACGTACGTCTCGGTGAGCTTGGCGGTGATGCCGCGGTGCAGGCGCTCGCGTAGCCCGAGCAGGCGAATGGCCTCGTCGGCCATCTCCGCCTTCGCGAGCTCGCACGCCTTGCCGAACGCCACGATGAGGGGGACCGCGAGCGTGCCCGAGCGCATGCCGCGCTCGTGACCGCCGCCGTCGATCATCGGATCGATCCGCACGCGCGGCTTGCGGCGCACCCACAGCGCCCCGACGCCCTTGGGACCGTACACCTTGTGCGCCGTGACGCTCGCGAGGTCGATCTTCGCGGCCTCGACATCGATGGGGATCTTGCCGAGCGCCTGCACGGCGTCGGTGTGGAACAGGCACTTCGGGTTGCGGGCCTTGATGGCCTTGCCGATCGCCTCGACCGGCTGGATGACGCCGATCTCGTTGTTCGCGATCATGATGCTGACGAGGATCGTCTTGTCCGTCATCGCCGCGACGACCTGCTCCGCCGTGACGAGGCCGTCCTTGGCCGGGCGCAGGTACGTGACCTCGAAGCCGTCGCGCTCGAGCCGCTTGCACGCATCGAGCACTGCCTTGTGCTCGGTCTCGACGGTGATGATGTGATTGCCCTGGCGCCTCAGGAACGAGGCCGCGCCCTTGATCGCGAGGTTGTTGGACTCGGTCGCGCCGGAGGTCCAGACGATCTCCTTGCCCTCGCCGCCGAGTAGCGAGGCGACCTGCTCGCGCGCGTGCTCGACCGCGGCCTCGGCAGACCAGCCGAACGAGTGGTTGCGGCTGGCGGCATTGCCGTAGTGCTGCGTGAAGTACGGCAGCATCGCCTGCACGACGCGAAGGTCGACGGCGGTCGTGGAGTGGTTATCCATGAAGATCGGGAGCTTCACGCCGGACGCTGCGCTCCCATCGGTGACTTCGATCTTCGCGGTGGTAGCGGTGGCAGAGACTGCTTGGGTGCTCATCAGTTATGACCTTCCGTCGGCTCGTCGCGGCCGCGGGTGACTTCGCTTACGCGCACGTCGACGACATCGCGCTGCCCTGCGGCAGCGCTGACAGCGAGGCGTACCCCGCTGTCAGCGACATCGCGCTGCCCTGCGGCAGCGCTGACGCGCCGGCCGGCGGGCTTGGTGGAGAGTCCGGCGAAGAGCGGCGGGGCGTCGCCCTTCGAGTGTCCGTTGTGCTCGCAGACGCCGCACGCCGCGGGGGCGTGCTCGTCGCTGCAGGTCTGGCAGCTGTCGAGGTAGGCGACGGCCTCGGCGAGGTCGTTCTCGATGACGCGCAGCTGCGTGATCTGCTCGCGGATCTGCGCCTGCTTCTCGGCGAACACGGCGCGCACGCGACCGGTGGCCTCGCGGCCCGAGCCGGCGCGCTGGAAGTCGCGGACGAAGCCCTGGATCTCGCCCAGCGTGAACCCGATCGCCTGCAGCTTCGTGATCCAGTGAATCCGGTCCACGGCCTCCGGCCCGTACAGGCGAAAGCCGCCCTCGGACCGGGCGCGGGGCTCCAGGAGACCCAGCTCCTCGTAGAGGTGCATCGCGCGCACGGTCTTCCCGACCGCTCGGGCGAGCTCGCCGACACGCTGGAGTTTGGTTTCGTCCTTCATCGTCGTACCCACCTACGAACCTCACGCATACGTGAGGGTCAGTGCTGGTGACGGGACTATGGTGGGCTCGACCCTGGCTGTCAAGCACGACCCGCACGTCAAGGTGAGGGTTGGGCTGCGGTCCAGCGCCGCGGCGGCGGTCCGGGGCACGCCCTGACGGCGGCGGCAGCCGCGGGACGCTCGCGGTGCTCAGCAGGTGACGTGGCGGCGATCGCCCGAGTCCGCGTCGGGCTTCACACCGGGGTCGGTCTCCTGCCAGCCAAACGCTTCGTCCCGCTCGCGGTCGCCGCTGTGCTTGAACGTGCGCTCGCCGGCGCGCGGGGATTTCGGGTGAGCTTCGAAGTCGTGGTCGCGCATGGCGGTGGGTGCGAGTGCATCCCACGTGCCTCCCACAAAAGTCGAGCCCGAACCGCATCGCGGCTCGGGCTCGGCAGCACTGTGGCAGGTTCGAGCAGCGTGCGACTACGCGCGCGCCTTCCTGTCGCCGCCCGTGCCGCTACCGGACGGCCCGGTGCCGTCGGTCTCCGGCTTGCCCATCGCCGAGGCGCCGTTCCCGTTCGACCCGGCGCTCCCGCTCGCGCCCTGCGTCTGCGTGCGCTGCGCCTGCCGATTCTCGCCCTGCACGCGCAGTGAGTTCTGCACGTCCTTCACCCCCGCGAGGTGCTCGACGCACTCCTCGGCGAGGCGCTTCTGCTGCCGGTCGTCGACGGTGCCGGTCAGCATGACCTCTCCGTTCTTCACGACGACCTCGATATGCGTCGCGTCGATGTGCTCGTCGTGCTCGAGCGCCTCGGACACCGCCTCCTTGATCCGCTCGTCGGAGCGCTGGTAGCCGGCTGGTCCCTTGCCCCGGTGCATGCCCTGCCCCATTCCCGGGCGGGATTGCGCGCCGCGCTGGCCCATGCCGCTCTGGCTCATCCGCTCCTGCCGATCCCGGTCGAATGTCGACGGCCCGGAGGAGCCACCTCGCTGCGGACCCTGGCCCGACTGCCACGAGCCCCGACTGCCCTGCCCGTACATCGACTGATCGGCCCCCTGGCTCCTCGGCTGCTCGGTGCGCGCGTACGCGTTGTCCCAGCTGTTGTCCGCATCGTGCCCGCGCATCGACGGGCCGCCGTTGCCGACGCGGTCGAACCCGCCGCGGTCGAAGCCGCTGCGGTCCGCGAAGCCAGCATCGTACGCTGGCGCGCCGCGCCCCTGGTTGTACTGCTGCGCGCCCCGACCTGCCGACTGCGCGCCGCCGCCGAACCGATCCTCGAAGCCGCTGCCGCCGCCGTAGCCACCCTGTGCGCCGTAGCGCTCCGGGTTGTAGCCACGATCTTCATCGGGCGTTCCCGCCGTCGACGAGCCCCCGCGACCGCTCCAGCGATCGTCCTGGTTACCCTGCGATCCCTGGCGGCCACCATAGGTCTGGTTGCGATTGCCCTGGCTGAACGAGCGGTCGCTCTCCATGCGGCCCGACCCGTAGCCACTCTGACCCTGGCCCTGCCAGTCGGTGTCCGAGCCCTGGGCATCCGGCTGCTTGTTGCGATCCTGGTCCTGGGGACGCCAGCTCGCGCGGTTGTCGTCGTTGTTACGGCCCGATGGGTTGTGATTTGCCATGCCGTGGGGCGTGCATCGGTCATGCCCTCGATCACACGCGAGTCGCCGGGTGTGCCTGCCGGCAGGGCGCGATTTCGGCCGCTCCCGCGCCCGAACCCGGGCGTTCGGCGCACGACCACCCGGGCATCGGGCGTCAGCGCGCGGCGGCAGCGCGCGAGCGATCGGCCTTAGTTCGCGGTCGCGGTCGCTTCGAACGCGCGGATCACGGTGACCTTGATCTGACCCGGGAACGTCATCTCCTCCGCGATCTGCGTCGCGATCTCCGTGGTCATCTCCACCACGCGCGCGTCGTCGACGTCGCGCTCGCGCACGTACACGCGCAGCTCGCGACCGCCATGCACCGCGTGGGCGAACGCGACCCCCTCGCGCTGGAAGCCGATGCGCTCGAGATCCTCGACCTTCGCGGTGAACCCCTCCGCGAGCTCGCGCCGGGCACCGGGCCGCGCGCCACTCATCGCATCCGAGGCCGCGACGAGATACGCGTACACGGAGTTCGCGGGCTCGTCGGCGTGATGGGAGCCGATCGCGTTCGCGACCAGCTCGCTCTCGCCCACGCGACGCGCGATGTCGGCGCCGATCACAGCGTGGGAGCCCTCGATCTTGTGCGTGAGCGCCTTGCCGATATCGTGCATGAGCGTGGCTCGCCGCGCGAGCTTCTCGTCGAGCCCGAGCTCGGCCGCCATCATTCCTGCGAGGTACGCGGCCTCGACGGCATGCCACCACTGGTTCTGCGTGTAGCTCGTGCGAAAGTTGAGCGCCCCGACGAGCTCCACGATCTCCGGATGCGCCTTGCCCACGCCGAGCGTCTGGAAGGCGCGCTTGCCGAGCGTCCGCAGCTCCTGCGTCATGTTCTCCTTCGCGCGGGCCGCCCATGCCTCGGGGTCCTTGCGGGCCTCGTCGAGCGTCTCGGGCTTCTTGATGATGCGACCGAGCGCGCGGCGCACCAGCTCCTTCCCCACGCCGTCCTGGCTGTCGAGGCGGATCGCGTCCTTGTCGTCGTTGACGAGAAGCAAGACGCCCGACGCGCGCTCGAGCGCGCCGTGCAGCGCGGAGCCGTTGTCGAGCAGCACCCCGACCAGGTCCGTGCCGATGCGCAGGTGGTTCTGCGCGCGCTCGGTGAGGTAGTGGTGCAGGTAGCGATTACCGGCGATCTCCATCACCCGCTTCGCCTCGCGATCGTACGCGGGGTCGGACGCGGATTGGTCCACGGTCCGGAGCTCGGCGGCTGCGCGCGCGCGCGCCTCGTCGAGCCAGGAGCGGCCGAGGCGGTCGACCAGCTCGGCCCCGCCGGTGCCCGCGCGGGTCTCGAGCTCCGTGCGGAGCGCCTCGTGGCGCTGTCGGGTATCGCGCTCGAGGCCCGTCGCGCGGTCGCGGCGCGCCTGCACGTCCCGCTGCACCGTCTCGATCGCCTCCTCGCGCTGCGCGATCCCATCCTCGCGCGCGGCCAGCTCCGCCTCCCGGCGCGCGAGCGTATCGAGCCGCTGATCCACCGCGCGCTCCTCGCGGAGCAGTGCCTCGTCTGCCGCCGCGCGCAGCTCGAGGGCCGCGCTGCGAGCGCTCGTCTCCACCGTCCGCCGGGCCGCCGCCGCCTCGGTCTCCGCTGCCTTCACCCGGACCGCCGCCTCCGACCGTGCCGCCGCGACCGCGAGCGCGCCCTGCCGCTCCGCCTCCCTCGACCCCGCCCGGCGCCCCACGATTCCCGCCACGACGAGCGCCGCCAAACCGGCCAGCAGGGCAAGGAGCATCCTTGAACCATACCCCCTCGCACCGCCCGGGGACGGGGCCAACTCTGACAACTTTGCGCGAGCCCGTTCACTCGGGTCGCATCAGGCCGGTGTCGTTGCTACCGGGCCCCACGCCGGCAGGTCGCGCGCCCGCAGCTCTGGCCTTCGCCAGGGTCACCGCCACGTCCCGGTCAGCCGCGACCTCGAGCGTCACCGTCTTCGTCCGGTAGCCGGACAGCCGGAGCTCGAGCGTCACCGCCCCGACCTGGTGCCGCAGCGTCAGCGGTGTGATGCCGAACGTCTGCCCCTCCGCACGGACAGTGGCGCCCGGGGGCACCGTCGTCAACGTGATCGTCGCCGTCGGCGCCGCATCCACCGTCGTTGCCGCATCCACCGTCGTTGCCGCCACGGCCGCCACCGGTGCCGACGCGTCGGCGGGAACCACGCCGGCGGCGCCCCCTGCCGCGTCGTCCATCGACCCCGTGACTCCGAGCGCGAGCGCCGGATCGCGGCCCGCCGCGCCGGTACCCAGCTGCGGCGGCATGGCTGCGCCCGCGCCCGCGTCGTCCTGGTCGTCCTTACCGCTCCAGGCCACCGCGAACGCGCCTCCCCCGATGCCCAGCAGCAGCCCGAGCACCAGCACGATCGGCCACACCCGCCGCCGTGGTCGCGACACGTGCCCGGCCGGCGTGTCGATCCGCATCGTCTGGTTCAGCGGCGCTGCGGGTTGCGCCAGCCCCGGTAGCGGGTTCCTCCCCGTCGGCGCCGCCAGGCCGGGCCCCGGCCCCCTCGCTCGTTCTTGCGCCTCCACGTGCATCCGCAGCGCCGCCGCATTTACCCCCAGCTCGCCCGGCCCCACCGAGCGCGCGGGCGAGATCGGCGGCGACGCGCGCAGATACGCGTCTGGATCCACGAGCGCCTCGTGCAGCTCGGCCATCGTCTGGAACCGCAACTCCGGCAGCTTCGCCAGGCAGCGCAGGATCACCTGCTCTACCGCCGGCGGGATCGCCGCATCGAAGGCCCGCGGCGCCGGCGGCAGCGACCGCACCTGCTTCATCAGCACCTCGGCCATGGAGTCGCCGTCGAATGGCCGCCGGCCCGTCGCCATCTCGAACAGCAGGATGCCGAGCGCGTACACGTCCGCGCGGTGGTCCAGCACGCCCTTGCCCTCGCACGCCTCGGGGGCCATGTACTGCGGCGTCCCGAGCAGCACGCCCGCCTGCGTGACGACCGGCCGCCCGGGACCGCCCGTGCCGCCGATGCTGGCGCCGCCGCCCTGGAACACCTTCGCGAGCCCGAAGTCGAGCACCTTCACGAAGTCGGGATCGCCCAGCCGCGACAGCAGCATGATGTTGTCGGGTTTGAGATCGCGGTGGAGCACACCCGCCGCATGCGCGGCCCCGAGCGCGCTCGCGATCTGCGCACCGATGTGGAGCACCCGGATCGGGACGATCGCGCCCTCGCGCGACAGCACGGATGCCAGCGTCCGGCCCTCGATGAGCTCCATGATGTAGAAGTGGTCGCCCTCGCCCGTCACCCCGAAGTCGTGGATCTCCACGATGTGCTCGTTGCCGATCGCGTTCGCGGCACGCGCCTCCTGGAAGAAGCGAGACACCACGTCCTGGTTGCCCGCGAGCTCGCGGTGGATCACCTTGAGCGCGACCTTCTTGCCGATGAGCGGATGCTCCGCGAGGTACACCGCGCCCATCCCGCCCGTCCCGATCTTCGACAGGATGCGGTAGTTGCCGATCGACTGGCCCGCTTCGATCACGCGCGCGCCTCGGCCATCGTCAGCGCGCAGCCGCCAGCGGCGCAGCACATCCCGCAGCCGCGCCCTCCGCGATCACGAGCCGGCTGCGATCGACCCCGTCGCCGCAGGTCGCGCAGGCCGGGTCGCGGCGCAGCTTCAGCTCGCGGAACCGCAGGTCGAGCGCGTCGTACACGACGAGCCGCCCCGCGAGCGACGTGCCGATGCCGAGCAGCAGCTTCAGCGCCTCCGTCGCCTGCAGCATTCCCAGCGTCCCCGGCAGCACGCCGAGCACGCCTGCCTCCGCGCACGAGGGCGCGTCCCCCGCCTCCGGGGGCGACGGGTACAGACATCGATAGCAGGGTCGTCCCGCCGCCGCGAACACCGTGAGCTGGCCCTCGAAGCGGAACACGCTCGCGTGAACCACGGGCTTGCCGAGCTCGAGCGCGACATCGTTCACGAGGTAGCGCGTCGGGAAGTTGTCGGCGCCGTCGATCACCAGGTCGTACGCCCCGATCAGCGACTCCGCGTTGCTGGCGGTGAGCCGCACGCGGTGCGCCTCGACCGTCACGTCCGGGTTGAGCTTGCGGATCGTCTCGGCGGCGCTGTCGACCTTCGGCATCCCGATGCGGTCGGTGCCGTGCAGGATCTGCCGCTGCAGGTTCGACGCATCGACGCGATCGTCGTCGACGATCCCGAGCGTGCCCACGCCCGCCGCCGCCAGATACATCGCGACCGGCGACCCCAGCCCGCCCGCCCCGATGCAGAGCACGCGCGCGGCCAGCAGCTTCTGCTGACCAGCGACGCCGACCTCCGGGATCAGCGTGTGCCGCGAGTAGCGCATCGCCTGGTCCGCGCGCAGCACCGCGGGCTGCGCCCAGGGCAAGCCCGCCGCCTTCCACGCCGAGAACCCGCCCGCGAGCGCCTGCACCGCCGTGTAGCCAAGCTCCGCGAGGCTCCGCGCTGCCAGGACGGAGCGAGTCCCGCTCGCGCAGTACACCACCACCGGCGCATCGCGATCCGGAGCGGCGCGCTCGATGCGGAGCTCGAGGTACCCGCGGGGGATGTGGACCGCGCCCGCGAGCGCGCCCTGGACGTACTCGTCCGACTCGCGGATGTCCACCACGGTCACGCCTTCCGCGGCCTGCGCCTGCGCCTGCGCCAGCGCACCCGCGCTGATCTCGGTCACCCCGGCGCGGAGCTCGCGCAGCAGCGTGTCGAAGGTGGGCACGCACGCAGATTGCCATGACCCTCACGTGAGGGTAAGGTCTGCGTTCAGGAGACGTGCCCATGACCGATGTAGCCACAATCACGCCCCACGCCCACACGGCGCCGCCCCCGTCGGGCGCCACTTCGATGGATCCGGCCGGCGACCCGTCGGGTCCGGAGTCGATGGTCCACATCACCGCCGGTGCGGCCGTCAAGGTGAACGAGATCCGCGAGGCCGAGGCCATCGAGGGCAACATGGCACTCCGGCTCCGCGTCGTCGGCGGCGGCTGCGCCGGGTTCTCGTACGACCTCTACTTCGACGAGCCGTCCGAGGTGGATCGCCAGTGCGACATCGGCGGCGTGAAGGTCGTCGTGGACGAGATGAGCCTCATGTACCTCGTCGGTACCGAGATCGACTACGTCGAGGGGCTCCAGGGCGCTGGCTTCAAGTTCAACAACCCCAACGTGAAGAGCACGTGCGGTTGTGGCTCGTCGTTCTCCGTTTGAGCCTGCGCCTGCTACAACTCTGACGTGAGCGACATCGTCGGCGTCCTCGAGCGCGAGCTCGGTGCCGAACAGATCATCGGTCCGGGCCACGAGCGCCTCGCCGACTACGGTCGCGACGAGAGCCCGCTCCCCGAATTTCACCCTCCGCTGTGCGCGGTCCTCGTGCAGACCGCCGCGCAGGCATCCGCCGTGCTGCGCATCTGCCTCGAGCACCAGGTCGCGGTCACCCCCCGCGGCGCCGGCAGCGGCATGTGCGGAGGAGCGCTCCCCGTCGCTGGCGGCATCGTGCTGTCCACCGAGCGCATGACGGCGATCAAGGAGATCCACCCCGGGGACCTCGTCGCCGTCGTCGAGCCGGGCGTCGTGACGGGGAAGCTGCAGGAGGCCGTCGAGGCCGAGCACATGTTCTATCCGCCGGACCCCGCCTCGCTCGAGTACTGCTCGATCGGCGGCAATGCCGCGACGAACGCGGGAGGTCCGCGCGCCTTCAAGTACGGCGTGACGCGCGAGTACATCCTCGGACTGGAGGTCGCGCTCATGGGCGGCGAGCTCCTGAAAATGGGGCGGCGCACGGCGAAGGGCGTGACGGGCTACGACCTCGTTGCCGGCTTCGTCGGTAGCGAGGGCACGTTCGGCGTGATCACCGAGCTCGTCGTGAAGCTGCTGCCGAATCCACCGGCCGCGGCCACCGTGCTCGGCGTGTTCGCCGACAGCGCGACGGCCGGCGCCGCGATCAGCGCGATCCTCCGCGGCGGGGTTCGCCCGCGCGTGCTCGAGATCGCAGACAAGCACTCGATCGACATCATCCGCCCGAAGAGCCGCTACCGGTTCCCGGCGAACGCGGGTGCGATCGTGCTGCTCGAGGTGGACGGCGACCCGGAGTCGATGGCGCTGCAGATGGAGCAGCTCGGGATGCGCATGGACGAGCTCGGCGCGCTCGACGTGCTCGCGGCGACGGAGCCCGCTGAGCGCCGCGCCGTGTGGGAAGCCCGGCGGTTGATCTCCGGTGCGCTGAAGGAGGCGTACCGGGTCAAGGTCAACGAGGATATCTGCGTGCCACGGGGCTCGATCGTGGAGATGCTCGCGCGCGTCGATCGCGTGTCCGCGGAGACCGGTATCGAGACCGCCGTCTTCGGGCATGCGGGCGATGGCAACCTGCACGTCAATCTCCTCACCAACGACGACCCCGCGGACCCGGCGGTGCGCGCCAAGATGTGGGCGACCGCCGAGCGCATCTTCGTGCACGCGATCGAGCTCGGCGGCACGCTGTCGGGCGAGCACGGCATCGGCCTGACCAAGCGAGACTACGTCCACCTCGAGCAGACGGAGCAAGTGATCGAGTGGCAGCGCAGGTGGAAGGCGATGTGGGATCCGTCCGGCCTCCTGAATCCGGGCAAGAAACTCCCCCCTCGCCGCTCCGCCTGCACGGAGTGACGTTTGACGAGGCGGACCGAGCCGCGTTCGCGCGGCTGGTCGCGCGCGTGGGCGTGCCGACGGTCGCGACGTGGCTCTCGCCGACCGCGCTCGCGAGCGCGATCTTCGGCGACACGCAGTTCGCGGCGGCCGCGCTCGAGGCGCTGCGCGAACCCACGAGCGCCGCCGCGAACGCGATCACGGCCGCGCTGCCCGAGGCCGCCGCGCTCGCCGCTCCGATGCCCGCGCAGGTGGAGCACGATGCGGGCTCCGATCGCCCGCTGCTCGATCACGTCGCGACGCGGTTGCTCGCGCGCAAGCTCCACGGCCTCGAGCGCCGCGACCGCGCCCACTTTCAGCAGCGCGAGGGGCTCACCCAGCCCGCGTTCGATCGGCTCTGCGCGGTCGCCCACCGCGTCCTCGCCGCGGGCCTCGGTCCCGCGCTGCGCGCCGCGATGATCCACCTCGACATCGCGAAGACGCGGTCGCAGCCGCATCGCGACCGCTGGACGGCATGGCTCGCGCCGGCTCACGCGACGCTCGAAGTTCACAACGTCGCCGCAGCCATGATCCTCGGCGCGCCCGAACATCCCTGCGGATGGCCGATGGCCGGCCCGGAGCACGACGTCGCGCTGCACTGGATCCGCGCGCACGGCCTCGCGGGGCAGCACGTGCGCGGCGAAGGTCCGCTCGCCACCTACCGCGCTACCGTGATGGGCGTGCATCTCGTCGCGCCGCCGCTCGCCGCGCAGCTCGGCATCGCGCTCGTCGATGCCGAGGCGCTGATCCTCGACGGCCTGCACGTGATCGACGCGTGCGACACCAGCGCGGTGCGCGAGGGTCTCCTCGACGACGCGCTCCTCGCGGCGCTGGCCACCGTGCGTGCGCAGCTCGGCGAGGTCGTGGCCGCGGCCCCCCTCGCCTCCCGCCGCGAGCTCACCCCGGCGCACTGGGGCCCGGCGCATTGGGCCGCGATCGACCGAGCCCTCACCGCGTTCGTGCCACCGGTCGATCGGGCGGCCCTCGCCGATCGCCTCCGCAAGCTCCGGGGCGGTCGTCAGCGCGCCGGCGAGCCCGCCTCCGCCGTGGACGAGGCGGTGGCGGCCCTCGGCGACGAGGAGCTCGCGGTCCTCGCCCCGGCCCTCGCGACCTGCCAGCTCTGGTACTGCGAGGCCGCCACCTCGGGCCTCTCCCCGGCGGCGCAGCTCGCGCTCCTGGCCGCCGCCGTCGGCGCCGCGCGCGCACGTGGCATCCGCGTCGCGACCCTCTGGCACGCGCAGCTCCAGCCGCTCGTCGCGCGCCTGCATGGCGAATCCGCGGACGTGCGGTATCGCCTGCGCCTCGTCGAGGCCGCGCTCGCGAGCACCCCGGTGCGGTCGCTGCTCACGGGGACCGCGAGCCTCGGGCCGCTCGGCGCGCTGTCGGGCAAAGTCGCCACCGACGTGGATGCCGACACGATCGTGATCGACTACGTCGACACCGCCGAGTCGGCCGCGCTCGTGACCCTGCTCGGCACGTACGAGACGCGCGACTCGATCGCGTACCACGCGATGCTGAAGGCCCTGTGCGACCTCTACGGGCTGCGCAAGGACGAGCTCGATCGCGTCGCGAACGAGGCCAACTACCTCGCGGCGATGAACGCGGCGCGCTCGGACAAGGAGCGCATGCTCGATCACGTCCGCCCCGGCACCATCGTCGAGATCGGGCCCGGTGGCGGCGTCGTGCTCGACCTCCTCGAGGCCCGCTACCCCGAATCGCAGGTCATCGGCGTGGATCTCTCGCGCGAGGTGGTGGCTGCCCTCGAGCGGCGCGCCCGTCAGACCGGCAAGCACTGGCGCGTCGTACTCGGCGCGGCCGAGGCCCTACCCGCGCTCGTGACCACGCCGATCGACACGGTCGTGTTCTGTTCGATCCTCCACGAGGTGTACTCGTACACGCCGCCGCGCTTCTCGCTGGCATCGGTGGAGCGCGTGATCGGGGCCGCGGTTGCCGCGCTCGCGCCCGGGGGACGCATCATCATCCGCGACGGCGTGATGCCCCCGCCGGGCCGGCGCCGGATCCGGATGCTCGCACCTGACGTGCGCTCGACGCTCGATCTCTACGTCGCTCAGTTCGAGGGCCGTCCGATCGCCGTCACCGAGCTCGCCCCGGATCGCGTCGAGCTGTCGACGGCCGATGCGATGGAGTTCCTGTACACGTACACGTGGGGGCCCGCCTCGTTCCCGTACGAGGTCCGCGAGCTCTACGGGATCCTGCCGTACGACGAGTACGTCGCGGCCCTGATCCGCTGGTGCGGCGGCCCCTCGCGCGCCCGCGTGATCGACACGCCCCTTCACTCGTACCTCCAGCCCGGCTATCGCGACCACCTCGCGTCGAGGATCGCGCTCACCGACGAGCGCGACCGCCCCGTCGAGCTGCCCGACTCGAACGCGCTGATCGTGATCGAGAAGCTGCCGTAGCCCCGCGCCCTGATGATTCGTCACATCACTTGTGGCTCACGGCGCCTCGTGACCCGGAACCCGGCGGAACCGCGGCCCGGCGGCGTAGGTCGCGCGCCGCGCACCCGGGACTGAATTCCGGGTGGACGCCGGCTCCATGTGAGCGTGCCCGGACCCCGGTGAACTCCAGCCTCGTCGCTCGGTTCGATGTGGAGTCGAGTGCGGCGCACGCGGTCCTGGCGTCGGACGGATCCGCGGAGGCGAGTGCTCGCACGCACGCCGTGCGGCGGCTCCGGACGGAGGTTGGCAGTCAGAGTGTCCGGCGGCCGGACAATCTCGCGTGCCGCTGTGGATTTCGTGTCGATTTTCATTGACAGCGTGTGGGCGATTTGCGCCCGGATCGTCGTCGGAGGCGCGTCAGGATCGCAGCTGCTGCAGGGAGAGGCGAGCGACGCTCGGAAACCCGTCGGAGGGCGATTTGTCGTCTGAGAACGCAGCAGGTGAGGTCGAAAATCATCGTGCTATCGGTGGGTGTGCGGACGAGCGAGCAGGTGGCGGAGGACATGCGGGAGCTCGATCAGCGTGTGAAGCGGTTCGCCGCGCGGATGGCCGGCATCCATGCCGAGGAGGCCCGGCTGCTGCGCGCGGTGGAGGAGTCACGCCTGTGGCACTGGCTCGGGATGGTGAGTCTCGCCGCCTACGTGGAGGCGCGGTTCGGCGTCGGCGTGCATGCCGCGCACGAGCGACTCCGCGTCGCGCGCGCTCGGTGAGAGCGCGCGGTGTGTGCATCGCTCACCGTGGGAGGTCGCGAGGCTGGCGCATCCGCGTGGTAGCTCGGGCCGGCACTTGGCGCTCGGCGCTCGCCCCCGACCCTCGGTGCCCGGCGCCCGGCCGTACCGCCAGCTCGTGATGCCCTCGCGTCACGAACGCCGCGGGGACTGCGGTCCGGGCAGGCTCCGTCGCCCGCATGCCCGGCCCGGGCGCCATCCCCCTCAAGAGCTTCCTCTCGGCGCGGTCGTGCGAGCACTCCGCCCCGCGGATCCGTCCGAGCGGTCGGCCGTGCGTGCGCCTCCGGTGTACGGCACGGCGTGTCACCCTCGGTCGTCGCAGAGACGGGTTTGCGCGCCCAGTGCACCTGAGATGTGACGAATCACGAGAGCCCCAGAGCCAGGCCCGAGATCTACGACCCGGGGACCACCGACTCGACAGCGCTCGCCACCTTCTCCATGTGCTGCTTCGGCAGCAGCTTCATCGTGAGGATGAACGCGGACAGGATCAGGCAGATCGAGTTCGGGATGATGATCGGGAGCTTGCCGAGCCCGACTCCGTAGGCGATCCACAGCGCGAACCCGACGCACTGGAGGGTCCACATCGCAGCCGACAGACCATCCGTTTTTCGCGTCTTGATGATCTTCCACGACTGCGGCAGGAACGCGGCAATGCCCGCCGTGGCCGCGATCGTGCCGACGATCGCGATCCAGCTCACGCGTGGTTCCGGATGCCGTCGAGGTACTTCGCGACCACCGGCTCGATCGCCCGCAGCGTCATCACCGAGATGGTGTCGGCGCTCGTCGTGATCTCGACGCCACGTCCGAGCTTGCGGCGGACCTGCTTCGCGACGGCGGCACCGAGGGTGTTGCCGTGAAAGTCCTCGATCACGCGCGGGTGGATGTAGCTCTTGCGGCACACGGATGGCGTGTGGCCCAACCGCTCGGCGACCGCCTCGATCACTGCGACCACGCACTGCTTGCAGCCGCGCTCGGTGCCCGGATGCTCGAGCACGCACAGCAGCAGCACCGCGCCGAGCGTGGCCGCCCAGGTGCGGTAGTCCTTCGCGGTGAAGGGGCCGCCCGTCACCTGGTGGAGGTACTCGTTCACGTCCGTCGACGTGATGTGCTGCACGACGCCGTTCTCGAGATACTGGAACAGGCGCTGACCCGGGAGGTCACGACACTTGCGGACGATGCGGGCGAGGCGTGCGTCCTTCACGGACACGTGGCGCTGGATGCCACCCTTCGCGCGATACGACAGCTCGAGCGTGTCGCCGTGAAACGTCGCGTGGCGGTCGCGCAGCGTCGTCGCCCCGAACGAGCCATTCTGCTTCGCATACTCGTCGTTGCCGACGCGGAGCTGGGCGCACTCCATCAGCGAGACCACGGTCGCGAGGACCTTGCGCTTGCAGAGGCAGCTGCACGCCAGATCTGCCTCGACGGTGTCGCGGAGCTTCGGGAGTACCGCGCAGAAGTCGACCAGGCGGTGGTACTTCGCCTCGTCTCGCACCGTGCGCCACTTCGCGTGATAGCGGTACTGCTTCCGGCCGCGGGCATCGCGGCCGGTGGCCTGGATGTGGCCGTTCGCGTCGGGCGAGATCCACACGTTGGTCCACGCGGGTGGGATCGCGAGCGCGCGGATCCGCGACAGTGTGTCGACGTGGCGCACGGCCTTGCCTGCGTGATCCACGTAGCGAAAGGCCTTGCCGCGCCGGATGCGACCGAGCCCCGGCTCGTCGTCGCCTGCGTGCTTCAGCGAAACCGCACGCGCTGCCGCAACTGCGTCGCCAGAGACCACCGACGAGTCGAGGAGCATGGCGAAGGTGCAGAGCACGCTCCGTGCCACCGCCGCCCGGCGCCGATCATTCGGCTTTGACGAAGGACGTGACGCGCCACTGACCGCCGCGCGGCTCGAGGACCAGCTGCCAGGCGCCCGGCGTGGGCGCCCCACCCGGGCAGGTCACGCGCGCCGCCGTCCCCGCGCAGCCACCCGGCGGGGCGGCCCCGCCGTCGGCCACAGGCAGGGGCGGCGAGACGAGCTTCGCCATCACGTCGAGCGTGTCCGGATCGGCCTGCCACATCGCCATGGCGGTGTCTGCGCCCGGCTCGCCCCCGAGGCTCCACACCACATCGTCCGCGAGGTCGGCGCGCACGGCCGCGTTGTCGCGACGCACGAGCGCGTTCTTCAGGCTCGCGAGCTGCGCGGCGGCGGCCGGGGGAAGTCCCACGAACGCGCTCGCCTCGATCTTCGGGAACCGGTCGGCGGGATCCTCGGGCTTCGGCTCCTCCGCCATCTTCACGGCAAACTTGCGCAGTCGCCGGTAGATCTGGAGCCGCAGGGCGTCGGTGCGCGCGTCGAGCCACGGCGGCTTGGCCGCGCCCGTCAGGTCCGTGGGCTGCGCGTTGCCGGGCTGCCACTCCGACGCGTGGCCGGTGACCCGCACGCGCCACGGCCGGCCGCCGATCACGGCGATGTCGAAGCGGATGAACTTCTGGGTGCGCGCCATGCGCGACGGCATGCCCGCTGCGGTCATCGCGCTCGTCGTCTGAGCTCCGGCGCCCGTGAGCGTGTTCCCACCGTTCCGGTTCGCCTGGGAGACGGACGAGTCGTCATCGGTGATCGCGAGCGGCACGGGATGCCACGCGGTGCGAACCGTGCCGCGCCCCGGAGCGTCGTCGAGCTTCGGATACAGATCGCGCGTCACCGACAGGGCGGTCGTGAACACGATCGCGAAGTCCACGTCGTACGCGGATTGCTTCGCGTGCTTGAGCTCGGCCTTGTTGGTACAGCCGCCGATCGCCAGCACCGACGTGACAGCGAGCAGTGAGATGATACGGTGCGCCGCGCTCATGGGTGGACCGCGTCGCAATAGCACACCGAAGCCGGCCACCGCCAAGCGCAAGGTGGTCGCACCGTCACGCGGCCGGCTCGCCGCCGCGGCCGCTGCGGACCAGATCCGCGCGGGACTCGCCGAAGCGTGGCCCGATGCCGTGGTCGAGCTGGACTACCGGACGCCGTTCCAGCTGCTCACCGCGACGATCCTCGCCGCGCAATCGACCGACAAGATGATCAACACGATCACGCCGGCACTGTTCGCCGTCTATCCGGATGCGCGCGCGCTCGCCGCGGCGGAGCCGACGTCCATCGAGCCGCTCGTGTTCAAGAGCGGCTTCTATCGCAACAAGGCGAAGAGCATCGTCGGCATGGCGCGCGCGCTCGTGGAGCGGCACGGGGGCGAAGTGCCCCGCACGATGGCAGAGCTGGTCGAGTTGCCCGGCGTGGCGCGGAAGACGGCGAACGTGGTGCTCGGGTGCGCCTTTGGCCAGAACGAAGGGGTCATCGTCGACACGCACGTGACGCGGCTGTCGCAGCGCCTCGGCCTGACGCGTGCGACCGAGCCGGTCGCGATCGAGCAGGATCTCATGGCGCTGATCCCGCGCGAGCGGTGGACCCAGGTCGCGAACCAGCTCATCTACCACGGCCGGCGGGTGTGCCATGCCCGCGCGCCCGCGTGCGAGGTCTGCGTGCTCGCGCCGCACTGCCCGAGCGCGGGACTGGCCGCGCGCGAGCCCGCCAGGCCCGCCACGCGCGCGACGGGCCGGCGATGACCCCGGTCGTGGCCGTCGGCGCGATCGTCATCGACTCCCGCGGTCACGTGCTGCTCGTCGAGCGCGGCCAGCCGCCCGGCGCAGGCACGTGGTCGGTGCCCGGCGGCAAGGTCGAGGCTGGCGAATCGCTGGCGGCGGCCGTCGCGCGCGAGACCCGCGAGGAGACCGGCCTCGTCGTCGAAGTGGGTGAGCTCGCCTGCGTCGTCGAGCGGATCGCCGAGGGGTACCACTACGTGATCCTCGATCACGTGGCGCGCGTGATCGGGCCCCGCACCGAGCCCGCGCCCGCGACCGACGCGCGGTCGGCCCGCTTCGTCCCGTGGGACGCGCTGGCCACCCTGCCCCTCTCGGACGGGCTCCTGCCCGTGCTCGAGCGAGCCCGTGCTACACACGCGGCGTGGTTCGGCTCCCCGTCGTCCAGCCCGACGCTCCCGCGCTGATCGATCCCGCGCGCGCGGACGCCGCGGCGCGCCCGGCCCGCCCGAGTGTCCGGCGCGCGGACGTCGCGCCCGAGAAGTGGAACGACTGGCGCTGGCAGCTCGGGCACATGCTTACCTCCGAGGCCGACCTCGCGAGCGTCATCGCGCTCGCCCCGGAGGAGCGCGCCGGGCTCGCCGCGTCCGCCCACCTCTTCCGCGTGGGCATCACGCCCTACTACGCGAGCCTCATGGATCCCGCGCACGCGTCGTGCCCGATCCGGCTCCAGGCCATCCCGCGCACTGCCGAGGCCGCGATCCGCGCCGAGGAGCTCCGCGATCCGCTCGGCGAGGACACCCACATCCCCGCGCCCTCCGTCGTCCACAAGTATCCCGATCGCGTGCTGTTCCTGGTGGTCGATCGCTGCGCCATCTATTGCCGCCACTGCAACCGCCGGCGCCTCGTCGGCGGAGACGAGCCGCCGACCACGGCCGACCTCGAGGCCGGCCTCGACTACATTGCGGCGACTCCGCGCATCCGCGACGTGCTGATGTCCGGCGGCGATCCGCTGCTCCTCTCCACGCGTCGCCTCGACTACCTGCTCGGTCGGCTGCGCGCGATCCCCCACGTCGAGACCATCCGCATCGGCACGCGCATGCCCGTCGTGTGCCCGATGCGCATCGACGCGGAGCTCACCGCGGCGATCGCGAAGCATCACCCGGTCTTCATCAACACCCACTTCAACCACGAGGCCGAGCTGACGCCCGAGGCGCGGGCCGGCTGCGAGCGCCTCGTGAACGCCGGCATCCCCGTCGGCAACCAGACCGTACTGCTGCGGGGCATCAACTCGTCGGTCCGCTCGCTGCGCGCCCTGTTTCGCGGCCTGCTGCGCTCGCGCGTGCGGCCCTACTATCTCTTCCAGGGTGACACCGTGATCGGCACGGACCACCTGCGCACCTCGGTCGAGGACGCCATGCGCCTCTACGAGGGGCTGCGCGGTTGGATCACGGGCATGGCCGTCCCCCACCTGGTCCTCGACGCTCCCGGCGGCGGCGGCAAGGTCCCGATCATCCCGAGCTACATCGAGTCGATCGACCGCGACACCGTCGTCGTGCGCACGTACCGCGGCGACCGCGTCGAATACCCCCAGCCGCGCCAGCGCGACTGCACGGTGCCGTACGACGCCGTGTACTTCGCGCACCAGGCGCCCGACGACGATCGGGAAGGCTCCGCCGAGGCGACGACGTTGCTCGATGGGCTCTGACGGCTCTGACGGCTCTGACGGCTCCGCGTCCGCACCGCGCGTCGAGGACATCGTCGCGATCGCCCGCGAGGTCGGGTTCGCGCGTGCCGCCGTGGTGCCGATCGAGCCGCCACGCCGCCACGCGATCTACACGAGCTGGCTCGCGGCCGGCCACGCCGGCGACATGGCCTACCTCGCCGAGCCCGCGCACGTCGGCCCCCGCGGCGACCTACGCGCGCTCCTCGCCGAGGCCCGCGCGCTGATCGTGGTGGCGCTGCCGTACGACCGAGCGGACCCCATCCCGCCCGATCGCTTGCTGCGTGGTCGCATCGCTCGCTACGCGCGTGGCGAGGACTATCACCTCGTCCTGCGCGATCAGCTCGTACGCCTCGCCGATCGGCTCGCCGCCGCGCTCGGCCGCCCGATCGCCACCCGCCCCTGCGTCGACTCCGCCCCCGTCCTCGAGCGCGAGTGGGCGGAGCGCGGAGGCCTCGGCTTCGTTGCCAAGAACACGATGCTGATCGCGCCGGGCCTCGGCAGCTACGTGGTTCTCGGCGAGCTGCTCGTCGACGTCGACCTCGCGGCGACCAGCGCCGAGCCCAGCCCGCCCCGCTGCGGGACCTGTCGCTCGTGCCTCGATGCGTGCCCGACGGCGGCGTTCGTGGACGCGTACACGCTCGATGCGCGCCGCTGCATCTCGTACCTGACGATCGAACATCGCGGCGCGATCCCGCGCGACCTGCGGGCCGCGATCGGCACGTGGGTCTTCGGCTGCGATCTCTGCCAGGAGGTGTGCCCCTTCAACGCGGGCAAGGGACCTGCGCCCGCTGCGATCGATCCGCGGCTCGCCCCCCGCTCACTCGAACACGCGCTCCCCGACCTCGTGCAGCTCGCGACGCTCGGCGCGAATCAGCTGCGCCAGCGCACGCGCCGCACCGCGCTGCGTCGGATCTCGCGCGATCAGCTGCAGCGCAACGTCGCCGTCGCGCTCGGCAACACCGGCGACGCCGCCGCCCTGCCGGCGCTGCGCACGCTGCTCGCCCACCGCTCGCCGCTCGTGCGCGGGCACGCCGCGTGGGCCCTCGGTCGGCTCGGGGCGCGCACCGAGCTCGTGGCGGCGCTCGGCACGGAGACCGATCCGGAGGTCGTCGACGAGCTCACGGCCGCGCTCGCCGCCTCCTGATCATCGCGCGGTCACGGCGACGATGGTGCCGGCGGTGACGATGGAGGCGTCGTCAGGAACGCTGGGCTCGCGACGTACTCCGCGAGCGCCTGGAGCTGCGGGTCGGTGATCATCCCTTCGAAGCCTGGCATCCGGTGATTCGCCGACCCGAGCCGCACCTGCTCGGTCACGCGCGCGACCGTGAGGTGCTTGCGCACGACGAGGTCGGTCAGGTCGCGGACGCCGAGCGATTGCACGAGCGCGGCGGGAGGCTGACCGGTCGGGCCGTGACACTGCGAGCACAGCTTGCCGAACAGCACCGGTCCCTCGGTCGAGGCACCTGCCGGGTTGCCACACCCCACGCTCGCCGCGGCCGCCCCGACGACGACGAGCCCGAGCACGAGCCCGAGGCGCGCGATCACGATGCCAGGTCCACGCGTCCTCATCCCCGTAGCTTCCCGCGCGGGTGGCGCTGCGCAACGTCATGCTAGTGTCGGCCGCATGCGGTGGATTGTCCCGGTGCTCGCAGCCGTGCTCGCTGGCGCGTGCGGTGGCCCCAAGGTTCCGGCTCACAGCGGCTACAAGAGCGATAAGTCCGAGCCCTGGAAGAAGGCGAAGGCGCTCGCCTGGAACGACAAGATGGAGGCCAAGGCCGACGACGATCTCTCCTACGCCGAGATGCGGCGTGCGAAGTGGTACGTCGTCAACTTGCCGCGCCCCGGCCAGATGGAGGTCCGGCTCGAGGTCACTCCCGGGGGCGAGACGCCCACCGAGGACTTCGACCTCGCCATGGAGATCATGGACGAGGGGTACCGCGTCATCAGCAAGGCCGACTCCGAGGACGAGGATGCCGGCGAGACCACGAAGAACAAGACGCTCTTCGACCTCCAGCCGGGCCGCTACTACATCCACCTGTATCTCGAGGGCCGGCTCGATGCGGCCGACTTCGCGCTGAAGCTCGCGTACAAACCCACGGGAGAGGTCGTCGTGGCGAGCGACTTTCCCGCCCAGGTCGCGTTCCTGGGTCCGCTACCGGTCGTGCTGGCCACCGACGACGCACCGGTCGGCTACCACAAGACCGCGCCGGTCGTCGTCCAGCAGACCACGAGGGGCCACCGGCCCACCGGCCCGAAGGCGCCCCCGATCCCGGTGGCGCCGCCCACGAAGGCGCTCTCGGGCCGCATCGTCGGAGTGGCGGTCCAGGGCGGGTCCACGCTCGTCACGATCGCCGTCGGTACCGACGCGGGCGCGCAGAACGGAATGCGCGCCCACGTCAAGGGACTCGGCGGCACCTACGAGCTCGCCAGCTGTGGACCGCGCACCTGCAAGGCCACCGTCGGAGCGACGGTCGACCAGATCAAGGCCGGCGGCAGCACCGTGACGATCGGCCCGTAGGGCTTGAAGCGCCGGTCCGCATCGTCAACAATCCACGAATGCTCGGGAAATCGGTGGGGGCCCGGTTCGGCGCAGCTGCGCTGTGCGTCGTCCTCGCAGCGTGCGCGCACCATGTGGCCCAGGACAAGGCGACCGGAGAAGACGGCAAGACGAAGGGCGCCGTCACGCTCGTGTTCGACCAGGGAGAGGCTGTCAACCGGGGCATCGTCACCTACCCAGGCGGCGACCGCGTCGACTGGAAGCTGATCGAGCTGCCCGAGGGGCAGAAGGTGAAGCTCGATTTCAAGCTCACCTGGCAATCGCCGCGGCCCGGGCTCCAGCTCGCGTTCGACGTGCTCGACGAGTACTACGTGCCCGTCAAGAGCTCCCAGAAGAAGGGGCGGCGCCAGTCGCACGCGCGCATCCGCACGGCGTCGATCGACGGCGCGAAGGGCAAGTACTACGTCCGCGTCTACGCGTTCAACCGCGGCGATGCCGGCAAGTACACGCTGACGGTCGACTACACCGAGATCCCGAAGAAGATCGTGATCGACCCGCTCGCGGTCGAGGTCACGGATCCGCCGCACCTGCCCGAGCTCGAGCAGCCGACGTTCACCTGCACCGCCGGGAACTTCGACGCGACGAAGCCCGAGTGCGCGGCCGTCTGCCCCGCCGTGAACCCGCCGCCGAACTGGCCGGCGTGCGCCGGTCAGTGCAACCTGCAGCAGCCCGACGTGGAGCTCCCGAGCTGCCAGAAGGTCATGTCGTGTCCGAACCCGCCCGACATCCGCGTCTCGCGGTGCAAGCCGATCGAGAAGTACTGGCCGAAGTGTCCGAACCCTGCCGAGCCCGACCCGAACAACCCGCGCTGCTCGGGTCCGCTGCCGTCGAAGCTGGGTCGCATCGTCGGCTCGAAGATCCAGGGCACCGAGACGATCATCACGATCGCGGCCGGTGGCGACAACGGCGTGAAGGTCACCTGGTCGTGCGTCGTGCTCCAGGGCAAGCAGGCCTCGCTCGACACGGCTCCGCTCTCCGGCGGCGCCTGCACGATCATCCGCGCCGACAATAAGCAGACCGCGGCGCGCGTCGGCCTCACCGTGGATCAGCTGCAGCAAAACCCCTACGTCAAGCTGACGCCGCCGAAGCAGGCGCCATGACGGTCGATCCCTTCGTCGGCAAGATCATCGACGGCCGCTACGAGATGCTCCAGCGCGTCGGCGAAGGCGGCATGGGCGTCGTCTACAAGTGCAAGCAGATCTCCATCGACCGCATCATCGCGCTGAAGATGCTGAACCAGCAGATGGCGTCGGACCCGACGTGGGTCCAGCGCTTCTACAACGAGGCCAAGGCCTGCTCGAAGCTGCAGCATCCGAACACCATCCGCATGTTCGACTTCGGCCAGACCACCGATGGTCGGCTGTTCATGACGATGGAGTTCCTCGACGGCATGTCGCTGCGCGAGGCTGTGGCGAACGGCCCCCTCACGCCGCAGCGCGTGATGAAGGTGATGATCCAGTGCTGCGCTTCGCTCGCCGAGGCCCACTCGATCGGGATCATCCACCGCGACATCAAGCCCGATAACGTGTTCCTGCTGAACATGGCGGGCACGCCCGATTTCGTGAAGCTCCTCGACTTCTCGGTCGCGAAGCTGCTCGAGGGCGATCGCATGAAGACGCAGGCCGGCGTCGTGTTCGGCACGCCGCAATACATGTCGCCCGAGCAGGGTCGCGGGCTCCCGCTCGATGCGCGCAGCGATCTGTACGCGCTCGGCGTGCTCGCGTTCGAGATGCTCACCGGGAACGTCCCGTACAACGACGAGAACCCGATGACGGTGATCCAGATGCATCTGCACGGCAACGTGCCGCCGATGCCGGACTCGATCCCGTACGCGGTGCAGCAGGTCGTGCGGCGGGCGATGGAGAAGGATGCCAACCGGCGCTACCAGAGCTCCGGCGAGATGATGCAGCACTGCCAGCAGGTGTTCGCAGAGGTCAGCGGCTCGGGCATGTCCATCGGCGCCGGTGGGATGCCGAAGACGATGATCGCCGGGGGGCCGGCGCAGATGCCGCAGCAGCACCATATGCAGCCGCACCATATGCAGCAGCCGCAGATGCAGCAGCCGCAGATGCAACAACAGGTGCCGCCCGGCAATCCCTCCGCGGGCTACCAGGCCGCATCGCCCGCGTCGAAGACGATGATCGCGCAGGTGAGCCCGTTCGCGGGCGGCCTGCCGCAGCAGGCGAACAGCGGGCTCGCAGCGCAGCAGATGTATCAGGCGTCGCCGGCGCAGCAGAAGACGATGGTCGCGGGCATGGCGCCGCAGATCGGGCAGATGCCCATGCAGGGGATGCCCGGCATGCAGGGGCAACCCGGTGGGGGCATGGGCGGGATGGCGCCGGCGGGCGGTCCGCAGAAGACGGTGATGCTGCAGCCCAGCGAGGGCGTGGTCTCCGTCGCGCAGCGCGCGAGTGGCGCCATCGCGGCGCGGTCGGAGCCCACCGGGATGGTGGTGCAAGGCGCCTCCACGATCTTCTGGATCCTGTCGATCGTCGTCGGGATCGGTATCGGCGTGCTCGGGTACGTCGTGGTGCTTCACCTCTAGGGAACTGCGGTCGCGATGGCTCCCGACGACGACATTCCGGACCCCAGGCCGGACGACAGGACTGCCAAGCAGCTCATCGACGAAGGCACGCAAGCCGACCTCGAACGCTGGTTCGGCCTGCCGTCGTTCGACCAGCTCGCGGCGGCGGCCAAGCCCGCGGCGGAGCCGGACGAGTCGCCCGCCGTCAAGGCGGTCCGCGAGCGCAGGGCGGCCGCCATCGCAGCGGTCGATCCCGCGATGGTCGACCGCCACCACGCGCGCATCGAGCGCGCGGAGGCGCTGGTCACGTTCCGGTGCGAGATCGAGTCGCGGATCGATCCGAGCATCGCGCGGCTCGATCTCAGGATGATCGAGCGACAGGTGGCCGAGCCCCGCGAGATCGTGATCCACGAGCAGCTGATCGACGACCTGAAGGAGTGTACGCCGCAGGCCCTGCTGCGCGACCTCCACAGGCCCGAGCTCACGTTCACGAAGGAGTTCGAGCTGGTGGACATGGCCGCCTCGCAGCGATTCGATATCGTCGCGGCCGTGGCGGAGGGCATGCGCACCAGCTGGAAATTGCCGCCGCTCGGCATCTCGCCCGTGCGCGAGGGCCAGCAGCTCATCGCCGAGCTCAAGGCGGACCGCGCGCGGCCCTGGACCGACGCGCTCAAGACGCTGCCGAACCGACGGGTGACCGAATGACGAGCGCCGGCGCCCGCGCCCGCCACGTAGGCCCGATCGACAGGAAGCTGCCGGCTGGCGTGGCCGTAGGACTGGATCAGCGATGAGCGAGTCGCGCCCCATCCCCGTCGAGCGGTTCCTCCTCCGCGCCGTCGGTCGCACCGACGTCGGTGCGGCCCGGACGCAGAACGAGGACGCGATGTACTACGACGATTTTCTGGGCGTGTACGTCGTGTGCGACGGCATGGGCGGTCACGCGTCGGGCCAGGTCGCCTCGGATATCGCAGTGCGCACGATCGTCCACTCGCTCAAGACCGGCGACCCGCCGGCCGCGCAGTACGGCCAGGACCCGCTCGTCACGGCGATGCGGGCCGCGAACGCCGCCGTGTACCAGCGCTCCCTCATGGACCCGGCCTGCCACGGCATGGGCACCACGGCGGTGGGCGTCCGCTTCGAGGAGAACCTCGTCCACATCTGCCACTGCGGAGACTCGCGGGCGTACCTGCTGCGCAACGGGCAACTCCAGCACCTGACGCGCGACCACTCGCTACGCAACCTCTATGCGGATCGCCCCGACCTGGTCGGCACCATGGGGCCCGCCACGTCGAACGTGATCATCCGCGCGATCGGACTGGATGCGAATGTCGAGATCGAACACAACGCGATGGCACCCGAGCACAACGATATCTACCTGCTGTGCTGTGACGGCCTGAACGATCTCGTCGACGACTGGATGATCCGCGAGATCATGACGTCCGGCGAGCCGCTCGAGGTGGTCGCGGAGAACCTCGTGCGTGCCGCGAACAACAACGGCGGCACCGATAACATCACGGTCGTGCTCGCACAGACGTTCGTCGATCCGCTCTGGATCCCCGCGCACGCCTATCCGCAGCAGATGAGCGGCTACTGACGCGTGGCGCCCGCGGCCGACTTCGCGGGAAGGTGATGGGCCTAGGTCGCGGCGGCTGCGCGCTTGAGCTGCGTGGCCATGTCCGCGAAGCGACCGAGTCGGGCGTACACGCGCGCGAGCCCCGAGGCGACGCGCACCTCGAACCCAGGAGTCAGGGCGGCCTGCTGGAACGCCTCCTCCGCGCCGAAGAAGTCCCCGCCCATGACGAGCACGTCACCGAGTGTGGCGTACATCGCGGCGGCCGAGACCTTCGACAGCGCGCGCCCCACGCCGTAGCGCAGGATCTGGGCGGCGCGCGGCGCATCGCCGGCCTTGGCGAGCGCGACCGCGTAGGCGACGCGCGCGTTGCCGTACCCAGGTGCGAGGTCGAGTGCCGCGCGCAGGGACTCCTGGGCTGACTCCAGGTCGTTGGTCTCGAGCGACGCTCGACCGCGCTCGTAGTAGCGGCGTGCGACGGCCGACATCAGTCGAGCTCCAGCAGGCTGAACCGCGCGGACGCATCGTCACCGCTGCCCGCTTCCTTGTCGGGTACGCCGGGCTGCGGCGCGGCGGCCGCGGGCGCACCACCCGAGGGTCCCGGTGCTGGCGCCGGCGTGGGCGTCGGCGTGGGCGGACGGGGCGCCGGTGCGTCCCCCATGCTGGCACCCACGGGGCGGCCGCGCATCTGCAGTCCTCGCACGGGCGGAGGTGCGGCCGCCGGTGCGGCGGTGGGTGCGGCGACCGGCTGCGGCGGGCGAGGCGCAGCTGCCACCTCGACGACGTGCACACCAGCCGACGGCCGCGGCAGCTCGGTCGCCGTGCCGAGCGGCGCACGGGAGGCGACCAGCGGCTGCACCACCCCGCCGACGCGCACGCCGACGTTCTGGTTGTCGACCACGAACATCGCGAGCTCCGCGTGCTCGAAGCGGGTCTGCAGCGCGCTGATGAGGCCCGCGAAGGAGAGGTCCTTCAGGTCCGAGAGCGTCTCGGCCTGATGGATCAGCATCGGGGGAGGGCCCTCGACCACGTACTCCTTGAGCACGAACGTGAGCACGTCGAGCAAGGTATCGCGGTCGGCATCCGCGAAGGCTTCGCGAACGTTGCTGGCAATATCGCGGAGGTCAGGACGAGACGGCATGGGTTCGTTTCCTTCGCTTCACTTAGATCGTGGCGCCATCGAGGTCAGCGCCGGTGGTGTCACAGCCGACGAGCTTCGCGCCCGAGAGGTCCGCTCCGCACAGGTTCACACCCGCGAGGTTGCACCGCACGAACACGGTGCCGCGCAGGACCGCGCCGTACAGGTTTGCGCGCTGGAAGTCGACGTCGAAGACCGTGGCGCCCGTCCAGTCCGTGCGCGACAGCGACACGGTGGCGTGCGAGTAGCCTTCGAAGATGCACTTCATCAAGATCGCGCCCGAGAAGTCGGCGCTGTAGAGCTCGCTCTCGTGGAACGTGGTCCCCTGGATCCGCGCGCGGTGCATCCGGATCCGGGACATCCGCACGGGTCCGAGCTCGCAGCGCGTGAGCTGGGCGCCGGTGAAGTCGAGCTCCGTCAGGTCGCAGTCCTTCGCCTTCACGCGATTCCACAGCGCGCCGCGCCACGACGACGTGCGCAGGTCGGACATCCTCAACTCGGCGCGCTCGAGCCGCGCCTCCTCGGCATCCGCGCCGCGAAGATCGAGCCGCTCGAGGGTCACACCATCGAGGTCGACGCCGCGCAGTCCCACGGACGGCGCAGCGAACCCCTGGATCGTCCGTCCCGCGAGCTCGTTCTCGGCGACCAGGCGCTCGAGCTGCACGCGTGACATGACCACGCCGGCATCCGCGCTGGCTTCACTCATCGAGCATCAGCCTACCGCGAATCCAGCGCGCCGTTCAGCGCGGCTGGCCTCTACGCGCGCCGCGACGTGCCGCTGCGTGCGTGCAGGTTCCGGTGGCCGTCGGTCGCCATGTCGAGCACGCGGTCCTTGACCTTCTCGAGCGCGTGCGCGAGCCGCTCCTTGTGCTTCTCGATCAGCGTCATGTCCGCGATGTGCGCGGCGCCGCTGTGCGTGAGCTCGTGCTCGATCTGGTCCTCGAACGCGTGCGCTTCGATCTCGTGGGCGGCGGTGAACTCGCCCTGGAACGTGCCGCTGCGGTGCAACCCGCTCTTCAGGCCGCTCTTGGCCTGCGCGACGTGAGTCAGCTCGTGGGCCAGCAGCGCCTCGCCGGCATGCGTGCTCTTGTGCTTCTCGGTCTGGCCGCCCATGAGGATCATGCCGGTGGCGCCGACCGTCACGGCGTACGCGTCGCGCTTCTTGTTGAACTCCTCGGCGAACCCGCCGCTGAAGATGCGGACGTGAGAGAGGTCTACGCCGAGGCGCTTCTCGTACTTGCTGCGGAGCCCGTGCTCGAGCGCTTCGCCCTTGCCGGCCCGCTTGCCGACCATCCCGAGCAGCCGCTCGGGCGCGTACTTCTGCGCGATCTCGTCGGACAGGTCCTCGGCGCGCGCGTCGCCCGGCGCAGCACCCTCCGGCGGGGTCTGCTCCGCGCCCGGCGCGGGCAGGGAATCGAGCTCGGTATCGTTCGCCACTTGGATATCCTACGCCCCTACTCGTCCTTGCCTTCCCCGGCCCAGGTCGACACGTAACCCTCCGATTGCTCGTAGAATTCCGCAGTCTTCTGGACGTCGAGGATGGCGCTGTCGCCGCCGAGAGCCTGGTCGAGGAACTTGGTCTGGTCGAAGCAGCTCGCGCCCTTCACGCCCTTCACCTGGTACGTGACCTCGCCCTTGGCATTGATGACGATCTCGATGTCTTGCTTCTGCATGGCAGCGCTCCTTATTCCGAGACCCACTTGCGGACGACGAGCCGGATCGACCCGTCCTCCTCGTTGAGCTCTTCCTCGACCGCATAACCCTTCTCTTCGCAGGCCTGTTTCACGTTGTGATACTGGTACCGCTGCGAGAGCTGATCCTTGAATTCGTCCTCGGACACGCCCTTGGTCGTCTCGACACCCCACCAGTCCGCGGTGATGCCAAAGGTGCCATCGAGGTTGTCGACGACACCGACGTCGTAGCGGCCCATGTCGACGGACATGGCGGCCTTGAGCGTGTCGCCGCGGTAACCTCTCACCGTCACGGACTGGCCCTGCTCGGCCTCCGTGAACTGGAGCTGCATGTCGGCGAGCGCCTTCTTGATGGCCGCGAGGTTCGTCAGCTTGAGCGCGCACTTGGTGAAATGCGACATGGGGTCGGTCGAGTGTACCGCGGCGGAGACCGGTGCGGGCCAAGAAGACCGCGACCGGTGTAGGGTTCCGGCATGTCAGACGTGTCAGGCATCGATGAAGACGACGCCACCGAGATCTCCGCCGCCGGGCCCGTGAGCCCGCCGTTCGAAGGCGAGGCCGTGCGCGTGTGGGGAGGCAACCAGTCCCAAGCGGACGTGCTCGCCACGATGCTCCGCGCGCGCGGTCTGTCAGCCGTCGCCACCGGCGACCGCGAGGTCGAGGGCGGGACGGCGATCGTCGAGGCGCTCATCTTCGTGCCGCCCGACGAGGTCGAGGACGCCCGCGCGCTCATCGCGGACGTCGAGTCCGGCGCAGCCGCCATCGAGTAGCTCGCGCCTGGCTCGCGCCTGGCTCGTGCGTCAGGCCGGCGCTCAGAGCTCGATCTTGCGCTCGCTGTCGTCGTGCTCGGGGCCCTTGTCACCGAGGTTCGTGGTCACGGCGCCGTGCTTCGCCATCCAGCCACCGTCGCGCTTCGCGGGCGCGCGAGCGCGCGATGCGGCCGGCCGGGCGCGGGTGCGGGCCCACTCGCGCATCGCGTCGATCTGCTCGCGCATCGTGATCGCGAGCGGGACGATGTCCTTCAGCGTGGTGAGCAGACCCTCGGTCGTGAGGTCATTCCCCGTGTCGAACGCATCGTACAGCGCGGCCACGACGGCCTGCTCGAGCTCGGCGCCCGAGAACTCCGAGGTCGCCTCGGCGACCTTGTCGATGTCGAACTTCGCCGGGTCGCGCTTCTTCTTGCGGATGTGGATGTCGATGATCGATCGCCGATCCTCGATGCCCGGCAGGTCGCAGAAGAAGATCTCGTCGAAGCGGCCCTTGCGCAGGAGCTCGGGCGGCAGCTGCTGGACGTTGTTCGCCGTCGCGATCACGAACACCGGCGACGTCTTCTCCTGCAGCCAGGTGATGAACGACGCGAACACGCGCGACGTGGTGCCGCCATCGGTCTGACCCGAAGAGCCCGTGCCGGAGAAGCCCTTCTCGAGCTCGTCGATCCACAGGATCGCCGGCGAGATGGCCTCGGCCGTCTTGATGACGTTGCGGATGTTCTCTTCCGACGAGCCCACGAGCCCGCCGAAGATCTTGCCGACGTCGAGACGCAGCAGCGGCATCTGCCACAGCGCGCCGACCGCCTTGGCCGTCAGCGACTTGCCCGTGCCGGGCACGCCGATCAGCAGGATGCCCTTCGGCAGCGGGAGCCCGAAATCACGCGCGCGCGAGTCGAACGCGCTGCGCCGCTTCACGAGCCAGTCCTTCAGGATCTCCATCCCGCCGACGTCGGAGAACTCCTCGCGATGCTCGTAGTACTCGAGCAGACCACTCTTGCGGATGATCTGCTTCTTCTCCTCGAGAATCGTCTCGAGGTCGAATGTGTGCGTGCGCACCGCGCTCTTCGCGAACACGTTCTCGGCTTCGGTCAACGTGAGCCCGAGCGCGCCTTCGACGACGCGCTCCATGAACGTGGGCTCGCTCTCGATCTGCTGCTGCGTCGCCGGCGGCAGCGCCGGGAGCACCTTGCGCGCGGCCTCCTCGATCTCGTCGCGATTGGGCAGCTCCCAGTCGATGACGGCCGAGATGCTCTTCTCGAGCTCGGGAGGAATCTTCGTGACGGGCGAGAGCAGCAGCAGCGTCTTCTTCGTCTTGCGCAGCTCGGTGGCGGCATCGCGGAGCCGGCGCACCACCGCGGGCTCCTTCAGGAACGGATGGAAGTCGCGCAGCACGAACAGCGCGCGGCCCTCGGCGCGGATCACGTGATCGATCGCCTTCATCGGGTCCTTCACGTCGCGGGTCCCCTGCCCGTTCGCGAGCGTCTTGAACCCCTCCGTGATCGACCACACCTCGAGCCGCATCTCGCGCTCGACGCACAGCTTGCGGAGCGACTCCTCGACGCGCACTTCCTCGGGGGACGTCACCCAGATGAGCGAGTACCGCGCCTTGACGAGGTCCTCGATCTCACCCTTGCTGCTTCGCTTGTGCTCGCTTGCCATGATCCCTTTTCTAGTTCGCGTTCGCGAGCTCGCGCAGCCCGCGCAGCGCGCCCTTCGCCGTCTCTGCCGAATCCACGAGCGCCTCGACGGCCTCCGTGACGGCGCCCATCGTCGCACCTTCCGCCTTCAAGTTCGGGAGCTCGCCCTTCACCAGCATCATGTTGTTGCGCATGTCCGAGAGGATGTCGTTGATGGCCTCGTAGACCTCGCCCGCCACCCGCTGGATCTCCGCCGCGCCTGCGCTGCCGCCCGCCGGAGCGCCCGCCGCCGCCTCGATGATGGACTCCGCCGCGGAGTCGGCCGAGGCCCGGGCCCGCGCTGCCTCCGCGCGCGCCTTCTGCGCATCGGTCCGCGCCGCATCGACCTCCGCCTGCAGCGCCTTCATGGTCCGCTCCGCGTTGGCGGCTCGCTCGGACGCCTCGCGCAGCTTGCGCTCCGCGCCTTCACGCTCGATCTGGAGCTCCTTCGGATCCACTGCGGGCGTGGTGCCCGCGCCGACCTTCTCGAAGTCCGCCACGCGCCGCTTGAGCTTGTCGACCTCGCGTCGCGCCTCGTCGCCGCCGGTGGACGCCGTGTCGCGCGCCTTGGATGCAGCGAGCGCCTCCTCGGCGGCCTTGTGGCGCGCGATCTCTGCCTTGGCGAGCGCGTCCTGCGCGACGTTGCGCGCGCTCTCCGCCGCGATCTTCGCGTGCGTCGCTTCCTGCAGCTCGACCTCGACCTTCGCGATCCGCCCCTCGAGCTTCTCGCGGTCCTGCTCGGCCCGCTCGTACTGGTCGGCGAGCCGATCGCGATCGGCCTCGAGCTTCTTCAGGTCCACGCGAAGATCCTTCGACTCCGAGGTCATGCGCAGCATCGCATCCGCGCTGCCACCGCTGCCGCCGCGCGACGCGTCGCTCTGGACCTCGACGAGGAGCCGCCCGAGCCGCCGGTTCTCCTCCTCGATCGCGTTGATCTGCGCGCTCATCCGCGTCGACGAGCCCATGGCCTCGTCGCGCTCGGCCTTCAGCTTTGCGATGACCTTCAGGTTGCGCTCCTTGTCGGCACGCAGCTCCTTGATCACCTCTTCCTGCGAGATCAGCCCGACGCGCCGCTCCTCGAGCATGCGCTCCTGCTCGTTGATGACCTCGCGGAGGTGCTC
>JAYSYE010000621.1:0-2833 GCA_043716635.1 Deltaproteobacteria bacterium | reverse complement strand
GCGACACCTGCGCGCCACCGAAGCTGCGGTTCGCGAGCGTCCCGCCGTACTCGCGCGCGAACGGCACGCCCATCGCGGCGCACTGGTCGATGATGTCGACCGACACCTCCGCGAGGCGGTGCACGTTCGACTCGCGCGCGCGGAAATCGCCGCCTTTCACGGTGTCGTAGAACAGGCGATGAACGGAGTCGCCGTCGTTCTGGTAGTTCTTCGCGGCATTGATGCCGCCCTGCGCGGCGATCGAGTGCGCGCGGCGCGGCGTGTCCTGGAAGCAGAAGCACGCGACGTCGTAGCCGAGCTCGGCCAGCGTGGAGGCGGCCGCGCCACCCGCGAGGCCGGTGCCCACGACGATGACCTTGTACTTGCGCTTGTTGGCGGGGTTGACGAGCTTGTAGTTGAACTTCGCGTTCGACCACTTGTCTTCGATCTTGCCGTCGGGAATCTTGGAATCGAGCTTCATGGGGCGACTCAGGCTCCGCCGAGGGCTGCGGGCATACGGATGATGTGCAGCAGCACGCCCGTCGGCGGCAGCATGTAGCCAACGAACAGGATCCACGCGAGCGCGGTTCCCAGCTTGTCGACGGGGTACTTCGGGTGACGCCAGCCGAGCGACTGCAGCCAGCTCGCCGCGCCGTGACCGAGGTGCATCGCGAGGATCGCGATGCCGATGAAGTAGATGCCGTAGATCGCGGGATTCGTGAACCCGTTCACGTACATCGCGTACGCGTCGTAGCGCTCCTTCGGGTCCTTCGTCATCGTGTCCCACACGTGATAGTGGTCGTGCTGCACGAGCCCCACCGTGAAGTGGAGGATGTGGAACGCGAGGAACGCGAACAGCGCGAGCCCGGTCCAGATCATCGCGCGCCCGACGGCGGACGACCGCACGGGCTTGTACATGGCGTAGCCCACGGGCCGGGCCGCCTTGTTCCGCGTGGCGAGCCCGATGCCGAGGATCATGTGGAGCAGCAGCAGCCCCAGCAGACCCGCGCGGACCGGCCACTTCACCTCCCACAGGCTCTGCAGCGTGTGCGCGTAGGAGTTGTACATGTCGGGGCCGCCGAACATCTGGAGGTGGCCCAGCATGTGGACGAGCGAGAAGAGGACGAGCAGCAGGCCCGACACGGCCATCGCTTGCTTCGCCCCGACCGAGGACCGGAGGTACTTACCGAACCAACTCATAGCTTCATGGCTCCTGCCGCACCTTGGATGCCGGCATGTGGCGCGAGGTGACGACAATAGAGCCACGCCGGGCCGGGAACGGCAACGGCTGGGCGGGGTTAAGGATGGCACCGGGGCGCTGCGGAGCGCTGCGCGGTGCGGTTGCGTGCCGCAGCCGCCTGATACGCTAGGTCATCGTGGGGTCCTCGACGAGGGCGCCGACCGGTGGCAGAGATCCTGAGCGAGATCGCGAGTCGCGTTCCGCTCGAAGTCGTGGATGGGCGCCTCGAGCCCGCGGAGACCGTATGCGCACACCGATCCCGTCCCTGATCGTCGGCCTCGTCTCGCTGGCGAGCGCCTGCGGGCCGCATCCCGTGCCCTTCGCTCCCACCGAGCCCGCGCTGCCAGCGCCCCCTGCGTTTCGCCTGCCCGGCGACGTGCGGCCGACCGCCTACCGGCTCGAGCAGACGATCTTGCCCGCGACGGACCACGTCGATGGCGAGCTGAGCATCGACGTGACGGTGGTGACCCCGACGCGCGTCGTGTGGCTGAACGCGACCGACCTCACCGTCTCGCGCGCGACGATCGACGGCCACGCGATGCGCGTCGTCCCCGGCGGCGAGAGCTTCGTCGGCATCCAGACGCTGGAGCCGCTCGCCGTCGGCCCTCACGTGATCGAGCTGGCGTATCGCGCGAAGCTCGATCACGAGCACTCGCGCGGCACGTACGCCGAGCGGGAGCCCGACGGCTCGGTCTACGCCTACACGTTCTTCGAGTCGATCGACGCCCGCCGCGCGTTCCCGTGCTTCGACGAGCCGGCGTACAAGGTGCCGTGGCAGCTGACCTTCCACGTCGCGGCCACGGATGTCGCCCTCGGCAACGCGGCGGTGACCCGGGAGGTGCCCGAGCCGCACGGCATGAAGCGCGTGGAGCTCGCGCCGACGAAGCCGCTGCCGAGCTACCTCGTCGCCTACGTCGTCGGCCCCTTCGAGGTCATCGACGGCGGCGTCACCGACGGGGTGCCGATCCGGTTCATCGCGCCAAAGGGCCGCAGCGGCGAGCTCGGCTACGCGCGGGCGGTGACACCCCGGGTCGTCGCCGCGCTGGATGCGTACTTCGACATCGACTATCCGTACGGCAAGCTCGATGTCGCGATCGTGCCTCGCTACTGGGGCACGATGGAGCACCCGGGGATCGTCGCGATGGGCCAGCCGCTGTCGCTGATCCGCCCCGAGCAGGCCTCGCGCGAGCGGCGCGAGCACTACGCCAACGTCCTCGCCCACGAGCTCTCGCACTACTGGTTCGGCGATCTCGTGACCATGGCGTGGTGGGACGACACGTGGCTCAACGAGGCCCTCGGCGAGTGGAACGATCTGCACATCACGCAGGCCGCGGAGCCGACGTGGCGACTGCTGGACGAGCGGGTCGGCATCTCCGTCGAGGCGTTCGCGGCTGACGAGAAGCTCGGGACACACGCGATCCGCCGGCCAGTGCTGAAGCAGACCGACATCGACGGGTCGTTCGACGGCGCGATCACGTACTTCAAGGGCGCGAGCATCCTGCGCATGTTCGAGGCGTACGTCACGCCGGACGCGTGGCGTGCGTTCATCAACGCGTATCTCGCCGCGCACCGGTGGGGGAACGCGTCCGCGGACGACTTCACGGCGGCGATGCG
>JAYSYE010000063.1:0-2352 GCA_043716635.1 Deltaproteobacteria bacterium | reverse complement strand
ACCTCATTCGAGCGCCACGCGCGCTCGAGCCGCTGGAGCACGAGTTCATCACGATGTTCCGCCGCGAGTTCGAGCTCCAGCGAGGCAATGCGCCCCTTCGCACGATCGCGATCGTCGACGACGCCCCCGAGGCGCAGTATCTGTATCCCGAGTTCCTGATGTTCCAGCAGATGTTCCGCGCGGCGGGCATCGATGCACGCATCGTCGCAGGCGACTCGTTGACGTTCGAGGATGGAGCGCTGCGAGCAGCCGGGACCGAAGTCGACCTCGTGTACAACCGGCTCACCGACTTCTATCTCGACGCAGAGAATCACCGCCCGTTGCAGGCTGCCTATTCGGCCGGTGCGGTGGTGGTCACCCCTGGACCCCGCGCGCACGCAATGTACGCGGACAAGCGCAACCTGATCACGCTGTCGGACCGCGATGCGTTGGCCGCGCTCGGCGCCGACGCGGAGACCATTGCAACGCTGGAAGCCTGCGTGCCGCGCACGATCGCAGTGACGGATGTGAACCGCGATGCCATGTGGAAGGACCGCAAGCAGTACTTCTTCAAAACAGCTGCCGGCTATGGCGGCAAGGCTGCATACCGCGGAGACAAGCTCACCACGTCGGCCTGGGCGGACATGGCAAGTCGCGAATACGTCGCGCAGCAGATCGTCCGGCCGAGCGAGCGTACCGTTGTCGTGGAGGGGGTGCGCGTCCCGCTCAAGCTCGATATCCGTGCGTACGTGTACGACTCGAAAGTGCAGCTCGTCGCGGCCCGCCTGTACCAGGGGCAAACCACGAACTTCCGGACCCCGGGAGGAGGTTTTGCACCGGTGTTCACCGAGCGGGAGGTCGGCCGCGCGGACTGAGCCGGACTGAGCCGGACTGGTGATCGGAGGACGCGCGGCTCGGGCGTCAGGCGATCGAGCGTCCCGTCTGGCGCGTCGTGGCTCCGAGCAATCGCAGCCCGCTCAGCGTGACGAGCAGCGTACTGCCCTCGTGCCCCACGACGCCCCAGGGCAGCGTGATCCAGCCGAGCACGTCGCCGGTGACGAGCACGACGATCACCGACAGCGCGATGACCACGTTCTGCTTCACCACGCGGAGGGCGCGTCGGCCGAGCTCCATCGCGAACGGAATGCGACTCACGTCGTCGGTCATCAGCACGACATCGGCGGTCTCGAGCGCGACATCCGTGCCGCTGCGGCCCATCGCGATGCCGACCGTGGCGGTCGCCAGGGCAGGGGCATCGTTCACCCCGTCGCCGACCACCGCGACGCGCCCGTACTTCGCGAGGAGCGTCTCCACGATCCGCACCTTGTCCGCCGGAAGCAGCCCGGCGTGGACCTCGTCGGCGCCCACGGCGGTACCGACGGCGCGGGCGGTCTCGGCGCTGTCACCCGTCAGGATCGCGACGTGCTTCACCCCGAGGCGGCGGAGCGCCGCCACCGACTCGGCCGCGTTCGCACGTAGCGTGTCCTGCAGCGCGATCAGGCCGCGCGCGACGTCGTCACCGACGAGGACGACCGTCCGGCCGCTCGCCTCGAGGCGCGCCTTCGCCGCGGCGAGCTCCTCGGGGACGCTCGCGAACAGGTCAGCCTTCCCGACCTGCCAGCGAGCACCATCGATGCGCGCATGGGCGCCGGCACCGATGACCGACTGGAACTCGGTGGTGGGCGCCACGGCCAGTCCGCGACGACGCACCTCGGCCACGATCGCGATCCCGATCGGGTGCTCGGACATGGTCTCCACGGCGGCCGCGCGCGCGAGGAGCATCGCGGGGTCCGTGCCCGGGCTCGCGATCACCTCGTCGACGCTCGGTCGCCCGTGGGTGAGCGTCCCGGTCTTGTCGAACGCGACCGCCTCGATGCGGCCGATCGCCTCCACGAAGGTACTCCCCTTGAACAGCACGCCGTGCCGCGCGCCGCGTGACAGCGCGGACAGCAGCGTCGGCATCATGCTGGCCGCCAGCGCGCACGGTGACGCGACCACGAGGAACACCATCGACCGGTACAGCGCGGCGGCGAAGGTCCAGCCGAGCAGCGTGGTCGGAATCACGACGAAGAGCACGGCGCCGAGCACCACGATGTTCGCGTACCCGCTCTCGAACTTCTCGATGAACAGCTGCGCGCGCGGCCGGCGCTCCTGCGCGGCCTGGACCATCGCGATGATGCGCGCGATCACCGTGTCGCCGGCGCGCTTCGCCACGGTCACGCGTAATCCGCCGTGGCCGTTGATGGTCCCGGCAAACACGGCGTCGCCGGCCACCTTGTCGATGGCGGCGGACTCGCCCGTGATCGAGGCCTCGTCGACGGTCGATGCGCCCTCCGTGATCACGCCGTCCGCGGCGATGCGCTCGCCCGGTCG
>JAYSYE010000620.1:0-8683 GCA_043716635.1 Deltaproteobacteria bacterium | reverse complement strand
TTCAACGACTTCCCGGAGCGGTACTTCTCCTTTCTCGCGCGCCCGTAGTGAGCGCGCGACCGCATCCGTTGTAGAAGGCCACGTGCTCGAACAGTTTGCCCACGCGGTCCAGGGAGTCGTCACGGACCTCGGCTACCCGGGGTTGTTCGCGCTGATCGTGCTGGAGAGCACGATGGTCCCGATCCCGTCGCTGCTCGTGATGCCGTTCGCCGGGTACCTGGCCTCGCAAGGGACGTTCTCCCTGCCGGTCATCCTCGTGCTGAATGCACTGGCCGCGCTGACCGGCTCGCTCATCTCGTACGCGATCGGCGCGATCGGCGGCACCCCGTTGCTCACGCGCTACGGCAAGTACTTCTTCGTCCGGAAGAAGGACCTCGACAAGACCCAGTCGTACTTCGAGCGGTACGGCGGGCGGACGGTCTTCATCGCCCGATTTCTGCCCGTGGTGCGACACCTGATCTCGATCCCCGCGGGCATCGCGAGGATGCCCCTCTGGCGGTTCGGGATACTCACCGTGACGGGAGCGTCCCTCTGGGGCGGGGGCCTCATGGTCGTGGGGTACGAGCTGGGTAGCCAGTGGGATGTGATCGAGCACAAGGCCAAGCGCATCGACCTCGTGCTCGCCTTGGTGATCGTGGTAGCCATCCTTGCGATCGCCGCACGGTTTGTCCTCAAGCGCCGCCGCGAGCGGTCGATGAACAAGCCACCGAACCCGTAGTCCGCCACGAGCAGTACCCAAATGTCGCACCGAAGTGATGTGCTAGCTTCGAGCCAGATGTCGTCTGCTCGATCGTCGGCTGCCCTCGCCGAGATGGCCGCGCAGGTCGTGGTCGGAGTGCTGGACCGGCGCGAAGCCGTGCTCGTCCAGGAGGCGCTCGGGGTGGTGGGCTCGCGCTCGCCGCACGATGCCGAGATTCTCCAGGGACTCATCAACGAGCTGAAGGCCACGGCGGCGCTGCTCGAACGCCAGCGGCCGCTGCGCGCCCCCACGTCGCTCGGCGGCGAGGCGCGGACCGAGGAGACGCTCATCGAGCACCTGTGCTCGCTGGACGGGCTATCGGGCGACCTCGCGTTGCCCCTCAAGGCCACGCTCTCGCGTACCTATCTACTGACGAAGATCAACTTCCTCCGCGGCTTCGTGAAGGCCACGTCGGTCCTGCTCGATGCGCCGGGCTGCGTGCGCATGAACCACGATCTCCGCGAGGAGCTGGCGCAATCGATCTACACGCTGCTCGCCGAGGAGCTGTTCCTCGCGCTGCTGCGCAAGCCCGACGTGTCGCGCCGGACGAAGCAGCGCGCCGCCGACCAGCTCATCACGGTGTGGGACGACGCCGAGATCGAGATCGACGACTTCGCGCCGCTCCTCGAGTCGGCGTGGCACGCGCGCAATCGCATCAACTCCGCGTACGGCACGCTGCTCGGCGCGACGGAGACGTTTCGCCTCGTGACCGAGGACTGCAGCGTCGAAGTGCTCGAGTTCTTCGGGCGCGATGGCATGTCGGCGGACGAGAGCGCCGCCTTCGAGGAGTTCCTCTTCAACATGACGAGCGAGGAGCTCGCCACGCTCCGTCGGGAGATGCAGAAGCAGCACCTGAACGCGGCGAGCCCGAAGTGGGCGGCCGGCGTGCTCGATCGTCAGATCGAGGATCTCGAGCACTCGCGCGAGATCGATCCGATGGCGCTCTACCGCAGCTTCCAGCGGCGTCAGCTCGCCGCGGACTTCCGCGGGATGTCGAACGCGCCGGGCCCTCGCCGTACGGCCGAGGGCTACCTGATGGTCTATCTGCTCGACCAGCAGTGACGGAGCACAGGTCGGGCTCGACCTGATCCAGTTCGAGACTCGAAGGTCGGTCGTGGACCCTAGACGGTCGACGCAGGCTGCGGCGCCTGCTTCATGTGCTTGTCGATCAAGCGCGCGAGATCCGGAATCGCCTCGACGACGTTCTTCTTCGCGGAGTCGCGCATGCGCGCGTACATCTTCTTCGCGGTCGTGTGCGAGGTCTTCTCCGCACGCGTGTCGGTGACCGACAGCAGATCCTCGGCGACATCGTCCGATCGCGCGATCACGTAGTCGGGGAACGTCGACGTCTGGCTCGCCGTCCACTTGTCGTAGTGCGGCTGCAGCTTCGCGAGCCAGTCGTTCAGCAGCGACTCGACCACCTCGGGCACGAAGCGCTTCTTCAGCGTCTTGATGGTCGCGTACGCGCCCTTCATCATGAAGCCCTTTTGCTTCACCGTGTTGTCGATGAGCTCCACGCACTCCGCGACGACCTGCGTGCGCGCGGGCTCCTGGCTGAACCGTTCCACGAGACTGGACATGGCCGGTCTCATACCACCGTGGCGGCCTACTTGAACGTCACGCCGTAGCGTTCACACCGAGTCCTCATTTGATCCTGGTCGCCGGCCGGCAGCAGCCCGAAATGTTTCTGGGCCTCGCCGGCATCCCCCTCGATGCAGGCCGACGACACCAGGATGCGGAGCATGCGCGGGTTCGTGGGGTCGGACTCCAGCGCCTTGCGCGCGAACGTGCGTGCCTCGTCGAGATCGCCCTTGTCGTACGCCTTGTTCGCCTGCGCCATCACCGACTCGGCCTGCACGGCCACGACCGCCGTGCCCAGCACCGGCGGATCCACCGGTGCAGCGGTGCCGGTCGCCGAGGGGACGGGAGGGACTTGCGGACGAAAGCGAGGGTGGCCGGGCTGCGTCCGATCCCCGGGCTTGCCGGGGTCGGGTCGTTCGCCGCCGTCGGCGCTGCCCTCCCCGGCCGCGACGAGCCCGGCCGAACCGTCGCGCGCCGCGATCGGGGTGGTCGCCACCGCGGGTTCGGCGGGCGCCCGACCGACCTCGAGTGCGAGATAGATCACCATCCCGAAGACGACGCACGCCGCGCCGACGAGTGCGACATGTCTCGGAGCCACGCTGATTTCAGATAGCACGATTGACCTGGCCCTGCCCGACGCTGATAGTCGGTCCCAATGAAGCGTTTACACTCTTTAGGTTTGGTACTCGCTGCCGCCGGCGCGCTCGGCGCGCTTGGCTGCGGTGACGACTCGGGGGCGACGTGTGGCGCGGGGACGACCGAGAAGGACGGCACCTGCACCGCGACGACGATCACCTGCACCGGCGGCACGGAGCTCAACTCCGCGGGCACCAGCTGCGTGCCCAGCAGCTCGGTGTGCCCGGACGGCACCGTGCTCGTCGGCGCGATGTGCCAGGACGAGGTCCCCGGCATGGCGGATCTCAACGAGGCGCCCGAGCCGAACGGCCTCGGCGTCGGCGGCGAGACCAGCGCAGCAGGCGCCGGTGTCATCGCCCTCAAGCCGGTCGGCCAGACGCTCGTCGTGAAGGGCATCCTGAACCCGTTCGCCGACAACGACGGCGACGGCCAGTCGGACCCCGACTTCGACACGTTCACGTTCCACGCGGACGGTCCGCAGGTCCTCGAGATCTCGGCCGACGGCACGCACGGCATCGCCGCCGCGTTCCTCGTCCAGCTCCCGCTCGACGCCGCCGCGAACAACCCCCTCAAGGCGTACCAGCGCTACGGCATCTCGGTCCAGACGGATACCTCGCATCGCCAGCTCTACATCCCGGCGGCGGGTGACTACACGCTCACCGTGGGCGACGTCCGCTCGATGTATCTCGACAATGCCTCGCCGCTGGCCGCGGGCGCCGGTGGCGCCGCCGGTAGCGCGACCGCCGCGTACTACCTCTCCATCACCGCTCGCGCGATCCCCGCGGCCACGCCGATCACGGTGACCGCTGGCGCGGGCTCGGTCATGGGCACGCTCGCCGCGACGGACGCCCCGAAGCTCTACACGGTCGCGAATGGCGCGGGCTTCAATGACGTCGCGCTCGACGCCCCGGCGCTCGCGCTCGGCGGCGCGTTCGTGGTCACGGACGCCGCCACGATCCGCGCGACTGCGGTCGAGGTCCTCCCGGATCCGGCGACGGCGCGGGTGCTCGGCGGCACGATGGACACCATCGTCGTCGACCCGATCTACAACTACGCGCCCACCCCGGCGGACTTCACGCTGTCGTTCAAGGCAGGCACGGTCGGCATGCTGTCGACCACGGGTGGCTCGGTCACCCAGCCGGCGAGCCAGATGGACTTCAGTCTGTTCACGTTCGACGTCGCGGCGCGCGACGACATCGAGGCGTTCGACATCGACTTCGGTCAGACCGTGTCCGGCGTCCTCGTGACGAAGGACCTGGCGATCGTCTCGCCGTTCTCCTACGTCCCGGGCGCCGGCTTCCAGGGCCCCACGTTCGATACCTTCCAGGGTCTGATCCGCTTCGCGGAGGCGGGCAAGCTCTACTTCCTCGTGTTCGCGGACGCCCAGAACGCCACGTCGATCACCGCGATCAGCACGATCGCGAAGATCACGCCGGGCACGGTCGTGAAGGGCACGCCGCTCACGGCGCAGCCGGTCAACCAGATCGCGCATACGGCCACGTTCAACTACGCTCCGGGCGCCGCCACGGACCTGTGGCAGACGTTCAACGTTGCGGGCTCGAGCACCGGCCCGACGCGCGCGTCGTTCTTCGACCCGGCGACCGCGTACGGCACGCTGTCGGCGCGGCTCGACGGTGCGGTCGTGGCGGCCGACGCCGTCCCTGCATTCGCCAAGGCGTACCAGCCCGCGGGCGCCGACAAGGGCCAGCTCCTCCTCGGCACGGTCCCCGCGACCTACCTCGTGAACATCGACACGAGCACGCAGTCGGCCGGGGCGACGGTCTCGCTCGACTTCAAGCGCCGCGCGTTCACGGACCTCATGACGCTCGCGAACGGCGCGATGTCCACGAACGCCACCGAGACGATCGCGGCGAACGCGGGCCCGAAGTACTACCTGATCAAGCTGACGCCCACCTCGATTGCGAACTTCACGGTCACGCCCGCTGCGGGCTCGGATGTCCGCATCGAGGTCCTGAACGCGGATGACACCATCAACGCGACGTTCAACGGTGCCACCCCGGTCTCGAACGATGTGGGCGCGGCCGCGGCAGGCGCCGATGGCTACGTCGCGTTCCGCATCGTGCCGGTCTCGGCCGCGGCCCCGCAGGCGTACTCTCTTGTCATCAACGCGGTCATGGCGACGGTCTACACGGCGGCGGCGAGCACCACGGCGTTCGTGGATGCATGCACCGGCGGCACGACCGTGACGTTCACGGCGAAGCCGGGTGGTCCGGCGAACGACGAGGGCCTGTCGGCGCAGATCGCGTCCCCCGCGGGCTTCAAGTTCTACGGCGCCACGGCGGGTACCTTCACGATCTCGACGAACGGCTTCCTGTCGTTCGCGAACCCGACCGGCTCCGCGTTCTTCGCGAACGAGACCATCCCGACCGCCGCGGCGCCGAATGGCCTCGTCGCCCCGTACTGGGACGACCTCAAGGGCGTCACGGTGTGCACCCGCACGGTGGGCACGCGCCAGACGATCCAGTGGTCGGGCGTGATCTTCGGCACGATGACGACGGTCGTGGCGCAGGCGATCCTCGATGGCTCGAACAACACGATCGAGTTCGTCTACGGCCCGCAGACCGCGCTCGGCGGCGCCGCGACCATCGGCGTCGAGGACCCGTCGGGCTCGGCGGGTACGCTGGTGTCCTTCAACACCGCGTTCACTGGCTCGATCCCGGCGAAGAAGTTCACCCCGAACTGACCACCCGCGAGGCCTCCGCCTCGACGTGTGACAGCCGGCTCGCCCTTCGGGGCGGGCCGGTTGCCGTTTCGGGGTACGATGTTCGGGCATGGGGACGGCGCCGAAGGGGCCGACGGGCGGCGAGCGGCCGGAGCCGATCAAGGCGGGCGACCTCGTGCTCGATCGCTACCGCGTGATCGAGCAGATCGCGGCGGGCGGGCACAGCGTCGTGTTCCTCGGCAAGGACGAGCGCCTGTCCCGGCCCGTCTGCATCAAGGTGTTCTCCGGCTTTGGCGGCACGAGCGGCGTCGGGCGGACGAGCTACGAGCACTTCGTCCAGGAGGCGTTCGCGCTGTCGCGGCTGACGCACCCGAACACGCTGCGGATCTACGACTTCGGTCATCTCGGCGAGCGGGACGTGGAGGGGATGCCGCTCCAGGTCTGCGAGTACATGAACGCGGGGACCCTCGCGACGGTGGTACGCGAGCACGGCAACCAGTCGCTCGCCGAGACGACGCGGGTCATGGCGGCGATGTGTGCGGCGCTCGCGGAGGCGCACGCGCTGGGCATCGTGCACCGCGATATCAAGCCGCAGAACATCCTGTTCGGCACCGTGGGGGCGATGAAGCTCCCGAAGCTCGCGGACTTCGGCATCGCGAAGTGGAGCGACGACACCGAGCACGACGACGAGGAGCGCGCCGAGGACACGCAGATCGTCGCCGGGCAGAAGCTCGCGATGTATTCGCCGAGCTGGGCCGCACCCGAGCAGCTTGCCGGTCAGCCGGTCAGCCCGATGACGGACATCTACTCGCTCGCCGTGGTGGCCGTGTACATGCTGTCGAGCCGCGCGATCTTCGCCGACGAGGACGTGTACGCGGGCTACAAGAAGCGTCGCCACGCCGACGAGCACGTCCGCGAGGCGCTGCAGTCGGCGCAGGTGCCGGCCGCCGCGGTCGACCTCCTGATCAAGGCGCTCGCGTTCGATCCGAAGCAGCGAATCTCGAACGTCGAGGACCTCGCGCACGGGCTCGCCGCCGTGGCCGCGGCGGGACCGCGGCCGGTCCTGACCGAAGTGGCTCGGGCAGCGTCGGACGGTCTCGACGGCCGCTCCGAGGGCGCGACCATCGAGCTCCAGCGTCCCCGGGCGACGCCGTCGATGGTCACCGCTGCGCCAGGGCCGGGCCCGGCGCCAGGCCCGATGGCAGGCCCCCTGCCCGGCCCGACCACCGGCAGTCTCGGGGTCGCGATCCCCGCAGCCCAGCTGTACCCGCGCGCGCAGCCCGAGGCGGTCGCGCCCGCGCCCGCGCCGCCCAGGCCTGGCCCCGGCCCCACGGGCCCGAGTCCCGCACCGGCCCTCTCGCGGACCCCGACGCCCGCGCCGCTGTATCCGCCTCGTGCACCGACCGCCCCCGTCGCGGGCAGCGGCTACACCGAGCCCACGATCCGCTCGCCGTGGATGCTCCAGGCGCCGGCGCCGGCGACGGGCCCGGCGCGGCCCCTCGGTCCGAGCGACCTCGGCTACGTCGTGGCGGAGCGGCTCGTCCACTTCTGCCTGGTCCCCGGTCAGGTCGTCGACCTCGTCGGCGGCCAGGGCAAGATCCGGGTGACGCTCATGACGTCCGGGGCCGGCTCGCGGATCGTCCACGTGAAGGGCCTCAGTTGCTTCGTGTCCCATCTGGGCGGACGGCCGAGCGCCGCCATCCAGCTCGACCAGCCGAGCGACATCTCGCTGGTGACTCCGCGGGCGCAGGAGATCGGGCACATCCGCGTCGCGATCGGCCAGTCACTGCCCGATGGCGCACTGGCATTCGTGATCGGTCCCGAGCGCGTGGCCCTGTCGGCCGACGACTGCAGCGACCCGATCTTGTTCGACTTCGGTCCCGGATCGGATGCGTATTTCGTCTACACTCGGGGGCGTCCGGTGCCGGTGCCTCCCGCGCCTCGCCGACGCATCCGCTGACCATGGCCCAGAACTCCTCACCACCGGGCGGGCCTCCGCATCGGCAACCGGATCCCCCGATGCCGTCATCGACCGAGGACTACGGCGACTACGAAGAGTCGACGAGCATCAACTCGATCCCGCAGGACCGTCCCGCGCAGCAGCACCAGCGCGGCCTGACGCCGCCGCCGCCCGCGGGCGGCGATGGCTTGCCACCACCCGGGCCGCATGGCCTCGGGATGCCGCAGCCCTCCGGCTTCGGACCGGCGCCCGGCAACCACGGGATGCCGCAGCAGCCACAGCATTTTGGCACCATGCCGCCCTCGCAGATCGGCACGCAGCCGCCGTCGTTCGGCGGGCCGCTCGCGGGCAACTACGACTACGGTCAGCCCGACTACACGGGCGGGCTCGGCGGCGGGCCCCCGAACCTGCCAGGCGGGCCGCCGAACCTGCCTGGCACCCCGGTCGGACACCCGTCGAACCTGGGCTCGCAGCCCACGCCGTACGTGTCGCGCAGCCGGATCTACGCGTTCGTCGTCGACGAGAATGGTCAGCCGATCGAGCTCGGGTCGGGTCGCTTCGCCAAGGCGTACCTGGGTGAAGAGCGGTGGGTCGAGTCGAAGACCACGCTGCGTCGCCCGGTCGCCCTGAAGTGCCTCCAGCGCGGCGTCTCGCCCGAGGACCAGATGCGCTTCCAGATGGAGAAGGAGATCCTGGAGCGCGTCCAGGGGCACCCGAACATCGTCGAGCTGCTCGGCTCGGGCGAGGCGGACAGCGCCGGGTTCATCCCGCCGTCGATCCGCGAGCGCGTCGAGAACGACTTCATGATCCTCGAGCTGCTCGACATGTCGCTCGAGGAGCGCCTGAAGGGCGCGCGCCAGAAGCGTCGGCGCGACGACCTGCTCGCGGTGCCGCTGCGCGAGCGGATCTTCCGCGTGCTCGAGTACCTCGTCCCGGTCGCGACCGCCGTCGAGTTCTCGCACCTCGTGCGCGACACGTGTCATCGCGACATCAAGCCCGCGAACATCCTCGTCAAGCTGCCGGATCCGAACCTGCGCGGCTCGCAGATGAAGGTGAAGCTCGCGGACTTCAACGTGGGCAAGGC
>JAYSYE010000619.1:0-8701 GCA_043716635.1 Deltaproteobacteria bacterium | reverse complement strand
CGTGGAGCTCATGTTCCACCTCTTCCTCGCCAAGCTCGGCGAGACGCAGCACCTCGACGATGCCAACCTGCCCCTCGAGGTGCAGCGCGCGGCCCTGGTGGCGGCACTGAAGCTCGCGACCGCGGCGCTGCCCGCCGGCACGCCCCTCGGTAACATCGCGCTGACGAACGGGCGCTCGCTGGTCGCGGCGCGGACGGGCAAGGAGCCGCTGCGGCTCCGCAAGCTGAGCGTCGGCACCGAGGGCGAGCGCGAGGAGCGCGGGGTCGATGCATTCCGCGGTTTCGTGCTGGTCTCGGGCGCGCTGGCCTCCACGGATGGCTTCGAGGACATCGCCGCGGGCCACGCGGTGCTGATCTCGCGCGACCTGCGCGTCACGCTCGCGCCGCTGACGTAGACCGGGCTCGGGCCGTACCGGCACAAGGGGGTCCCGACGGGCTATGCCCGTCACCCTCCTAGCGCGCGAGCTCGTACGACTTCACCCGCATCGCCTTCTTCGTGGCTGCGCCCGCAGCGGAGCGCGGCGCGGGGGCCGCCGCGAAGTCGGACGCCGCGCCGTGCGCGTCGGACTCGATCGCCGACATCGTCGTCGGGGACAGATAGCCCTTCGCGCGCGCGGACTCCACGCGCCGATCGAGGATCTGCTGCGCCGCCGCCGGGCCACGCTCCTCGTAGGCGCGGGTCGCGTCCTCGAGCGCGCGCGCCGACACGGCCTGCTCGGCGGCGGCGCTCGCGTCCAGATCGATGCTCGTCGCGACGGCGCGCTGGTCGGTCGTGACCGTGGCGAGCGCGGTCGCTTTCGCGCGGCGACCGACGCCGTCGGCGACGCGGCGCCAGGACAGCTGCACGTCGGCGATCGCGAGGGGACCCGTCGGCGCCGTCACGTGCGTCCGCACGACGACCTTGCGGGTCTCGCCGGCCCGCAGATCCGCGATCGGGATGACGACCTGCGTGCCCGTCCGCGCGAACGGGTAGCCATACGCTTCCTGGATCGAGGCGCCCTGCCCGTCGGTCAGCACGAGGCGCACGTCGGCGGCGACGGTGGCGGCGAGGCCCCCGAGCTCGCGATCGAACATGGCCGCCAGGTGATCCGTGGTGTCGACGTAGTAGTAGTTGCCTCGGCCGGTGGCCGCGAGCCGCATCATCGTGAGCTCGTCGAAGTCGATCCCGACGCCGACCGTGGAGATCGAGACCCCACGCGCGGCGGTGCTCGCGGCGATCGCGACCAGCTCGTCGCGATCGCGGATGCCCACGGTCGCCTGCCCGTCGGAGATCAGCACGATGCGCTCGACGGCGTTCTGCAGCAGTGGGTGAGCGAGCTCCGCGGCGCCACGCGTGATGCCGCAGGAGATGCACGTGCCGCCATCTGCACCGACCGCGTCGATCGCGCTGCGGGCGCTGGCCTTGGCGCCCGCGGTCGCGAGTCCCATCGGGACGATCGTCACGTCCTCGGATGCATACGTCACGACGGCGAACGCGTCGCCGGGCTCGAGCGCGTCGACGAGCTTCGCGGCGGCCGCCTTCGCGTGCGCGATCCAGGGGCCGGTCATCGAGCCGGACGTATCGATGACGATCGCGAGCGCGACGGGGGGACGCACGTGGGCTCCCGCCGCCGGCACCGTGATCGTGATCGCGACATCGCTATCCCCCGCGGTGATCTGCCGCGAGGTGGCGCGCGCCGTGAGGACCAGCCCGTCGTCGGCGCGGTCGGCGGTCGGCGCCGGCCCTGGCGAGCCGATCGTGCGCGCTGCACCGGGCATCGACGCGGGATGCACGAGCATGGCGGCGAGGACGGTGGCACCAGCGGCGCCGAGGGCAAGTGAGGTCCGGGCGCGCGACGCGAAGGCAGGCATCCGGATAGGAACGCCCGAACTACCCGGTCCGGTCTACGACTGAATGGGATTGCGCGGTCGGACTGAAGCGGGTTTGGAGAGATCCCGAGATGTGGCGCAACCACCTGCAACTGCTGCCGGTTCTCGGTTTCGAAAACGTCACTTGACCCGCTGCGTCACGTCATACTACATGTCCGCCATGACGAACGCTCAAGAACGGAAGGCGCAGGAGCGGCAGGCCCGGCGGCGCCGCATCCAGGAGTCTGCACGAGGGGTGTTCGCGGAGCGCGGCTACGGCGGCGCGTCCATCGAGATCATCGCCCGTGCCGCGCAGCTGTCGGTCGGCGCGATCTATCTCTATTTCCGCTCGAAGGAAGACCTCTACTGCTCGCTGATCGAGGATGCCCTGACGGTCTTCGACGCCGAGATGACGCAGGTCCGGGCGACCGTCGAGGTCTCCCTCCGCCTCCGCCAGACGTGGGACATCCTCGTCGCGTGGGCGCAGCGTGACCCCGAAGGTCCGCGCGTGCTGCGCCTGCTCGCCCAGCCCGCGATCCGCCCGCAGCTCTCCGACGAGGTCGTCGCGACGGTCTCGGCCGGGATCGCGCGCGTGCAGGATCACATCGGAGCGAGCGTCGCCGACGGCATCCACGCCGGCATCTACCGCCAGGTCAACGCGCGCGAGATCGCGGACCTCGCGTGGTCGGTGCTCCTCGGCAGCCTCGATGCCGCCGAGATGCAGGGCACGCTCGCGATCGCCACCGATACGCTCGTGCAGCGCACGGACCGCGCGCTCGCCTTGATCGAGAGCGCGCTCACCCCGCCGGTCGCCGCCTCGCTCCGCGCCGTCGCGTAGCGTACCGGCACGAGCCAGCGCGACTACTGCACGTCGAGCGGGAGCTCGAAGTCCGCTTCGGAGTCCGGAGGGAACACGCGCAGCGTGTAGTGACCCGGGCCGGCAAACGGATGCGCGAACGTGTAGTGGTCGGGGTCGGTCGCGCGCGGGCGGGCCGCGAACCCCACGGCCTTGCCTGTCGCGTCCTCGACGGTCACGACCATCTGCTCAGGATGCACGAGACCGCCGAGCTTGTTACGCAGCTCGAGCTGGAAGCGTGCCGGGCGGCGGGCGAGCAGCGGCATCGGGATCCAGACGCGCAGCCGCGCATCGCCCGAGTCGATCAGCACTTCGCGTCTCGCCTGCTGCGACTCGCTGGCATCATCGATCGCGCGAGCGACCGGTGCGCGCGGTCGCACGACGAGGACGGCCGCCGTGGCCACGATGGCACCGCCGGCGAGGCCGAGTGCGAGCCAGCGCGCGCGGGACGGCGCGGGGCGCAACACGAGGGAGGTCGCCGCTCCGCCGACGGCAGGATCGGCCTCCGTGAGCTCACGGGCGTCGGGCCCGACGGTGGTCTCCGCGATGCCCGCGTCGGTCGCGCCGCGCGTGATTCGCCGGCCCATCCCGACCCGCACCGTCGCGCTCGTGGCGGCCGGGGCCTTGACCGGCGCGGGCGCCTCGTACACGGGGGGTACGGGGCGGCCCTCGATCACGGCGATCGCGCGGTCGATGGCGCTCACGAGGGCATCCGCGCTGGCGAACCGGGACTCCTTCAGCTTCGCGAGCAGCTTGAGCACGAGGTCGTCGACGACCCTCGGAACGCGTGGGTTGCGCGTGCTCGGTGCCGGCGCGGGCCGGCCCAGGTGCGCGAGCAGAACCTCGTAGCCGGAGCCCGAGAACGGCGTGTCGTGCGTGACGAGCTCGAACAGGATGCAGCCGAGCGCGTACAGGTCGGCGCGTGCATCCACCGTCTCGCCCTGCGCTTGCTCGGGAGACATGTAGTGCGGCGTGCCGATCAGGCCGTTCTGCGTCAGCCGCGTGGCGTCCGCCGTGCCGGGCTTGCTCATCGCGATCCCGAAGTCGACGATCGTGATCCGGTCGTCGCCGTTGCGGTCGCGTTGCCACACGATGTTCGATGGCTTGAGGTCGCGATGCACCACGCCCACGGCGTGCGTCTCCGACAGCGCGCTCGCGATCAGCCGCGCGATCTTCAGGGCACGGATTGGCTCGAGGGGGCCGTCATCGAGCGCGCGCTCGAGCGACACTCCATCGACGAGCTCCATCGCGAGATACGGCCGGTCGTCGGGCAGCGTGCCCACTCCGTAGATGGCGACGACACCCGGGTGATGCACCCGCGACGCCGCGCGAGCCTCGCGCGCGAACCGCCGGGCCATCACCGGATCGGCGGCGATCTCGTGACTCGGAATCTTCAGGGCGACGAGGCGATCGAGTCCCTGCTGTCGCGCGCGGTACACGGTGCCGAACGAGCCGCCGCCGATCACGCCCTCGATCGCGAACCCGTCCACCTCGCAGCCCACGAGGCTCGCGGCGGTCGCGGACGTGGGCTCTGCGTTGGGCTCGGGCTCGGGCTCGGGAGCGATCGACGCGCCGCAGCCGGGACAGAAGCTCCCCGACTCGTCTACGGCCGTCGAACAGGTCGTGCACTGCACCGCGGCCCCATCGTAGCGCTCGCGCTACTCGTCGTCGGACTTGCCGTTGGCGTCATCGTCGGAGAAGTTCACCTTGCCGCTGAACTTCTCGCCCTCACCGAGAATCTTGAAGCGCGTGGACGCGAGGACCTTGCCCTTGTGCTCCATGGTGATCATGAGGTTCTTGTTCACGCCGACCAGCTTGCGCTCGAGCGTCATGCTCGAGATGAGCGACGTCATCCCACGCTGGTCGGTGAACTGCTCGAACGACGCGAGGAGCAGGTTCTGCCCCTTGCCGAGCTCGTAGATCTTCACGAGGTACTCGACGTCGTTCAGCGGCTGCTTGAGGAAGCCGATGAACTGGAGCTTCCACTCGTGCTTGTCCTTGTCCTCGTAGAACGCTGTCTTCGACTGCTTCGCGACCTTCGCGTTGAACTCGCCGACCGACTTCGCGGAGGACGGGTACCGCTTCTCGCTCATCATGATCCGGCCCGCGTACTTCGAGTTCGGCTTGTCGGCGTGCGCCGTGCCGAGCCCGAGCCCGAGCCACAGCAACAACGCGGCGAACACGGTGCAGAACGTCTGGACGAGTCCACGGATCATCGTGGGTAAATCATATCATCCAGGTCGGGCGAGGAGCGTCCGGATCGTCTCGAGTCCCGACGCGTCCGGCGCGTCGGGACCCTCGATGCGCGCAGCGATCGTGACCGCATGCCGCGCAAGCGCGCGATACACCTCGGCAAGCTCCGGCGTGGATGCGAGCGACGCGAGATGGGTTTGAACGGTCGCCGCGTCGCCCCGTCGAACCGGGCCGGTGAGGCCTGCCGTCGTGCCGCGCGCCGTGACATTCGCGAGCGCGCCCTCGGCGAGCGGGACGAGCGCGCGCGCGGCCAGCTCGGGCGCGACCCCGGCACCGGCGAGCACCGCAGCCGCCGCGTCGATCGCCGCGACCACGTAGTTGGACGCGAGCGCGGCCGCGGCGTGATAGGCGCCCATCTGCGAGCTCGCGAGATCGAGCACGACCCCACCCATGATCTCGACGAGCCCTGCCGCGACCGCGCGGCCGATGGGATCGCCCTCGACGCCGAAGACCGTGCCCCCGAGCGTGCGCATCGCGGCCTTGGGATCGACGATCGCGGTGAGCGGATGCAGCGTGCCGATGCCGCGCACGGTCGCCGCGACGCCGCCGAGCGCGGCCTGCGCGGACAGCGCACCCGCGCAGTGCAGCAGCACGTGCCGCTTGCCGAGCAGACCGGTGCCCGCGAGCATGCCCGCGACCTCCCCGATCACGGCGTCGCGCACCGCGAGGATCACCACCTCGCACTCGAGCAGGAGGTCGGGCGGCGCCGACGAGAACGCCGCGACGCCCGCGATCGACCCCGCCGCTCGCGCCTGGGCGGCCTTGCGCGCCCACAGGCCGAGGACGGGCACGCCGCGAAGGCGCAGCGCGCCGGCCAGCGCCGTGGCCACGGGACCGGCGCCGATGATGAACGTGGTGGGATTGCGAGCGGTCATCCGGCGACGGCGTCCTCGTACAGGCGGTGGTCGGCGATATACCGCAACACCTGCCCCGGTAATAGCCCACGCAGCTCTGCCGCCGCGTCGTCCGACCCCGCATGCGCCTGCGCGAGTAGCACGCGAACCCGGGTCGACGAGATCTGGGGCATGGTCACGCCGGTCTGCGAGCTGCCGGCGGGCACCGCGTGCCCCCCGCGCCCGACCACGATCAGCGGGGCCGCGGCCACCACCGCATCCCACCGGTGCCAGCTCGCGGTCTCGCCGAGGATGTCCGCGCCGACCACGAGGCGTGGGGCGACCCCCAGCCCCACCACGTGCTCGACCAGGTCGAGCGTCCGGCTCCCGACGAAGCCGTTCCGACGCGCGAGCTCCTCCTCGGTGCGGACCACGCGCACACGCGATCCGAGCGGCGTCGCCGCGAGCTCGCACAGCGCGACCCGATGCTCGAACGCGGCGAGCGCCTTGCCGAACACGTGCGTGAACACCGGCACGAACCACAGCTCGTCGATCGGCTGCGTCTCCAGCACGTACAGCGCCACGAGCTGGTGCGCCACGTGCGGCGGGTTGAAGCTCCCGCCGAAGAGCCCGACCCGCTTCATGCTCGGCATGGGCGCGCGATCGCTCACGAGTACAGCAGGAACTCGGCGCGCTCCTCGGCGAACGCACCCTCCTCGCGCGGCCACCGCGCCGCCAGGTCCTCGAGGCTCGCGCCGGCGGCAATGCCCTCGCGGAGCGCCGCGGAGCCCGCGAGCAGATCGATCGCGGGAATCGCATCGACGAACTCGTACGCTTTCTCGCGCCAGTGGAACTGCTCGGGAGCCTGGTCGTGGGCTGCCTTCAGGAACGCGACGCCCGTGCGGTAGGGCCGGAACGTCTCGGGGTTCGTGATGTGGAGCTGGATGCCATCGCAGGGCGTCCGCGCGTGCTTCTGGAACTGCGGAAAGAACGACGCGGGCCGCATCATCACGCCGGGGAGCGCCATCGCGGTCATGTCCGCCGCGAGGCGGTGCCCGTCGAGGTGCGGCGCACCCGCGAGCTCGAACGGACGGGTGGTGCCCCGCCCCTCCGACAGCTCCGTGCCCTCGACCAGGCACATGCCCGGATACACGAGCGCGGTCTCCGGCGTCGGCATGTTCGGCGACGGCAGCACCCATGGCAGCCCCGTGTGCTCGAAGCGCAGCTCCCGCTCCCACCCGCGCATCGTGATCACCGCGAGCTCGAGATCGAGCCGCTCCGTCGAGTGGCGCCACCGGGCGATCTCACCCGCCGTCAGGCCGTGGCGGTTCGGGCACGGGACGAGACCCACGAACGAGTCGAAGCCCACGGCGATGGTCCCGCCCTCGACATGCACGCCGCCGAGCGGGTTCGGCCGGTCGAGCACGATGAATCCCTTCCCGGCCGCCGCGCACGCCCGCATCGCGAGCACCATCGACCACACGAACGTGTAGTAGCGACTGCCGATATCCTGGACATCGTAGACGAGCACGTCGACGTCCTCGAGCATGGCCGCCGTCGGAGTGAGCGATTCCGTCGTGTGGCCGTACAGGCTGTGGACGGGCAGCCCGCTGCGCGGATCGCGCGTCCCCTCGACCGCGATCATGTCTTGCGCATCGCCGCGGACCCCGTGCTCGGGCCCGAATAGCGCCGTGACTCGAAAGTCGGTGCGCGCCCCGAGCAAGTCGATCGCATGCCGGAGCTGCGCGTCGACGGCCGTTTGATTCACCAGCAACCCGACGCGCCGGCCTTCGAGCAGGGAGCTGCCCTCGGCCACGAGCCGCGCCAGCCCCGTCTGCGTCGTCACGCGGCGCCGATCACGCGAAGATCGGGACCGGCTTCAGTGAGACCTTGCCGTCCTTCGTGACGACGCGGAACCGCACGGCGCGGCACTGGTACTGGGCCTTGAGCTTGCCCTCGTTGACCTTGAGCTTCGCGATGAAGTTCTCGAACGTGACGTCATCCGGGGTGCCGGCGGTGTGCTTCTGCGCGCGATAATCCGTCCACACGCGCTTGTAGTAGTCGGGCTCCGACTCCTGGGCGAGGGCCGCGAGGTCCGGATCCGCGCCCTGGCCGGCCGCGCCGCGACCCGCATCGGCGTTCTCGTCAAAGTCGACGTGCCCGTGGACGATCACGTTGCCCTGCTCGTCGAACTCCTCCTCGCCAGGCTCGGGGCGCCCCATCAGGCGCGCCAGCATCACGTTGAGCCCGTTCGCGAGCCCGTCGAGCTCGGGACCGACCGGGCGGAACGTGCGATCGACGTTGCCGTTGATGATGTCCGTGATGCCGGCCTCGACCTGATCGACCTGCGCGACGACGCGCCGGTGGGACAGGTGCACGCCCATCAGCGCGATGGCGAGTGCGCCGATGCCCAGCAGCAGGAGGAATAGCTTCGCCGGACCCGCGACGGGCGACGGCTCGGAGACCGGCGCGAGCACCATGGTCCCGGCGGCGACCTTCGGATAGTCCGCCGGCAGTGGCTTCGTGGCCGATTGCGTGAGCCGGGTGAACGCGACGTAGTAGCGCTTGCCGCCGAGCGTCACTTCCTGGCGCTGGGTCTGGTCCTTCTTCATCAGATCGCCGAGCTGGGCCGACAGCTGCGTCTGCTTCTCGCCGTCCTGACCGCCGGCCGCCGTGGTGAAGCTCGTCGCGACGATCTTCGTGCCATCGTGGTAGGCAACATCGGCGCCGAGGAGCGACTTGTCCTCGGCGGCGAGCTTCGCCGTCTGCGAGAATGCGACCACGACCGCGCCGATGATGCCCGCGTCCTCGGCCGCCGACATCGGGGCCTCAGGGTCGAGGACCGGCGCGACCCCGACCATCATCAGGCCGCTCTCGCCGTAGTCCCAGACGTCGCTGATGATCGCGCCCTT
>JAYSYE010000618.1:0-2845 GCA_043716635.1 Deltaproteobacteria bacterium | reverse complement strand
CCAGCTCCGCATCGAGGCAGCCGGCGAGAAAGAAGCTCGCCCGCACCACATCGCCGCGCGCCGCGTACACCGCCCCGAGCGTGCAGCGCGTCGGCACGTCGTCGTCGCGCCGCGCCCGCAACGCCTCCACATCGGCCGCAGAGTGCCGCGACAACGCCGCGGCCAGCGCGTCGTCCATCGCCCCGGCTGCCCCGGGTGCCCCCGGTGCCGCGCTCGCCGCCACGCCTACCAGCACGAGCGGCAGCAGCAGCGCCCCCGACACCTCGCGCCGCACCGCCATCTCGAACAGGATGACACGCGCACCCGGTCGCGGTTGCCGACCGCGGCGTACCGGGCGAGCACGCAACGACGGCATCGCGTGAGATGCGACGGCGAGGCGGGTCAGCACAGGTGAGCCCTGGGGTCGGCGCCCGGGGCGGACCCGGGACGGACGCGCGACGTCGCAGGGTGTCTCAGTGGCGGACGGCAGCCCGCGGTCCCATGATGCGCGCGAGATGAAGCGCACGCATGTCGTCGGGGGTGTTGTCGTTCTCGTGCTGGCCGCGATCGCGATCTGGATGTTCGCGCTGCGAGGTTCCGCGAAGCCGGCCGCGACCGCGAAGGCGGCCGGGTCCGCTGTGGATCCGTGGGCCGCAGGCGGCAAGCCGTCCGCGCCGCGTCCGTCCCGTGACAGCGAAGCCGGGCCGGCCCCGCGCGGCGGCATGCCGGAGTGGTCGCTCGATCCGGATCGGGAGGGCACGATCACGCTCGAGGGTCAGGTCGTGGGCTCCGACAAGACCGGGATCGCGGGCGCGACGGTGTGGCTGAGCTCCGTGCCCCCGCGCCACGTCGAGGCCGACGAGGATGGCTCGTTCAGGTTCGACAAGCTCGTGGGCCGCACGTACTCGCTGTCCGCCAAGGCGGGCAAGCTCGTCGGCTCGCTGCAGTACCGCGTCACCGCGACGCCGGACCCCGCCATCATCTACATGTCCGAAGGGGCATCCGTCGCCGTCACGGTCGTCGACGAGCAGGCCGCCCCGATCGCGAAGGCCGTGGTCTCCGCCGACGATCTGGCCGAGGTCTCCGCGACGACCGACGCGCGCGGCATGGCGACCCTCGCTCCCGTCGAGCCCGGCTTCGTGGGCATCGACGTGAAGGCCGACGGGTACGCGCCCGCCTCCACGTTCACCACCGTCGGCTCCGGCGGCTCGAAGGGGACCGTGAAGCTCACGCTGCACCGCGGGGTCGCGGTCGCCGGCCACGTGGTCGACGAGACGGGCGCGGCCATCGCGCAGGCGCGCGTCCTCCTCTCGTCGGGCGCGATGGGCGGCGGGTTTGGCGGCGGTGGGGACGATCGCGACAAGATCCTCACGAACGACAAGGGCGAGTTCACGATCCCCGTGGTCGCGCCCGGCAAGTACACGCTGCGGGCGATGGACGGCATGCACTCGCCGGGCAAGGCGGCACCGATCACGGTCGCCGACAAGCCGCTCACCGGCGTCGAGGTCACGATGAAGGCGGGCGGCACGGTCGCCGGCGTCGTCGTCGATACCGGCGGGGCGAAGGTGCCGTACGCGATCGTGCGCGTCGCAGGCGCGGGCGCGAACCGCTGGCGAGTGGCGCCGCGCCAGGCGACCGCCGATGCGAACGGCGCGTTCGAGCTGCACGGCCTCATGCGCGGCAAGCTGCAGGCGCGAGCCGAGTCCGACACCGCCGCGAGCAAGCTCGTCGAGGTCGACCTCGAGGCCGCCGAGTCCGCGCGCAACGTGAAGCTCGTGCTCGACGTGACGGGCGTGATCGCCGGCATCGTCGTCGACGGCGCGGGCGCCCCCGTCACCGAGGTGCAGGTGAACGCGATGCCGGACTTCTTCGGCGGCGGCCCCACCGAGACCATGGGCATCGCCGGATCCACCACCGCCACCACCGACGGCGCGGGCGCGTTCAAGCTGCACGGCCTCGCCGACGGCAAGTATCGCGTGTGGGCCTCGCGCGCCGGTGCGTCACGCATGGACTTCGGTGCCGACGGCGTCTCCGCGAAGACCGGCGACACCGCCGTGAAGGTCACGCTGCTCGCGCCCGGCGGCATCAAGGGCACGATCGTGATCGATGGTGCGACGGCGCCGCCGAAGCTCGCGACCATCGCGGTGGGCTTCCAGCCGCCCACGCCTGCCGATGCCGGCGTCTTCGAGGTGAAGTCACTGACGCCCGGCAAGTGGGACGTGACGTTCCGCGGCCCGGAGTTCGCCGAGATGGCGAAGCGCAATGTCGTGGTGGAGGCGGGCAAGGTGACCGACCTCGGTACGATCACCGTCTTCCGCGGGCGCCGCCTGAACGGCAAGGTGGTCGACAGCAAGGGCACGCCCGTCGCGGGCGCCAAGGTGAAGCTCGGCGACATGCTGTTCAGCGCCGAGGGCGCCGACGAGGAGTCCGGGCCGATGGGGGATCTCTACGGGATGCGCTGGGCGGTCTCCGACCAGGACGGCGAGTTCACGATCATCGGCGTGCCCGCGAAGGGGACGCAGGCGGCGGCGTACGCGACGAGCGGGAGCTCGCCGGCCGTGGCCGTGGCGCCCGGCAAGGAGGATCCACCGCCGATCCTGCTGACGCTGCGCGGCTTCGGCACCGTGGTGGGGACCGTGACGCGTGCGGGGCAACCCCTGCCGAGCGTCGGCGTGTCGCAGTCCATCAAGGGCGGCGGCGCGCAGATGGGGTTCACGCGGACCGATGACTCGGGCGCCTTCACGATGACGAAGGTCCCCGAGGGAACCGTGGTGATCCAGGCGATGCAGCAGCAGATGATGACCATGCGGTCGACGTCGACCTCGGTGAAGGTCGTCGCCGGCCAGCAGACCGTCGCGAAGCTCGA
>JAYSYE010000617.1:0-2849 GCA_043716635.1 Deltaproteobacteria bacterium | reverse complement strand
CGCGGAGCGCGCTCACGCGGTGCTCATGCGATCACGCGCCACGCGCCGGGCGCGAGATCGCCGAGCGCGTGGGGGCCGATCTGCGTGCGGATGAGGCGCAGCGTCGGCAGCCCGACCGTCGCCGTCATGCGGCGGACCTGGCGGTTCCGACCCTCGCGGATCGTGAGCGCGAGCCAGCAGTCGGGGACCGTCTTGCGAAACCGCACGGGCGGCGTGCGGGGCCACAGCCACGCGGGCGGCTCGGGCAGCGCCACGGCCACCGCGGGACGCGTCGGGCCATCGTTGAGGGTCACGCCGCGCGCGAGCTGCTCGAGCGCCTCGGGGCGCGCCGTGCCCTCGACCTGCACGAGGTACGTCTTGGGCGCCTTCCAGCGCGGGTCGGTGAGCTGCTGGTTCAGCAGGCCGTCGTCGGTGAGCAGCAGCAGGCCCTCGCTGTCGTGATCGAGGCGACCGGCCACGTACACCCGCGGGGGCAGGCCGAAGCCCGCGAGCGTCGGGCGCGGCGGGTCGCTGTCGTCGGTGAACTTGCAGAGCACCAGGTACGGCTTGTTGAACGCGATCAACATGCTGGCCCGGCCGGCGCGAGCTGCGCGAACTGCGGATGCGCGGCGATCGCGGTGGTGACCTCCGGCGCGAGCGGCGCCGTCGAGCGGGCCACGCGCGCGAGCCAGTCGGCGCCGAGGAGCGGATGGCGCGCGAGCAGCTCCGGCGTGGGATGGGCGAGCGCGATCGTCGTGGTCGCCTTCGGGCCCGAGGCGACGCCGGGCGCGACGTAGAACCCAGCGGCGAGCAGGGCGGCGCGCACCGCTGTCGAGGCGGAGTACGTCACGAGCTCCGTCGGCCGCGCCGGATCGAGCGCCGCGAACAGCGCCCGAAACGTCGCCGGGGACCACAGCTCGGTGTCGACCTTCGACGAGAACGGATCCCAGAAGATGACGTCGGGCGCGGGCGCCGTCGCGAGCCCCGCGAGCACGTCGTCGTGCCACAGCGTCCACTGCAGCGGCCCCTTCACGTAGGCCTCGCCGCGCAGGAGCCGGTGCGGCCCCTCGTGGCGCAGGTGCACGAACGGCTTCTGGTTGGCGAGCGCGAGCTTCAGCGCGTCGAGATCGCGCTCGAAGCTGACGAGCGTGATCGGCGATGCGGCGGGCGTCCGCTCGACGGCCGCGACGAGCGCCATCGCGTTGTGTGCCGCGCCCAGGCCGACGTCCCACACGACGAGCCCGCGGTCCCGCTCTCCCGCGAGCGCGGCCGCGATGCCGAGTGGTTGGTCGAGGTAGATCCGTCGCGCCTCCTCGTCGGGGTGCGTGACGGGATGCATGAGCTCACCCGACTCGACGTGCTGGATCGTCGTGTGGCCGCGCGTCGACACGTGCACCGCGAACGCCCCGCGCGTCGTCGGCGCGCCGGCTCGCGCGCGCGGGACCTTGCCGGGCGGGTTGTCGACATCCGCGGCGCCCAGGCGCTCCCGGTGCGCGGCATGAAACGCCGCGAACGTCCCCGCGTGGATCGCGGCGCGGATGTCCGCCATGAGCGTCAGGTAGAAGCGCAGGTTGTGGAACGCGAGGAGTTGCCAGCCGAGCGGCTCCTTGCACTTCACGAGGTGGTGCAGGTACGAGCGCGGGTAGCGGGTGCACGCATCGCACGGGCAGATCGGATCGAGCGGCGCGGTGGCGAGCTTGTGCACGCCGCGCACGAGATCGATGCGCCCGCGCGAGGTGAAGGCGAGGCCCTGCTGGGCCCACGCGGTGGGCAGGATGCAGTCGAACATGTCGACGCCGCGGTGCACGCCCTCGAGGAGATCGAGCGGCGTCCCGACGCCCATCAGGTAGCGCGGGCGATCGGCGGGCAGCAGCGCGGTGACGAGCTCGGTGGTGTCCTCGCGCTCGGCGCGGGTCTCGCCGACGGCGAGGCCGCCGATCGCGAAACCGTCGAACGGATGGGGACCCGGCAGCGTCGTCAGCACGTCCGCGCTGATGCGGCGGAGATCCGGGAAGCAGGCGCCCTGCACGATCGCGAACAGCGCGTTCGGGGCGTCGGCGCGGGCGGCGAGCGAGCGGGCCGCCCAGCGGTGCGTCCGGTCCATCGCCTCGACGGCAGCGGCGTGCGGCAGCGTGGAGTCGATCAGGTGATCGAACACCATCATGATGTCGGAGCCGATCGCGAGCTGCATCGCGATGGACGTCTCCGGCGTGAGCACGAGCCGGCGGCCATCGGTCGCGCTGCGGAAGACGGCGCCCGTCTCGTCGATCGTGCAGCGGTCGCCGAGCGAGAACACCTGGAAGCCGCCCGAGTCCGTGAGAAGCGCGCGGTCCCAGCCCATCCAGCGGTGCAGGCCGCCGACCTGCTGGAACAGCTCGATGCCCGGCCGCGACATCAGGTGGAACGTGTTCGCCAGGATGATCTTCGGGCCGAGCTGCGCGAGCTGGTCGAGCGTCTGCGTGCGGACGGTCCCGCGGGTCCCCACGGGCATGAACACCGGGGTCTCGATCGCGCCGTGGGCGGTCTCGACGGTCCCCGCGCGGGCGCGCGTGCCTGGCGCGGTCGCGTGCACGGTGAACTTCACGGCGGCGGTTCTAACCCCGGGGCTCGCCTGCGTTGCGCCGGAGCGCCAGGCATCTCGCTGTCAGGTCACCCCGGCGCCTGAGCGCGCGTCACGGCGGCGCGAGTGGCCAGATCCGCTGCTCGCCCTCGATGTCCTCGGTGAACACATAGCCATCGCCGGGCGAAACTTCGATTCGCGTGATGGCCACCGGATGCTCGTGCGCCGTGCGCACAACCGCGGCGTCTGCCGTCGACCGGATCACGATGTCCCCGTCCTCGTATCCAAATAGTGCGTACTTACCGTCATG
>JAYSYE010000616.1:0-2850 GCA_043716635.1 Deltaproteobacteria bacterium | reverse complement strand
ACGACGAGCCCATCTTCTACTCGGACGGCTACTACTGGCGAAACGACGGCGGCGCCTGGTATCGGTCCGGTTACTACAACGGCGGCTGGGTGTCCGCGTCGGCCCCGTACGCGGTCATCAGCATCGGCAACCCGTACGGCTACGTGCACTACCGGCCGAACGGCTACGTGGCCCGTGGCTACTACGGCGGCAATCGCGGCAGCGGTGGTTACACCACGCGCGGTGGCTACTACGGCGGCACGCGCGACCATCGCTCGTATAGCCCCCCGCCCCCTCGTGGCAACAGCACCTACCGTGGCGGCGGCGGGTTCCGCGGCGGTGGCGGCGGCGGCTCGCGCGATCATCGTCGCTAGCGGCGAGCGGAGCCTCGCGTACGGGGGGCCGGTCGTACTGCCTCGATCCCGGCGTTCGCCGGGATGACATGCGGTTGCAGTTGTAGACCAGCGCTCGCTCGTGACGCTTCGTTCGATGTTAGGCACGAGCGGCATGCCGCGAACGCCGAACGCCACGCTCCTGGTTGCTGCGGCCGCGGCGTGCGCCGCGTGCTCGCACGCGCGACCCCATCTGGACCTCTCGACCACCGCCGCCCGCTCCGGATACCTTCGCACCGGCCGGCACGAGGAGACGGTTCGCCTCTGCCACGACTTCGCGCGCGCGTACGCGAACGCGCGCTGCGAGACGATCGGCGAGACCCTGCAGGGCCGCCCGATCGTCGCGCTCACGATCGAGAAGCGGCGCGGGCTGCCCGCGATCGTGATCGAGGCCGGCATCCACGCGGGCGAGATCGAAGGCAAGGACGCCGGCTTCGCGGTGCTCCGGGACGTGCTCGACGGCAAGCTCGCGCCGGGCGTGCTCGACGCCGCGAGCATCACCTTCGTGCCCACCATCAACCCGGATGGCCACGAGCGGTTCGGTCCGAGCAACCGTCCGAACCAGCGCGGCCCCGAGGAGATGGGGTTCCGGACGAACGGCTCCCGCCTGAACCTGAACCGTGACTTCGTGAAGGCCGATGCGCCCGAGACGCGCGCGATGCTCGGCCTCCTCCGCACGCGCGATCCGGTGCTGTTCATCGACCTGCACACGACCGACGGCGCGAAGTTCCAGACCGACATCAGCGTGAACGTCGCGCCGGCCTCGCCGCGCCCCGACCAGCTCGACGAGACCGCACGCGCACTCTCCGTCGTGATGCAGGCGCGCCTGACGACGCTCGGCCATCTCCCGGTGCCGTTCTATCCGTCGTTCGACGTGGACACGGATCCGACCTCGGGGTTCTCGGTCAGCGAGGCCCCGCCGCGGTTCACCCACTTCTACGCGCCGACGCGCGGGCGCATGGGCATGCTCGTGGAGACGCACTCGTGGCGCACGTACAAGGAGCGCGTCACGAGCACGTATCACACGCTGCAGGCGGTACTCGAGGAGGCCACGCGATCCGCACCGACCTGGCGCCGGGTCGCCGACGAGGCCGATCGCGCCGATGCGGCACTCGCGGGTACGTCGGTGCCACTCGTGTGGGCGGCGACGGACCACGTGACGATGATCGACTTTCGCGGCTACGCGTACGAGTCGCGCACCTCCGACCTCACGGGCGGCGTGTGGGTCACGTACGACGAGTCGAAGCCGGAGGTGTGGCACGTGCCGCTGCACGACGTGCTCGCGCCGACCGTCACGATCACCGCACCACTCGCCGGCTACGTGATCGACGGCGGCTACGCCCGCCTGCTCGCGCCGCTGCTCGACGTCCACGGGGTGCAGTACGAGCCGATCGCCGGCATGCCGCGCATCGAGCTGGAGGCCTATCGCGCGACCACCGTGACCTACGGCGAGTCGTACGAGAGTCACCAGCGGCCGACGCTCGTCGGGGCCTGGGCCCCGGAGTCGCGCGTGCTCGACCAGGGCGCGATCTTCGTGCCGATCGCGCAGCCGCTCGCCCGTCTCGTGATGCACATGATGGAGCCGACGCTCCCCGACTCGTTCGCGGCGTGGGGCCTCCTCAACACCGCCTTCGAGCGCAAGGAGTACATGGAGGAGTACGTCGCGGAGGCGGCCGCACGCGCCATGCTCGCCGCCGATCCGACGCTGCAAGCGCAGTTCGATGCGGCCGTCGCCGCGGCCCCCGACGTCATGAAGGACCCCGCGAAGCGGCTCGAGTTCTTCTACCGGCGCACCCCCGCGTGGGACGAGCGCGTGAACCTCGTGCCGATCTATCGCGTCGCGCGCCGCCCCTGACGCTCGCGGCCTGCGTCCGGCCTACGCCACGCGCAGGACGATCTTGCCGACACCCGCGTTGCTCGCCATGCGGGCATGCGCCGCGCCCGCGTCATCGAGCTCCATCACGGCGTCGATCACGGGCTTCAGCAGGCCGCGCGCGAGCAGCGGCACGACCTGATCCTCGAACGCGCGCATGGCCGCGATCTTCTGCTCCAGCGGCCGGGCACGCAGCACGGTGCCGAGGATGCGGGCGCGGCGTTGCAGCACCAGGCCGAGGTCGAGCTCGGTGCTCCGACCGGCGGTCAACCCGACGAGCACGATCCGACCGAGCGTGCGCAGGCAGCGCAGATCCTCGTCGAGGTAGGCGCCCCCGACGAGCTCGAGGATCGCCTGCACGCCGTCCGGGGCATGCCGCTTCACCTGGTCGGCGAACTTGCCGTGCTCCGGCACGATGCCGAGATCCACGCCCAGCGTCCGCACGCGCTCGAGCTTGTCGGCCGTGCGCGACGTCCCGATCACGAACGCGCCGAGCACGTGCGCGAGCTGGCTGGCTGCGGTTCCCACGCCGCTGCCCACTGCCTGCACGAGCACCGTCTCGCCGGCGGTCAGGCCGCCCTGGGTCACGAGCGCATCGTGCGCGGT
>JAYSYE010000615.1:0-2861 GCA_043716635.1 Deltaproteobacteria bacterium | reverse complement strand
TCGTTCAGGCCAAATGCTCATGACATCGGCCCCGCAACAAGGTGACACCGTGAAAGCAGCGCTCCTCGCAGCGTTCGCGGACGCGCCCTATCCGGGCGATGAATACATCGTCGTCGATCAAGACGTGTTCGATCCCGAGTCCGCCGAGATCGTCCGCGCGTTCACCGGCATGAAGTGGCAAGACGTCCCCGTGGAGATGGTGCGCCGGTTTAAGGAAGCGTTGCCGCTCTTCACGCCCGAGGCTTTCGGCTTCTATGTGCCGGCGTACATGACTGCGTGCGTCGATGCGCCTCACGAAGTCGATGTCGCGCTGGATTCGGTGCTCTTCAATCTAACGCCGCCGGTGCGCGAAAGCGGCTGGCAATGGGACTTCTTTCGGGCCCGGATCGAAGAGTTTAATGGGCCGCAAGTTGCTGCTATCCAGTCGTTCCTCGCATTGATGAATCAGCGCGAGCTGGCCGACTGGGAGCGCGAAGGCATGGTCCCGCCACGCGAACGCATCGGACGCGCGATCGACTTTTGGGCGGCGCGATGAGTTCCTTCCCAGGAAGCCCCAGGCTGATCAAAGCCGGCCTCGTCATCGTCGACGCCGCCACCGCACGCGTGCTCCGCATCATCTCGCTGCAATACAACAGCGATTCGCTGAGCCGCACGCTCACCGCGCAATCCGCCGGTGGCAGTGACGCTGACCGCGCCGAGCCGATGCGCTTCAAGGGTCCGGCGGTCGAGACCTTCAAGCTCGAAGCCGACGTCGACGCCACCGACCAGCTGGAGTTTCCGGCGCAGAACCAGAACGCGGTGCAGTTCGGCATCCAGCCGCAGCTGGCGCTGCTGGAGTCGCTTGTCTATCCAACTGCGGCGCAGCTGGCGTCGGTCGATGCGCAGGCCAGCTCCGGCACGCTCGAGATCGCGCCGATGCTGGCACCACTGGTGCTGTTCGTGTGGGGCAAGAACCGCATCGTGCCGGTCAAGGTCAGCGACTTCAGCATCACCGAAGAAGCCTTCGACGCGGCGCTGAACCCGATCCGCGCCAAGCTCAACCTCGGCCTGCGCGTGATCGAACTCCCGAAAATGCAATGTGCCCAGCGCGCACCGAATCACCAGGTCGTCGTGCCGGTCCAGTTCGCGCAGCAGCTCTTCTTCGCTCTCGTGCATCGTGCCTCGCTCATCTGGTGATCGCGTCTGGGCGGCGCATCACGTAGGCGTTACCGGTGTGCCTACCAGCTCCAGATCATCAGGATGATAGCCATAGCGCAGCCGGCTCGGCTCCCAACGCACGTCGACCTCGGGCCCCTTCTGCGTGCCGTAGTCGAGGGGGCCTTCGACGACGCCGACGCATTCGCCAAACTCAGCAACGTGGTCCTCGCCACCGTTCGCGCGAAACCTCGCCTTGAGCGCCTCGGACATGCGGACGCGATCGCCAGTGTTCATTCCTTGCTCCTGTTGAGGTGACCGTCACTCATCGCCGGGTCGGTCTGCCCCATCTGAGCCCCCAAGGCGTCGCTAGCCGGCCGAACATTGAGGCCGTAGGCGTACCACGCGCATATCGGTGGGTTTGCGTTCGGCGCCGCGGCCGCGCTGGTCGTCAGAGTCATTCGCCCGACGACGGCCGAAGCCGGCGCCGACCTGGTGGGCATCCCGCGGGCGTCGGCCCGCGCGATGCCCCCGCTCCGGCCATCGGCGCCCCGCATCGCGGCGGATCCGCTCCGCGCTGCGCAGCGCCCACCCACGATCGTCGTCGCTCCGCCCGTGTCTGCCGCCGCCACTCCGATCATGCACGACCCGAATACCGAAGGCCCACGGCTGCTACGCTGACGCTCGGTCGCGATCAGGCCGCGGACACCACCCCGGTGCGCCGTGAACCCGCCTGTCCGACGTCATTCGACGCGCTCGTGCCCCGCGCGCACTCACGCCGCCTCCGCGCGAGCTCACGCTGCCCCCCGCGCGCGTCGGAATGACGGGAACTCGATGCGGTGGATGGTGCCGAGCTCGGGGATCACGAGCAGTACGCCGTCGGTGGCAAAGGCGCTCGAGTACTCGAGCAGCTGGCGACGCGTCGCCGCCGTGCGGAGCGAGGGGGCGAACGCACCGGTCTTGACCTCGGCGACCAGGAACTCGGTGCCGAGCTCGACGAGATAGTCCGCACGGAGCTCGGTCGGGAAGGGTCGGCCATCCACGAGCGGAGCCCACGTGACGCGCGCCTGGCGCTCGACGATCGTGAATCCCGCGGCCTCGAGCAGCGCCGCCGCGCGGTCCTCGCCCGCCCCCGCCCGCACCGCCCGCGCACGCGCCCGCACCGAGCCGCGCCAGCGTCGCCATGCGGCCGCCAGCCAGAGCGCGATCACGACCGCAACCACGACCGCGACCGCGATCACGACCGCGATGGTTCCGAGCGCCGCGGCGAGCGTCGGCGTCGTGTCGCGGCTCAAGCCGTCAGCATCGCAGCACCACCTGACAGTGCTGCAACGAGCCGGAATTTACCGGGTGCGCCATTTCCGTGCTGACGCGATCGATGTGTACGATCGGAGCATGAACTCGAGACTCTGCGTGGTCCCGGCGGCCGTGCTGCTCCTGCTCTTCCCCCGTGTCCTCTTTGCCCAGCCCGGCGCCTCCCCGCAGCCCCCGCCGGAGCCCACCGGCGAGCCCTCAGCCGAGTCCGAATCACCGCCGCCGCCGGCCGAGCCGCCCGTCGTGATCGTGACCCCGCCGCCGCCCCCGATGATGGTCGCGCGGGCAGCACCCGTGCCCCCGCCTCCCTCCAACGTCGACGAGGGCGTGCTCGAGGATGCGAGCTCGGGCCGCAACTGGTTGACCCCGACGGCACTGACGCCACCCGCGGGAACCTTCACGATCTCCGACTT
>JAYSYE010000614.1:0-2862 GCA_043716635.1 Deltaproteobacteria bacterium | reverse complement strand
TCGCGATAGAGGACCTCGTTGTGGGCCTTCGCGATCTGCCGGCGCGCCTCGTACTCCGGGTCGCCGGAGGCCTCGAGCGCCTGCTCCGACGTGATCTTCGCGGTGCCCTCCGTGATGTCCCAGTCGGTACGGCTGTCCTTCACGTAGACGCCGGCGCCCGTGCCCGCGTACCGCTCGCCGTACCCGAGCATCGGCGGCGGGTGACGGGCTTGATGCATCCCGCGCCGAGCGCCGCGATCATCAGCGTGCTCGCGCCCAGCCGTCTGTGTCTCGCCATGGGCGGTCACACTATCGCGCGTGAGGGCGCGACATCACAACGCCGCGCGTGATGGCGCGAGCTCGAAATGCGCGCGCGCTAGGGCGCTGACGGAGCGGCCAGCATCCAGTCATGGAAGCCGGCGCGATCGGCAGCCTCGATCGCGAGCACCAGGTCGGCGTACGCCGCATCGGCGGTGACGCTGATCACGAGGTCGGTGCGACCCGAGAAGCGCTCCCGCCGGGCGGCCGCGAGCTTCGCGTCGAGCTGCCGCGCATATCCGGCGTCGTGCACGAGCTGATCGGGCGCACCGGCGGCGGTGACGGCGAGCGTCGTGGCGTGAGCACCGACCAGGATCGAGAGCTCGAGGGCGGGCGCGCTCGGCGCGGTAAAGGGCGACCGCGTGGGCAGCACGATGCGATCCCACGGTGCGCCGGCCGACCGCGGCGTGGGCACCACGGGGAGCGCGATCGGGCGCAGCGTCTGCCAGTTGCCCGCGCGCTGCACCGCGAGAACGAACGGACGATTCGCGAGCACCAGCGTGGCCGCAGCGGCGAGCACGGTCGATGCGGGCGCCGCCGCGCTCGCGCGGATCGTGACGGGGCCATCGATGGCGACGCGGTTGACGGCGGAGACGCTCGATGCCGCGTCGGGCAACACGAACGTCGCATCCGTGATGTCGATCGCGGGGAGCGCCGTCACGGGCATCGTGCCGTAGGCGAACGAGCAGCGCTGCTGCGTGGCGGTCGCGTCGATGCGATGGCTCGCGGTGCCGACCTTGGCGATGCACGCGGAGATGCCGTCGTCGGCAGGGCCGAACGCCGAGGCGGAGATCACGTCGCCGACCGTGGTGTAGACGAGCTCGACGACGGCGACGCCATACGCGGGCTTCGCGTGCGCGATGCACGCGGCGAGCGCGCTGCGTTCGTGGGCGAGTGGGTTCGCCGCGCCCGGCTGGTAGTCGAGGTGATGGGGCGGCGCGGTCCCGGTGCTCGCGGGCCGCGCTGGGGGTGCGGACGGCAGGCCGCCCGGATACGAGAGCGTGTACGTGGCCGTGACGTGCGTGGTGCCCGGGCTCGGCGGTGGGAACGCCGTTCGCCGGATCAGCGCCGCGATGCAGCTCGAGACGCTCGGGTCGATCCCGTTCGCGACGGAATCGGTGACGTGGCCGCCGGCGCCGATCTCGAGCTCTGCGGCCACGACGCCGGGTGGCAGCGGCGTCGTCGCGAGTCTCAGCTCGACGCAGTGGACCGCCGGCGCCTCGGTGTGGGCGAGCACGGCGCCCACGACGTCGCTCGTGAGATTGCCGTCCTGGACGAGCGTGACGGCGACCGCGATGGCCGGCACGCCGCGGAGGTATCCGCTGGAGGGATCGTGCTCGGCCGTGATCGCGGGGTCCGGGTCTCGCTGCGACGCGGGGTCGGGTGCCGGCAGGCGTGGTGGGGCGGCAGCCGCAGCGGCCGCCGCTTGGTCGGCAACGACCTCCGCGAATTCGCCCAGGACGAACGGCAGCGGGCGCGGCCCCGAGGTCCACCCCGTGCGCGCGTCGGCGCAGTCGCCAAAGCGGAGGGATGCGCTGACCGCGCTCGCCGTTGGCTCGCGATCCGCAGTCGCGCCCCGCCCCTTGCACGCCGTCATGGCGATCACCCACGCGAGCCCGAACGCGATCCGCATCGCCAATACTCTAGCCGGTATGGGCAGGGTCCATGACCTGGCGTCGGAGCGGCAGCTGATCACTGGGGGGCGGTCGCGGAGCCACCGGCTGCGCCCGCAGGCGGGGCCATCAGCTCCATCGCGGCCTTGTTCATCTTCGCTGACTGATCGGCCGTCAGCTTGCCGTAGCAGCCCTGCGCGTCGACCTCGGTCTGCGCGTTCGCCATGCAGGTGATGGCCTCGGCGGGCCACTTGTCTGCCGTGCAGCGCGTCACGCCGACGTCCCGCATCCGTGCCCCCATCTTGTCGTCGAAGCCCGGCATCTTCGCCATCGTGGCCTTCGAGAGCTGCATGCTGTTGGCGATCGCGGCGCCGCAATCCGGGCCCGCCTGCTTGTGGCTGCAGCCCGCACCGGCAAACGCCAGCAGCGCGCAGAGTCCGATCGAGATCTTGGTCATGGCGGACCGTGCAGCGGTTCCCGCTCGCACGTCAAGGCATCGGCAACCGCGTCAGTACGTCATCCCCTCGAGCGCGATGACGAGCCGCTGCATGTCGCAGCGGTACCACCCCGCCGAGTTCAGGTTGTTGACCTCGACGATGCGCATGCCATCGGGCGTCTCGGCCACGTCCAGCACGTACGCTCGGTTGGGCGACCAGTGCTGCGCGGCCTCGCGGGCAAAGGCGACGATCGCCGGGTCCACGAGCTCGGGTGGGGCATAGCGCGTGCGCCGCCCCAGCTTGTAGCCCGAGCACGTCACGACCTCGCCATCGACGATCCACGTGCGGGTCTCGCTCCAGATCTCCTTCAGCGTGCAGAGCATGGTCGCGTCACGCGAGCCGAGACCGAGGCCAGCGCTATCCTCACCCGCCGCCTCGAGCGCGAGGATGCGCTCGCGCCACGCCTCGTACTCGCCCCAGTCGATCACCATGCCGGTGAACGACTTCGTGTCGAG
>JAYSYE010000613.1:0-8859 GCA_043716635.1 Deltaproteobacteria bacterium | reverse complement strand
GCAGCGTGCTCTTACCGGAACCCGACGGGCCCATGAGGAGCGTGAACTCACCGCTGTCGATATCCAGATCGACGCCGCCGAGCGCCTTGACCTCGATCGAGTTGGATTGAGGTCATGCGAGCAACACGGTCGGAGGGCGTGAGGCGATCTGGATCGCGGGACGAAGGCTCGTCAAGACGATGACGATCGAGGCTAGCGCGACGGCGACGATCACGTCCTTGAACGCGAGCGCGGGGATGATCAGATAGACAGCCGCACCTGGAACATTGAAGGGGACCCCACCCGACACCGCAAAAACGATCCCCAGCGCGCCTGCGGCACCAATCGCCCCACCTATCGCTCCCAAAATACCAGCCTCGACAAGCACGATCAACACGGTCCATTGCCTCTTGATCCCGAGTGCCTGCAGCGTGCCGAGCTCCTTCGCTCGCTCCGACACCATCAAGGTAACGGTCGTGTACAGCCCCAGGATGGCGACGAGCACGACGATGATGAAGACGATACGCAACGACATTGCCCACAGTGCGCGCGCGTCCTTCCAGCGCGGCTTCACCTCGTCGTAGGTCATGGCTGTCAGACCGTGCGAAGCCAGCTTGGTATTCAATTCCGCGGCGACATTGTAGGCCGCGCCGATCGGTGCCACGGCGAGCAACACCTCGGTCGCCCGATGATCCATGCGCAACATCTTACGCGCCAGGGCAAGGTCGATGACCACCCCCCGCCGGAGCTCCTCCTCGAACGCACCGGACAGGACGCCCGCGACCTTCACGTCGATCCCTTCGAGGCCGCCATCGATCGGCCGCGCAAGTAACGTCAACGTGTCCCCGGGCTGGATCTTCGAGATCTTCGCGAGCGATTCGGAGATCAAGACCTCGTCACCTGCGATCGGCGCACGCCCCGCCGAGATGCGCTGAGGATTGAACAAGCCGGGCAAGACCGTGGGAATCGCCTTGAAGTCCATGGCCATCCCCACGAACGGCGTCGCGTCGTCGCCCTTGAACACCTTGCCGAGGAAGCGAATCCGCGGGGTCAGATCGATGACGCGCGGAGTCGCGCGGAGCTCGCTCAGGAGTGCGTCGGTGATCTGGATGCTCGAGTCGAGGCCGAACGCGCTGAGGTTCGTGCGCTGCTCGGTTCGCATGACCTGAACGCCGCCGACCCACGTGTTCGCGCCCTCGCGCGCGATCATGTCCATCATTCCTGTCTGCCACGACCGGGTGAGCAGTACCGCCATCGTCCCCGCCGCGAGGATCGCAAGGGCGAGTGCGGACCTTCGACGTTGCCGCACCAGGTTGCGGATCGCGAGCTTGAGCAAGAGGACCGCGCGCATCGGTCAAGTCTATGCCTAAAGATGGGAGCGATCACGAAAGCATGAGATCGAACCACTCGACGTGATCTGGCACAGTGGTGAGTTGGTCCCGTGGAGAGACGCCACGGTCGTCTGCTCGCGCACGTCCGAGATCGTTCGACTCGCAGGACTGTAGTGACTCTCCCTACCGGCGGCGCCGGCGCATCAGCAGGCCGACACCACACAGCGCGAGCCCACCCGAGCTGCCCGAGGTAGTCGCGCACCCGCCCGCTCCGCCCGCTTCGGACGTGATGTCACCGAACGACCGCCAGCCATCGGTCTTGGTCTAATCGATGGTTGCGCGGTCGCGTCCTGGTTCGGACGGAAGAACTGATACGCGCCGCGCAGCACGCCGGCACTCTCGCACCGGCCCAGTACTGCGCGAACTTCGTGTCGATCGTCGTCGTTCCATCGCTGACGCGAATGAACGAGAAGGCGATGCCCGCGGCCTTCGCACGGTTCCAATCGATCGAGGTCTCGTACTACGAGACGTCCATCCCCTTGACGGGCGAGCCCGCTCCGCATGCCCGGGCGTCTACGGTTGCGAGATTACTCCAGGCGTTCGCGGCAGGGGTAATCGCAGGCCTTGCGGTGGGGGCAGTCGTAGGCGCAGCCGCAGGCCAGCGCGAAGATCGTGAGGATCTCGTCGGCGGAGCCGGCGGGCACGGCACGGTGGGCTGCGCGCGCGGCAGCCGTCAGGTGCGCGGCGTCGTGCGCGTACGGCGTATCGACGAAGCCGAGCCGGAACAGCGTGTCGCGCACGATGCGGTGCGGCGTCGTCGTGAAGTCGCCGAGGTCGTCGTAGCGGATCACGCCGAGCTTGCCGAGCATGTCCATGATCCAGAACAGCTCCGCGCGGAACAGGCCGCGGCCGAGCGCGGCGTCGAGCGCCTTGAAGGCGTCGGAGGCATTCGCGCGGCCCTCGAGCTGCGCGGCGAGCTCGGGCACCTCGGCACAGCGACGCGCCGCGAGCGACGCGAGCATCAGCGCGCGCGCGTCGACCTGCGCGGGCAGATTCTCCGGCACCGTCCCCTGGTAGAGGTCGTCCAGGATCGCCGCCTTGTCGAGCGCCGTGAACGACGCGATCACCCCCGCTCGATCGCGATCGAGGCGGAACGCGAGCGCGGCCGCGACGGCCACGCGATAGACCACCTCGTCGGCCCCTTCGACCCACTGCTCGGCGTCGAGCCCGAAGTCGGCGGGCTGGTACGTCGCGAGCGGACGCTGCGCTTCGGTCCACCACGACTCGACGCGCGCGCGCGTCTCGTCCAGGACATCGTCGGTGAAGCCGCCCACGAAGCGCGAGACCGGCACCACGCGCTCGCGCATCCGGGGCAGCGGCACGCCTTCGCCGGTCAGGTGGCGCAGCGGCGCGGGCAGCGGCGAGCCCGGCGCGGGCGCCGCCGTGACGGGGATCGACGAGTCCACACCCGCCTCGGCCGCCACCGGCGCCGCCGTGTCGTCGTCCGCGACGGACGGGATCACCGGCTCGGGCTCGGGCTTGTCCTCGGCGAGGAACTCGTCGGTATCGAGCGAGCCGGCGAGCTGGATGTACCGCTCCGCGCGCGGCCCGGGAACCATCGCGATCCCGAGCGTGCGCAGGAGGCCGCTGCCGAGCGCGATCTGCAGCCACGTCTCCATCGCCGGTCGCGACGGCAGCGCGCCCTTGTACGCCGCCGACGCGAGGTGCTTGTAGATCTCGTCCTTGTGGTACGCGCGCTGCGTCACCAGATCCATCACGGTCTTCGCGAGCAGCGCGTTCAGGTGCCACAGGCGATCGAGCACGGCCTGCGCGACCTCCTCCTCGCCGCCCGCCGCCCCGAGCGTCTGCATGAACTCCGACGGCATCACCGTCGCACCGCCGGTACCGAGGAACCGCAGCATCACGGCGGGGCGCTCGCGATCCCACAGCCGCGCCGCGCGCAGCCGCGCGCGAAACTCGCGGTAGTGCTCGCCCTTCGCGGGGGTCTCCTTGCAGACGCGCGTCAACGCGACGAGCGCGCCGCGCGCATCCAGACCGATCGGCGGCAGTTCCACGACCTGAGGCATGCGCGAGCAGAGTACACGCATACCTGCGCGCAGGCTTCGGTCGGTCGCGCTCGGCGGTGGGCACTCGGAGCAACGGGCCCTCCGGCGTCATCGTCCGATCACCATGGGTTTCCTGCTGGAATCCAGTTTCAACCGCCGGCCGCCAGGTCCCGGGACTCGCCAGCATCACCAGAGCCGTCGCGACTGCTCACACGAGCAGGCCGCCCCGAGTGCCGCATGACGGCTCTCGCGCCCCGCGCGGGCGCGTCAGGTCGAAGCGGTCGCGGTCGCATCGAAGGCGAGCTTGCCCATCGCCTCGTACTCGGCGCGAGCGGCACGCTCGAGGTGCGCAGCCGTGATCACGGTGTTCGCGCTTGCCGCGACGAACGCGGCGCGAAGCGCGGCATTGCGAATGTAGCCACCGGTCATCTCGTACTTGCGGGCGAGCGTCGCGAAATCGATGTCGGGCGCCCGCGGCGCCGCGGCGGGCAGCATCGCGAGCCATAGGTGCGCGCGTTCGGCGACATCGGGGAGCTCGAACCGCAAATGGAGCGAGAGCCGGCGCTGGAACGCGGGATCGAGGTAGCTCTCGTGGTTGGTCGTGAGGAGGCAGATGCCGGTAAAGCTCTCGAGGCGCTGGAGCAAGTAGTTGGTCTCGAGGTTCGCGTTGCGGTCGTTGCTGCTCTTCACGTCGGTACGCTTGCCGAACAGCGCGTCGGCCTCGTCGAACAGGAGGATGGCGTGCCCGGCTTCAGCGGCGTCGAACAGCGCCGCTAGATTCTTCTCGGTCTCCCCGATCCACTTGGAGACGACCTTCGCCAGGTCCACTTGATACAGCTCGAGTCCGAGCTCCTTCGCGATGAGCGCAGCCACCATGGTCTTGCCGGTACCGGGCGGCCCCGAGAATAGCGCGGAGACGCCGAGGCCCTTGCCGAGCTTTGCCGCAAAGCCCCACTGCTCGTACACCGTGCGCCGCTCGCGAACCCTCGCGACGAGATCGATGAGCTCTCCAAATTGCTCAGGAGGGAGCACCACGTCATCCCAGGACTGCGTGACACTGACCCGCTTTGCGAAGTGTCCCAGCCGGTCGTCTAGCACTGCGCGCACGCCTCCGTAAATGTCCTCAGCTTGGAGCGCGCCACCGACGGCGCGCGCCTTGGCGGCTTGCGCGGCCCGCACGATCAATGCCGGCGCGAGCGGGTACAGGCCCGCGAGGTGCTCACCGTCCTCCTCGGTGCCCTGCCCGAGTGATGCGCTCCATAGCGCCGCCCGCTGCTCGAACGTTGGCTGCGTCAGCTCGATGACAATGACCGGCCGCTCCCACTGGAGCGTCGGGCGCTGCAAGCCGGTCGTCGCGAAGATGGTCCCTTCGACCAGAGCCGGCAGCTCGATGCCGATCATCTCGAGTCGCTCACCCTTGTCGTCGACCAGCGCGTCGAAATTGGCGATCAGCGGCTGCCGTCCGAGCAACCGGCACTCGCGCGCGATCGCCTGAATCTGCGTCCTCAGGACGGAAACGTCGCGCGCGAGCTTTCGTGCGTCCACCTCGAACAGGTCGACCCCGGCCTCGCGCGTAGCAGCTACCGTGACTGTCCGCCGCCCCAGGCCTGGCATTCCGCTGATCACGACCAGTGCCGCCGGGGCCCGTGCAGCGCGCTTGATGTCGTCGTAGTCCGCCGCGCTGACGGCCAGCTGCGCGACTGCCCGCTCGGCGGCCGCCGGTCGGCAGCATCGGCGGATCGAGTCATCGACCCCCTCGTCACCGTGAAAGATGGCGAGCAGGCGGCGTGATAGCGCGAACACCTGCCGGCTCTCGTGAGCGCCGACAGCGCCGTCGTCCACGCGTACGATCAATCCGAATCGCCGCAGGGTGCCGCCGGAGCCGAGCTCCCGGAAGGCCAGGCGCGGAGCGCCAGCGTGCATTCCGAGAACTGGGCGAGGAGCGCGACAATGCTGTCAGTGGTCATCGGTCGAACCTCTCGACCTCCAGGACGGGGGGTTGCGTACGTTCTGCGAGCTCCGGTTGCGCGAGGATTCGTGACGCGATCGCACTCAGGAGCGGCAGCTTCAGGAACTGAGACCTCGTCAGGAGTTGCACCTCGGTCTTGAGGTCCCAAGCTCGGTTGCCGTGCGAGGTCTCGACCGCGACATCGAACGTTCCCGGGAAGTGAGAGGTAGGGGGATCTTGAAGGATCCAGACCTTCCGGACCTCAGCCCACGGAGTGACGACCCTCTGCGTCTGCCACCACGCGTAGCCATACGAGATCTCCAGCGCGTCCGGAGTGAACGCGATCTCGTGCCATCGCATCGGCGTCATGGCCCCGACTGCCAGCGCGAACGCCCCGAGGCCTGCCAACAGGAGAAATTCCAACACCAGCTCGCCGATCGAGCCGTTCCAGTCCGCCCACATCCTGTACGGAATGACGGCGAAAATAGCGACACCACCGGGCAGTGCCACCAACGTGCCGCGGTGATACCGGCCATACACCCGGTACCGTTCGAGCGGGCCGGGGCAGAGCTTGCCGCGAAGCGCAGCGCGCGATTCTTCGAGCGACAACGGGGGCAGCGGACTACTCGTCATGCTGCTCCGAGGGTTCGTCGGCTGTCACGTAGTCGATACTCTCACCGAGCGCGGCCGCCTGGATGATCCGCGCGGCGTGTTCCAGAACCCACCGCACCCGCTCGGTCGCGATCCGGGTGGCATGCTGCGCCTGCGCGGGAGTCTTGACCCCTTTGTAAGCACTGACTTCTGCCAGCGCATCACGAAGCAGCGCGTAGCTGCCGGGGTGGTTGGCCATCCCGGCTTCGAGATCGGGTGCGTGTGCGTCGCTGATCAAGCGGTCAACCGCCTGTGCGAGCATTTTCGTGTGGAGGGTGATCATGCGTTGCATGGCCGCCTGCTGCTCTGCGGTCTGGCTCCGGTTCACGAGCAGCTGCGCCGTCTCCAACTGATCTGCGCACGCCGCGATGTGGAGGCCGTCGTCCGTGATGGTCGCGAGCGGCTGCTGAAGCAGCCCGTAGGCGATCGCGAGCTCCGTGTCCCCGATCTGGTTGACGACCAGCTGGAACTCCTTTGACCCGATCGCGAGTGCCAGAGCGGCGGGTCCCGCCTGGCCGACTTTGCCGAGGTCGAACGCGAGGTAGGCAAGGTCGGACGCGAGGTCCATCCCCGCGACAATTCTCTCGCCATTCGATGTGGCGGTGGCGAGCTTGAATACGTCGACCACTGCGTCGACGACGGTCACGACGTTACTCGCCTTGGTCGCGATGTTGCCCGCAAGCTGCCCCAGCATATGAGCGAGACCCTCGTTCTTCATCGCCTTGCAGACCAGCGAACCGACCGAGGCGAGGACGGCGTGTCGAACACGCGGCCGTCGACCTTGACGGCCGACTTGATCCGTTCGGCCGCCACCTCGCTGTCGAGGTTGTCCCTCAAGGTCGCCAGGGGGCGACGTACCTCCTCATCCAGCCAGCGCGTGTGCTCCTCATCGGCCTCGGCTGCCGCCACCTCAGCGATGACGGGTGCCAGCAGCGATGACGGGTGCCAGCTCGAGAACCGCCTCGTCGTAGAGCTCGCGCCGGCGGACCCCGCCCATGCTCCCGCCCTGCTCTCTCCCCACCGCCGCCGCGAACAATTTGTTGACGGCGGTGTTCCCGAGCGCGAGCGCACTGCCGTGCTTGTGAGCCGCCTGGGATGCGGCGTACAGAATCCCTAGATTGCTGTAGCGAACACCGCCCGCGGCCACCTGAGCCTGGACCGCACGCGTGTTCGCGGCGAGCCGCTTCGAGCTGCGACCGTGCGCGTGCTGCGGCGAGTGGCTGTCGTGATGGGAGGATTCAGCGTGGTCGGTATCGGGTTTGGTCGCGAGGTCGTGTCCGGACATGAGCGAAACCTTTCAGCGATGCAGGGAGGTGTGCCCCTATCGCTGCTTGCGGGCTCCGGTTGCGTCGTTTCCGCAGGTTCATGCAAGCCACCGACTTGTTGGTGTTTTTCTGCCCGAGCAGTGTCAGGCGCCTTGCTTTGTCGCTCGTGGAGCGGCGCCGTCCGGCGGCGGAGTCCGTCTGCGACGAACCGCGGCCGCCGCGCGCCAGCGACGGATAATGCGTCACCGGGGCGTGAGACGTGGTGCCGGGGCGCTGCCCAGGCCAGCGTAGATGGGTCCGTCACGCAGGTCCGTGCGCAGCGATCCAGCACGACCGGAGGCGTACTACCGCCGCGCGGGCGCGGGCGGATCGAACACGGCGACCTCCAGTCGATTCACCCGGCCCGGGAGGTCCTGATACTTCTCGTCGATCACCCCGAACAGCGCGTGCATGCGCTCGAAGCCGGCGTTCATGTGCCGCGCGATCTCGAGCCCCAGCGACTCCGTCAGCGAGTGCGTCAGCGAGTGCGTCAGCGACTGCGTCAGCGACTGCGTCAGCTCGCTCGTGAGCTCGGATTTGAGCTCGGTCTTGAAGTCCGTGCGCAGCTCGCTCATGAGCTCGGTCTTGAACACGTGAAGCGAGGTGACCAGCTCGGCGTGGGTTACGGGGCGGTCCGGATCATGGTCGGTCATCGATACTCCTGCTCGCGGTCGCCCAGAGCATCGATCATACCATCGCCAACTCCGTGTTCGCGCTGCCATCGCGTGTCCGCCGCGTCCGACCGTCGGCGCCGTGGCCGCGAATCGGACGGTGCCGCCCGCTCCGGATCCCCTGCCCCGCTCATGGTGCCGTCAGCCCGTGCGCGGCACCGGCCACGCGAGGTGATGGTCGTCGGAGGCGTGCATCCAGTCGCCGCCCCAGTCCCAGCCGCCCTCGTCGATCACCGCCACCACCGGTCCAGGACGGACGATCATCCCGGGGCGCACGGCGCGACGGTCCACGAACGCGCGGCCCGCCTCCGGGGCGATGCGGTCGGGGCGCCGCCACGGGTTCTCGACGGGATTGATGTCGATCGCGAGGCCCCGCGCGTGCTGCGACAGCAGCTCCGTACCCGCGATCACGCGGAAGTTGAACGCACTCGCGTTGTCGGCGGCCATCGAGGCCTCGTCATCGGCGCCGAAGTCATCGACGAGCCGCATCCCGCGGACGGGAAACCCCAGCGCATACAGCCGGCGGAACAGCGCGAGCGCGCGCCCCGCGATCATCGCCGCCACCACCAGCTCGCCCTCGCCCACTCCGCCATCGAAGGTCACGTGGTCCACGCGCAGATACGCGAGCTCGTTCCAGCGGGGACACCGCGCGTCCTGCCCGTGCCACGACACGCCATCCATGCGCGCCCGAACGGCCACGGGGATCGAACTCTGCGTGCCGCGCCAGGCGCGCGCGGGCCCCCGCAGGAGCGCCGTCACGCCATCACCTGCGCGGCTCCGCGCACTACTCGGCGGCCGAGCCGGTCGCCGGGGCGCCCGCGGCCGAACCGGTCGCGGTGGAACCAGCCGCTGACCCGGCCGCGGTCGAGCCAGCAGCCGGCGGCGGACCGGCGGGCGCCCCGCGACCCG
>JAYSYE010000612.1:0-8869 GCA_043716635.1 Deltaproteobacteria bacterium | reverse complement strand
ACGCGCTGTCGTCCATGGCCAACATCGCCGGCTACCGCGCTGTTATCGAGGGCGCCAATCTCTTTGGTAGCTTCTTCACGGGGCAGATCACGGCCGCCGGAAAGATTCGCCCTGCCAAGGTGCTGATCATCGGCGCGGGCGTCGCTGGTCTCGCGTCGCTGGGAGCAGCGCGCGGTCTGGGTGCCATCGTGCGTGCGTTTGACGTGCGCGCGGCCGTCGAGGAGCAAGTGAAGTCGCTCGGCGGCGAGTTCCTCACCGTCACGCTCGCGGAGAGCGGCGAGGGGCAAGGCGGCTATGCGAAGGAGATGAGCAAGGAGTTCCTCGACGCCGAGTACGCGCTGTTCCGCGCGCAGGCCAAGGAGGTCGACATCGTCATCACCACGGCGCTGATCCCGGGGCGGCCTGCACCGAAGCTGTGGTTCACCGACATGGTCGAGGCGATGAAGCCGGGCTCCGTCGTGGTGGACATGGCGGCGGAGCAGGGCGGTAACTGCGACGTCACGGTGCCGGGCGAGGTGATCGTGCATCACGGCGTCTCGGTCGTCGGCTACACGGATCTCGCGAGCCGCATGGCCCACGTGGCGAGCGACCTGTACGGCACCAACCTCGCGCACTTCCTCGACGAGATGGGCGGCGCTGCGGGTCACAAGGTCGACCACGCAAACGATGCGATCCGCCCGGCGCTCGTGCTCGAGGCCGGCGCGAAGATGTGGCCCCCTCCGGCCAAGGTCGCCGATGCCACGCCCGCCGCGAAGCCCGCTGCGGTCGCGCCGGCAGCCGCCATGCCTGCCCGTGCCCCCGTGACCTCGCCCGCGCCCGCGGCGTCGAAGGGTCACGGTCACGGCTCCGCCGCGTCGGCGCCCTCCCGCACCGTTGGCGTGGTGATGTCCGCGCTCGGGCTCCTGGCCGCGATCGCCTTCGTGTACCTGCGCTACGGCACGCCCGCCGCGGCCACCGACGCCGGCGTCGGCGCGTACAAGCTGCTGCAGCACCTCACGGTGTTCGTGATGGCGATCTTCGTGGGGATGCAGGTCGTGTGGAACGTCGCCCCGGCGCTCCATACCCCGCTCATGAGCGTCACCAACGCGATCAGCGGCATCATCGTCGTGGGCGGCATCATCGGCGCGAAGCATCTGCACGGCTGGCATCCGTCCGTCGTGGTCGCGATCGCGGCCACGCTGTTCGCCACGATCAACATCGCGGGCGGCTTCCTCGTCACGCGCCGCATGCTCGCGATGTTCCGCAAATGAACGCCATGGCTTTTCCCGTCTCGCACGCCCTCGCTGTCGCCGCGTACATCGTGGCGGCGGTGCTCTTCATCCTGAGCCTCCGCGGACTGTCGAGTCAGGTCACGGCTCGACGGGGCAACCTGTACGGCATCCTCGGCATGGCGATCGCGATCGCCGCCACCGTCAGCGAGTACGGCATGCGGCTCGATCCGCTGCTGTACGGCGCGATCGGCGTCGGCGCGGTCATCGGCGCGGTGATGGCGGCGCGCGTCGGCATGACGTCGATGCCCGAGCTCGTCGCGCTGCTGCACAGCTTCGTGGGGCTCGCGGCCGTCATGGTCGGCTACTCGACGGACCTGCGAGCCGTACCCGAGGTCGGCGAGCGCGTCGAGATCTTCGTCGACGTCTGGATCGGGGCGATCACCACCACGGGCTCGGTGCTCGCGTTCCTGAAGCTGCGAGGCAGCGTGTCGGGCAAGCCGCTGCTGCTACCGGCGCGCCACGCCTTCAACTTGCTACTGCTGCTCGGCTCGATCGCGTGCGCGGTGATCTACACGCACCACGGCGCGAACCAGGTCGCGCTGCAGATCGGCACGATCGTCGCAGCCGTGCTCGGCGTCCATCTCGTCGCCGCGATCGGCGGCGCGGACATGCCGGTCGTCGTGTCGATGCTGAACAGCTACTCGGGCTGGACGGCCTCGGCGGCCGGCTTCATGCTCGACAACGATCTGCTGATCATCACGGGCGCGCTCGTCGGCTCGAGCGGCGCGATCCTCTCCTACATCATGTGCCGGGCGATGAATCGCTCGATCTGGAACGTGATCTTCGGCGGCTTCGGCGCGGCGCCTCCGAAGCCGGCCGCGGGGGCCGGTCCCGCCGCGCCGCCGGGCGAAGTTCAGGAGATCGACGCGCCGACGCTCGCGGCCACGCTGCTGGCCTCGAAGGCGGTCGTGATCGTCCCGGGCTACGGCATGGCGGTCGCGCGCGCGCAGCACGCCGTGCGCGAGATGGCCGAGTTCCTCCGCAGCAAGGGCGTGACGGTTCGCTTCGCCATCCACCCGGTCGCGGGTCGGCTTCCGGGGCACATGAACGTGCTGCTGGCCGAGGCCAACGTTCCCTACGACATCGTGATGGAGATGGACGAGATCAACGGCGACCTCCCGGCCACCGATGTCGCGATCGTGATCGGCGCGAACGACATCGTGAACCCGGCTGCCGAGGACGATCCGTCATCGCCGATCGCGGGCATGCCGGTGCTCCAGGTCTGGAAGTCGAAGCTCGTCGTCGTCAACAAGCGCTCGCGCGGCGCGGGGTACGCCGGCATCGACAACCCGCTGTTCTACAAGCCGAACACCAAGATGCTGTTCGGCGATGCGAAGTCCGCGATCGAGAAGCTCGTCGCCGCGCTCAAGGCCTGACGCGGTTCACGCGCCTCGCCGCGCCCCCCGCTCAGCGTGGGAGCGACTTCACGACCCGGAGCGCTTCTTCGATGTGCTTGCCGAAGCGCACGTGCGAGTCGAACTTGTGGCGCACCACGCCGGCCGCGTCGAAGACCCAGGTGATGCGACCGGGGATCCCGAAGCGCCCGGTGACGCCCCACGCCTTCGAGACGGTGCCACCGGGATCCGACAGCAGCTCGAACGGCAGGCGATGGTTCGCGGTGAACGCAGCGTGCGAGGCCGCATCGTCGCGCGAGACGCCGATGACCGCCGCGCCCGCGTCGGTGAATGACTCGTACGCGTCGCGAAACGCGCACGCTTCCTTGGTGCAGCCGTACGTCTCGTCCTTCGGATAGAAGTAGACGACGAGCGGCTTGCCGAGGCGCTCGCGGAGCTGCACCGGACCGTCCTTGCCCACGAGTGCGGTGGGTGGCATGGGCTGACCGATCTCTAGGCTATTCATGCGACTCGGACCATTGTGGTACGAATCGCCCGCGATGTGGCAACCCTCGGAGCGCATCAAGCACGAGCTGCCCGCGCCGGCGTGGCCCACCGCGACCGAGGCCGCTGCTGCCCGGCTGTTCCAGCCGCTCGCGATCGGTCCTCGGACCGCCGCGACGCGCTCGTGGATCCCGGCGATGGTGCCGTGGCGCGCGACGGAGGACGGCTTCGTCACCGACGACGTCATCGGCTGGTACGCGCGCTTCGCCGAGGGGCGGCCGGGCGTGCTCGTCGTGGAGGCGACCGGCATCCGGGATGTCGCGTCGGGGCCGCTGCTGCGGATCGGGCACGATCGCTTCGTGGAGGGGCTGACGCGTCTCGTCGCCGCCGTGAAGGCCGCGTCGGGCGGCGAGACCCTCCTCTTCATCCAGCTGATCGACTTCCTGTCGATCCGGCGCCGTCCGGCACGCGACAAGTACTTCGCACGCTTCCTCGCGATCACCGAGTCCCACCGCGAGCGCCTGGTCGCGCTGCGGGGGCAGGGCGCTGCCGATGGCACCGAGGCGGACATCCGGACGCGCCTCGCCGCGCTGAGCGATCCGGAGCTACCGGCCGTGCTGGCGCCACGCGAGCTCGAGGATCTGCAGCAGGGCTATCGCGAGCGGGTCACCGATGTCGATCTGCCGCACATCCACGACCTGCCGACCGCGCTGCCGCCGTTGTTCGCTGCCGCGGCCGAGCGCGCGCTCGCGGCAGGCTTCGATGGCGTCGAGCTCCACTTCGCGCACGCGTACACGATGGCGTCGTTCCTCTCCGCGCTGAACACGCGCACCGATGGCTACGGCGGCTCGCGCGAGGGCCGGATGCGACTGCCGCGCGAGGTGATCGCTGCGGTGCGCGAGCGGGTCGGTACCCGCGGCGTGCTCGGGTGCCGCTATCTCGGCGACGACGTGGTCGCGGGCGGCAGCCACCTCGACGATGCGATGTGGTTCGGCGTCGAGCTCGCGCGCGCGGGGCTCGATTTCTTGTCGATCTCGAAGGGTGGCAAGTTCGAGGACGCGCGGCAGCCCAAGGTCGGCTGGTCCGCGTACCCGTACACCGGCCGGTCCGGCTACGAGTGCATGCCCACGATCTACTCGGACACGCGGGGGCCGTTCGCGCGCAACGTGCCGATCGCGGCGGCGATCCGTGGCGCGGTGCGGGGCGCTGGCTTCACGACGCCCGTCGTCGCGGCCGGGGGCATCTGCGAGTTCGCGCAGGCCGAGCAGGTGCTCGCCGAGGGCGAGGCTGACTTCGTCGCGTCGGCGCGGCAGAGCCTCGCGGATCCGGACTGGTGGCAGAAGCTGCGCGACGGTCGCGGCGCGCAGATCCGCCGCTGCGAGTTCACGAACTACTGCGAAGCGCTCGACCAGCAGCACAAGCAGGTGACCTGCAAGCTCTGGGATCGGGAGGCGCTCGATGCCCCCGACGTGACGCTCGCGAACGACGGCAAGCGCCGTCTGCTCGCGCCGAAGTAGCTAACGCCTTCGCGGTCGCCCGGGTCCTTGGCTTCGCCCTCGGCTTGCGCTGGGCGGAGCCGCGCGAGCGTGCGGATCTGTCCTACGGATTGGACTCGCCGCCATCGGGCGCACGGTCGACAACGTCGGTGATCCCCGCCTTACGAGCACAGTGGGCGCAGCAGAAGTACTGCCCTCGCGCCTCCATGCCGTGCCCGATGATCCGGCACTTGCAGTGCGAACACTGGGGCGCCAGCACGGAGATCGCGCACTGGAACGAGTCGAACACGTGGACCGTCCCCCCGATCGAGATCTCGAACGCCTTGTCGTAGGTGTTACCGCAGCACTCGCATGCTTTCATGCGGTCCGTCCGTGCAAGCGGTCGGCCGCAGCGGGCTACTTGACCTGAACCGTCGCGAGCGCGCGCAGGTCGCCGCTCGCCTGCCAGCCCTCACCTCGCTTCGCGTACAGGCGAAAGCGGAGCTGGCCCTGCTTGTTCAGCTTCACGAACGGGACCTTCGTCGTGTCGTCGAAGTCCTTGCGGTCGAGGACGAGTGACGTGCCGCCGGCGTCGAGCAGGATCAGCCGCTGGTAGTCCTTGATGCCGACCGCGGTCATCAGGGTCGTCAGCTTCCATCCCGCCTGCTGGTCGAGCTCCTCGCGCGGCAAGGCGATGATGTCCGTGCCGCTGAGCGTCTTCTTGCCGGCCGGGGTCTCGAACGTCAGCACCAGCTTCGTGGGATCCGCGTCGCCGCCCGCGCCGCCCTGGTGATCGCCGCCGCGGCCCTCGGCCGACAGGGTGATCCGGATCTCGCGGACGCGGTCGGCGCGCAGCCCCGGTGGACCCTTCTTCGCGAGCTCCACCGGATCGAACATGCCGAACGACGCCGTGCCGCCATCGCCCGGGAACACGACGGGAACCTTGTCGGGGTACGCGGACGACGGTCGCGAAAGCTCGGTCGTCTTCTCGCCGATGATCTTCACGCCGACCCACGTGCCGAGCCGGCGATCGGCCTCGGGCACCAGCGTGTCGAGCCGCGGCCAGGTCTGGAGCTGCGTGGCCGCGATCGTCGCGATCGGGGCGTCGTTCACGAACACTCGCACCTCTCCAACTCGCGCGACTTCCGAGCCCGAGCCCGAGCCCGAGCCCGAGCCCGCCGCGCCACTACCTCCGCCGGCACCGCCGCCACGTCCGTCGCCGCCCTTCTTGCAGCCGCCCGCGGCGAGCGCCGCCACCGCGAAGACCGCCGCCAACAGCTCGGTGCGCATTGATCGCAAAACTAACACGCGGTGTACGATGCCGCGCCATGGCGCACGCTCCTCCGCCGCTGATCGAAGAGCTCCTGCCCATCGCGATCCTCGTCGGTGTGGTCGCGATCGTGACGAGCTTGTTGCCGAAGGTCGATGTCGGTCACTCCGCGGCGTTCCGGCGCCGGCGGCTGCTCAACTGGTTGCCGCTCGGGCTCACGTACGCGTTCCTGTACATGGCGCGCTACAACCTGTCGGTCCTCAAGTCGAACGGCGTCATCACGCAGGCCGACTTCGGGACCATCGACGGCGTGGGGTCGCTCGTGTACGGCGTCTCGTTCCTCCTGAACGGGCCGCTCACCGACCGGTTTGGCGGGCGGTTCTCGATCCTCGTCGCCTCCGGCGGCACGCTCGTCGCCACCACCGCGATGGGCATCATGTTCCACCAGGGCAGCGTCACCGTCACCGGGCTGATGCTGCTCTACAGCGCGAACATGTACTTCCAGAGCTTCGGCGCCGTCTCGATCGTGAAGGTCAATGCGTCGTGGTTCCACCTGCGCGAGCGCGGGACGTTCGGCGGCATCTTCGGCATCCTCATCAGCCTCGGCCTCTACTTCGCGTACGACTGGGGCGCGCGCATCCTGCAGCTCACGGCCACGCCGGGGGTCGATGCGGCGCATCCCACCTATCACGGTGAGTGGCTGTGCTTCGTCCCCGCGGCGATCCTCGCCGTGTTTTGGGTGCTGTCGTTCCTGCTCGTGCGCGACACGCCCGAGCAGGCGGGGCTCGCGTCATTCGAGGTGGGCGATGCATCCACCGGGCAATCCCGCGCGAAGGAGAGCGCCGTCGCCGTCATCATCCGGATGATGACGAACCCCGTCATCCTCACGATCGCGCTCGTCGAGCTGTGCTCCGGCTTCCTGCGCCAGGGGATCCTGAAGTGGTTCCCGGACTTCGCCGGGGGCATGCACCTCGGCGACAGCTACATCATGCGGCACTGGGGCATGATGTCGTGCATCGCCGGCATCGTCGGCGGGATCTTCGCAGGCGCCATCTCCGACCATCTCTTCGGCTCGCGCCGGGCGCCGGTCGCCTCCGTGCTCTACGGGCTGATGCTCGCGGGTGCCCTGCTCATCATCCCGCTGTTCGGCACCCCCACCTTGATCGGCGGCGTGGTGGTGGTGATGGCGATGGCCATCATCGGGGTCCACGGGATGCTCTCGGGCGTGGCGAGCCAGGATTTCGGAGGCCGCCTCAACGCGGGCGTGGCCGTCGGGCTCATCGATGGCTTCGTGTACCTGGGCAGCTCCATCCAGAGCTTCGTGTACGGCGCCACGCTGCCCGAGAAGGGCACGGCCGCCGCCGCCCAGGCCGGCAACTGGATCTGGTGGCCCGGCGCCATGATCCCCGTGGCCGTCATCGGGTTCCTGCTCGCGCTCCGGCTGTGGAATGCCCGCGTCCAGCCGAAGTCAGCGCCGTTCGTACCTCAGGCGATCGACGTCACGAAATCGAAGTGAATTCAGCGCGGAAACTATTCGAGCCTACTCGAATCGCCAGAACAGTAAGCCTGCCTACAGCGCTTGGAACCTATCCCGCGCCTTACCGTCGAAGACGAGCACTCGGAAAACCGACTACGAGGATAACCTGGCGTAGTTGTAGGACAAGTCGCACAGAGACAGGGTCGCGCAGCGTAGCTACAACGTGCGGCATGGCTCGCAACAACACGATCGCGGGGGCGCTGCTCCTCACCATCGCAGTGGCTGGCTGTGGCGGCAACGCCTCGGACAACGATGGCCGGTTCTCGGGCCCCGGCACCGATGACGGTGGCGGCTCCGGCGGCGGCAGCGGGACCACGGACCCGAGCGCCAACGTGAACCCGTCGTACCCGCTCGCGCACCCGCGCATCTACCTGACGCCGAACCGCGCCCGCCTCACGGCAGCGCTCGCGGCCGGCACGCCGGCGGCCACGCGGTTCAAGGGCAAGGTCGACGCCTGGACCGGCGGCGAGGACATCTGGGGCTTCCACGCGTGGAACGCCGCGCTCGTGGGCCAGCTGACCAGCCAGCCCCAGTACTGCGTCGCGGCCGTCGCCGCCGTGGAGACCCAGGTCGCGGCGGCGCAGGCCGCCATCGCGGACGGCGGCGCGCCGGTGGTCGCGAACGACAGCTACCTCGACATCGGCGAGTCCATCGGCGACGTCGCGCTCGTCTATGACTGGTGCTTCGACCAGGTGTCCTCGTCGCAGCGCCAGCGCTGGATCGAGTACGCGAACCAGGCCGTGTGGAACGTCTGGCACCACGACGCCGCGCAGTGGGGCTCCCGCTCGTTCCCGTGGAGCGGCTGGTCGGTCGACAACCCGTCGAACAACTATTACTACTCGTTCCTGCGCGCGACGATGCTGCTCGGCCTCGCCACGTACAACGAGAACCCGGCCGCGGAGGACATGCTGACGCAGTTCCGCGACGGCAAGATCCTCGGCGAGCTGGTCCCCACGTTCGACGCCGACCTCGTCGGCGGCGCGTCGCGCGAGGGCACGGGCTACGGCGTCTCGATGCGCCGCCTGTTCGAGCTCTACGACTTCTGGCGCTCCACCACGGGCGAGGGCCTCGCGTACAAGACGCCGCACACGCGCGCCTCGTTCGTCGCCTTCATGCACCACATCGTCCCCACGCTCGACAAGGTGGCGCCCACGGGTGACCACGCGCGCGACGCGACGGCGGCGCTGTTCGATTACCACCGCGACTACCTCGAGGAGCTGATGCGCCTGTTCCCCGCCGACCCGATGGCGGCGCGCGCCAAGTCGCTGCTCGCCGAGTCGAGCGTCCCGCAGATGTCGAGCGGCTTCATGGCGGTGTGGGACTTCCTGAACGACAGCACGGACATCACGGCGGCGCCGCTCGCCACCATGAACACCGCGTACTACGCCGAGGGCATCGGCCAGATGTACGCGCGCAGCTCGTGGGACAAGGACGCGACCTGGATGAACCTGACGGCCGGCCCGTACACCGAGTCGCAC
>JAYSYE010000611.1:0-8873 GCA_043716635.1 Deltaproteobacteria bacterium | reverse complement strand
ACGCCGCGTAATCCCTACGCCGCGCGCAAGCTGCCTCGCTTCACGGAGTCGTCCATGATCATCGTCACCGGAGCCACGGGCCAGCTCGGCCGAGCCATCGTCCATGCCCTCCTCGCCCGCCGCCCGGCGTCCACGGTCGGAGCCACCGTACGCGACCCCGAGAAGGCCGCCGACCTGAGCGCGCTCGGCGTCCGCGTTCGACGCGGCGACTTCAGCGATCCGACGAGCCTGCCCCACGCATTCGAGGGCGCGACGCAGCTGCTGATGGTGTCTTCCAATGCAGCGGCGTACGGCGGCGACACGCTCGCGCAGCACGGCGCTGCGATCGAGGCAGCGCGCGCGTCGGGCGTGCGCCGCATCATCTACACGAGCCACATGGGCGCGAGCGCGACGTCTGCATTCCCACCGATGCGCGACCACCACGCGACGGAGGCGATGCTCGCGCAGTCGGGGCTGGCGTTGACCTCGCTTCGCAACGGCTTCTACAGCGCGAGCGGCATCGCGCTGATGGGCGAGCACTGGCAGTCCGGCACGTTCCAGGCGCCCGCCGATGGCAAGGTGTCGTGGGCATGCGGAGGCGGCGGGAGCTCCGGCGGCGCCGGTACGATCAACGTCACCTGGTCGCTCAAGAACGTCGATGGCTCCGCCGCCGCGTGCGCGCCGGGCTACGAGAAGATGAAGGTCACCGCGACCGGCTACTTCGCGTCCTCGGACGGCACCGACCACGATTCATTTAACGAGACGTCCGCGCTGTTCGACTGCGCAGCGGGTGCCGGCACATTCGATGTGCCGGGCATGGAGGACTACGACGGTCGCTACGACCTCAGGTGGGAGGAGACGAACTCCACCGGCGACACCGTGTACATGCGGGACGAGCAGAGCTTCACGGGTTACAGCGTCGTCGCGGACGTGTCGAAACCTGACGCGACCGAGGCGGTCACGATGTACCCCGATGGCGGGTACTTCTGGACCGAGTGGACCCTCTACGGCAACGTCGTGATGAACTACATCGACAGCTGCGCGGGCGCCGCCGTCGATCGCATCGAGGTCACGTTCACCGACGACACGACGATGGCGGTCACGACGCGCAATTACACCTGCGATGGCGAGAATAACCGCCGCGGAGTCCCGCTTGACGACCAGCACTCGGTCGGGGGCGCCATCGACCCGATGAAGGCGGGCTATTACCACGTCGGCGCCAAGGCGTTCTCGGGCACCACGGAGGTCGGAATGGTGTCGAGCGATACCAACACTGTCACGATCGAGGACCGCAACAAGATCAGCATCCTCGACACGAACCTCGGGCTCGATCTCACGACCCGCTGAAGCGATCGCTTCGCGTGCTAGAACGGAGCGTCGTGAGGAAGCAGGATCGCGCCCATGCGTGACGTCGCCCAGAAGCTGCGGCGGCTGCTCTACATCGTGCCGTACGTCGCGAAGCACCCCGAGGGCGTGGAGGTCGAGCACCTCGCGAAGATGCTCAACACCGACCGCGAGGAGCTGCTCGCGGATCTCGAGCTGCTCTCGCAGGTCGGCCCACCCGATGGCGATCCGGGCGAGTACCTGCTCGTGTCGGTCGACGAGGGCCGCGTGTTCGTGGACCTCGCCCATCGCCTCACGCGGCCGCTGCGCCTCACGCCCGCCGAGGGCTGCTCGCTCCTCCTCGGGATCCGCGCGCTCCGCGAGAGCGGCATTGCCCCGTTCGACGCCGCGATGCAATCCGCGGAGACCAAGCTGCTGACGGCCCTCGGCCGCGACGCCCAGGAGGCGCAGGCGCTCGCGACCTCCACCGTGGTCGCGGAGGCCGATGCCGCCGTCGCCACCCACCTGCGCGCGCTCGTCACGTCCGCCCGCCGCCACCTGCGCGTCGAGATCGACTACGCCGCGATCTCGCGCGCCAAGGCCGAGACCCGCCCCATCGATCCGTACGGCATCGTCCACCACGCCGGCGAGTGGTACGTGGTTGGCTACTGCCACAAGCGCGGCGATGTCCGCACGTTCCGGATCGATCGCATCGCGGCGCTGCGCACCAGCGACGTCGGGTTCGAGATCCCCGCCAGCTTCGACCTCGAGGCCTACCGGCGCGAGCGGCTCTACGTCCCATCCGCCGACTCGGTCACGGTGCGCGTGCGCCTCGCGCCACTCGCGGTCACGCGCATCGGCGTGAACTGGCCCGTCGGCGAGGTGACAATGTCCGACGACGGCAGCGCGGAGCTGCTCGTGGACTGCGACGGCTTCGAGTGGGTCACGAGCTGGGTGCTCGGCCTGGGTCGCCACGCGTGGATCGAGGCGCCGGTCGAGGCCCGCGCCGCGATGAGCGATCGCATCGCCCGGCTGCGCGCAGAGCTGCGGCACGTCGAAACCCAGGCAAGTGATCGCGCCGCCGCTACTTCGGCGCGCTGATCGTCGACTTGCTGTGGAACGTGAGCAGCAGCGAGTCTCCGCCCTGCGATGCGGTGAACCGCGTCTCGAGGCTCTGCGACGTCACCGGGAACACGGTGCCGTCGGCGTATGACGCGTCGAACGACCCCGAGCCACCGACCGCGCTGATCTTGCCCTCCGGGAACTCCTGGTCGGCGCCGGTGACCTTGGTCGTGCCCTTCACGGTCCAGGTCGCGCCCTTGCGCTTCACCAGCTCGTAGTCCGTCGTGTACGTGATCGCGATGCGGTCCTGCAGCACCGCGGGCGTCGTGACCGTCCACTTCGCGCCGTCACCGACCGGCTCCTTCGGCAGCACGGGCCACACCGGCATCGTCAGCTTCACCAGCTCGAGCGCCTGCTCCGTGGACTGATCCGGCTTCTCGACGTGGAGCGAGCCCGCACCCGGCGCACCGTTCTTGCCGACCGTGCCCGTCAGCACCGTGCCGGGCAGCGTCGGTGCCAGCACCGTCTGCATCTGCGCCGCGGTGACCTTCGCCCCGGGAACATCGCGGCCCGTCGCGGTCGCCACCGTCAGCTGGTACGTGGCGGTGCCATCGGCGGCGACGGCCGTGGTCTCGGCGCTGCCCGCGAGCACGAGCGTCGGCAACACCGTGTCGTCGCTGTCCTTGCCATCGAGCGTCTTCGAGCCGGTCGCGAAATCGAGCGCGATCTCGACGGGCTGCTTGTCGCCGACCTTGTACGCGTACGTCAGCACGGACTTCTTGCCCTTGCCGCCCGACACGAGCTTCGCCGTCGGCGTGATCGCCGCGATCTTCAGATCCAGCGGCGGCATCGGCTTCTCGGGCGCGGCCGGCGGCGGCACCGGGTCAGCGGGCTTGGTGGCGACGACGGGCGAGGTCACCGGATCCGCGGGGAGCGGCACCGTCGTCGGGGTGGGCGACTTGCTCCCGCAGGCAGCGAGTGCGAGGACGAGAGCGAGGGCGATGCGTGCGCGAAACATGCGCGCGACGCTAGCACGCGCTCGCATCACCCGCCCCACACCGATCCGCTGTGCCGGCGACGCGGTTGCGAACGCGCGACTGCGCGTGATTCCACCGATCTGGCAGGTGCGCGCAGGGCGCTCGATGGGCTCGTGCAGCACCTCGGTGAGAACTGCATCGGCTTCGTGGACGAGGTGTTCGATGGTGAGGCGCCGGTCTCCCCTGGGGGCTGCGTGGCGCAGGCGTATTCGTGCGTGAACAGCGCGCGTGCGCACACTCCCCGAACGGTCGAATTGCCGACGGCACGCCCGATGCTTCTACTGAGCCCATGCCCAACACCAACCCCTCGCTGAAGGCTCAGACGGTGGCTGACGACGCCTCGCCGGTCGCGGCGAAGCTGCCGGCGCCTGGCGCGCCCTGGCACGTGGAGGTCGGCGATCTGCTCGCTCAATCCGCCCTCCTGTGCGCCAAGAATGGCGTCGACATGGAGACGTTCATGAAGGGCGCGTGGTCCGCCTACGTGGAGGCGCGCCCGGGCCTGCGCGACGAGATCGAAGAGATGCAGCTCAAGTCGCAGCTCGACACGCTCCGCAAGGACGGCAAGATCGGCCTGGCGTAGCGGCGCGCCGGCCAGGTCTGCGACGTCACGCAGCGCGCGACGTCACCGAGGTCACTCGTGGATGGTGACGGAGATCATCTTGACCGGCGTCTTCGGGCGGTCCTGCGCGGCCTTCGGCGTGGTCTCGATCTTCTTCACGATGTCGAGGCCCTCGGTGACCTTGCCGAACACCGGGTGCTTCGACGGGCCCGGCGAGAACCAGTCGAGGCGCGCGTTGTGGACGGTGTTGATGAAGAACTGCGCGCCGCCCGAGTTCGGGGCGCCGGTGTTCGCCATCGAGAGCGTGCCGACCTCGTTCGAGATCTTGTGCGCGGCGGGGTGCTCGTCCTGCACGCGGCCGAGCGGCGAGCTGCCGGTGCCGCAGCGCGGGCTGTTCGGATCCTTCGAGAACTCGCACCCGAACTGGATCATGAAGCCCTCGATCACGCGGTGAAAGTGGAGCCCGTTGTAGAAGCCCTGCTTCGCCAGCTTGATGAAGTTGTCGGCGGTGACGGGCATCTGGTCTTTGTAGATCTCGGCAGTGAAGCTGCCGAGCGAGGTCTCGAACGTCGCGGTCGGATTGGCCATGGCCGAGAGGTTTACACCAGAGCCCGCGCCGGGGGTGCGGGAGCGGCCACGCTCACGCTCGGAGCCGCGTTCAGGCGTGACTCAGGGCGTGATCGCGTCGATCGCGAGGGCGACCATGGCGACGAGCTTCTTCGCCTCCTCGTTCTCGATGTTGGCCTGGATAAACTCGTGGAGCGGCAGCTGTGCTTGCTCGAGGCGCGGCAGGGGCTCGCCGCGGGCGGCGCCATCGAGGTCCTCGTACGAGAGCTCGCGGATGCGCGCGCCGGCGCGGCGGAAGCACTCGGACACGAGCGCGCAGTGAAAGATCACGGAGACGATCGCCTCCGCGCCGCCGAGCTCGGCCTCGTGCGCCGAGATGAACTGGGTGATCGGGGTCTGCGACTGAACGAAGTCGCCGACCAGGATCACCGAGTAGTTCGGCTCGGACATCCGCTGCGAGGCCTCGGTGACGACGGTGGCGACCTGGTCTTGCGTGAGGTTCATGGTGCTTCCGTCGTCTGGGCTGCGAGGATCGTCGGGGTCGTCGTGATCGCAGGGCGTTGCAGGGGCGCGAATCTGCACAGCGCCTCCGCGGCGAGCGCCGCGACGTCGGCCGCGAGGTTCGTGCAGAAGGCCTTGCGCGCGGGACCGAGGAAGTCGCCGTGCGGGCGCACGAGGCGATCGCAGGTGATATCGGGGGTCGCGGCAGCAGCGTCGGCGTCAGCGCTGGGCTCGTCGCGCACCGGGAGGCGCCGTGGCCACTCGCGCTGGTACCAGGTCACGGCGTCGCGGAGCGTGGCGGTGACGGCGCCCGTCGGGCTGGGATCGCCGAGGAGCTCGCCGAGGAGCTGCTCCCCCGCGCGAATCGCACCGCAGGCGCCCTTGCCCGTGATGCCGCCGCGGCGAAGTGCCTGGTAGGACGGCGTGGGGAGCCCGAAGGTCTCGGCCAGCGCGATGCCACAGCTGCGATGCGGCGTGCGCACGCCTTCGTAGAGCACGAAGGCCTGGTCGCGGGCGGCCGCGACGTAGGCCGCTTCGTCGGGCGTCAGCACCCGCTCGCTGGACTCGGCCATGAGCGGATGCTACTGCGAGGGGAGTCCACGGTCGAGGATCGGTCGAGAATCGTGAGGCGAGACGTCGGAATCCGGCCACTGCGCAGCGGCGTGGCGATCGCGGTGATCTTGCACGCGGCGCTCGCGGTGGTCGGCTACGCGGTGCACGAGCCGCGCGAGGCGGCACCGGTGGTGGAGACGGTCGACATCGAGCTCGCGCCGCCCGCCCCCGCGGTGGAGGCGCTGCCCGAGGAGACCGCGCGTGAACAGGACGAGCTCGCGGCCGGAGCGTCGGCGCGCGACGAGTCGGCAGCGGCGGCGGCGGCAGAGTCGGCAACGGCAAACCCGGGCGGGCCCGAGGAGCCTGGCTCGGGCGCCGATGCGGGCATCGATGGGCCGCCCGACGCGGCGCCGGATGCACGGCCCGACGCAGCGCCCGATGCGCACCCGGACGCGCATCCCGACGCCGCGCCCGACGCAGCGCCCGATGCCGCACCCGATGCGCCGGACGCACCCGAGCCGTTCGTGGCCGTGACCGATGCGGGCGTGCGTGGCGACGGCGACGCAGAGGTGGACGCGGGTACGGTCATCGTTGCCGCGATCGCCGACGCCGCAGGCGACGCGAGCACCGACGCACCCACGATCGCAGCGGTCGCCGACGCGACCCGGGACGATGCCGCCGCGATCGCCATCGCGGTGGACGCGGGTGTCGACGCCACGCTCGTGGCGACCGGAGCGACCTCCGACCGCGGCGATGGCGGAGTGGACGCCATGCTCGTCGCGACCGCGGCCTCGACCGGCAGCGCGAGCGTACCGGATGCGGGCACACTCGATGCGTGGTCGGCGGCGATCACCACCCCGGATGCGCGTGGCGCGGGTAGCAGCGCCGTGGCCACGGGCTCGGGCACCGGCGCCGGCTCGGCGACCGCGCCGGGTGGCATCGGCTTCGAGGCCGGATCCGGGTCGGGTCGCCCGGGCGCGACGAACGAGCCCGCGGTCGCGGGGGCCCCGACCACGGCGGGCACCGCGGCCAACCTCGTCTCCTACTTCCCGAAGGGTCACGTCCTCACGGCGATGATCCGCTTCGATCGGCTCCGCGGGACCGAGTGGGCCGCGCAGGCCGAGAAGCTGCTCCAGCCGCTGCCCGATTACCAGACGCTGTTCGGATCCCGCGACGCGAAGCTCGCCGAGCAGATCGATACGCTCGTGATCTCGACGCCGAAGCCCGAGGACGTCGATGCGACCACGCTCGTCGCTCACACGCACCTGGGGCGCGCACCGCTCCGCGACTTTCTCGACGCGGCCTCGCCGATCGCGTGGTCCGCGGCGACCGGCGGCCTGCTCGGCAAGCGCAACGCGAGCGCAGCGGTCGCGGGCTCGGCGCGCGATCATCGCGTGATCCTGTCGCCGTTCCTCGGGTGGTTCCTGCTCGCGCAGCCCGCGGACCTGCCCGGGCTCACCGGCGCGGGCACCGGGTCGCTCGACACCGTCGAGGCGAAGGTGAAGCTGCCGACCTGGGTCGCGAATATCCGCAACATCGAGGCGGAGTCCGGCGATCCGCGCGGGCCCTCCCTCGTCGTGACGCTCGCGATGACGCCCGAGCATATCGACCTGACCGATCGCGACTTCGGGCTCGGCATCACGGGCATCACCACGCCCCAGCGCGTCTCGGTCGCGATGGAGCTCGTGCAGCAAGGCTGGCTCGTGCGCGGGAACATCCGGTTCAAGACCGACGCCGACGCGACCGAGTTCGTGACGGCCGCCCAGACCGTCCAGGCGCGCGTGAAGGTCAGCAAGCTCCACCAGCTCGCGATCGGCAAGGCGGGCGTCCGCGCCCTCGCGAACCTCTCGTTCGCGCGCACGGGCGCGCGGGTGTCGTACGCGACGTCGATCGCGATCTCCGATGCGCGCCAGATCTTGAACGTCGTCGCGCAGCAGGTCGACCAGTACTTCTCGTCGATGCCCGCGCGCGCCGCTCCACCACCGGGGCAGACGCCACCACGGCCGCCGATCCCGACGCCCACGCCCGCACCGAAGCAGTCAGCTCCGGGGGTGCCGGCTCACGCGCCGTGACGGGGCCCCGGACCCCGCGCTGCCTTCGCAGCCTCCTCCGCCGCGCCTGGTAAGGCCTGAGTCGCCCGGCGCGTCTCGTGGGTCGACGCGCCGCGCGAGGTCAGCCAGTGCGCGAGGTCACCGCGAGAGCGCGAGATCGACACGCGCCGAGCCTGTCTTCGGTACGGTGAAGCGGCGCTTGATCGTGATCGGCTTGCCGTACACGAGCATGCCCGCGACGAGCTTCGGGATCGGTGGGTGCCAGGCGGTCAGCTCGTAGGCTCCGGGGGCGAGCTCGTCGATCCGGAAGTGCCCGCGCTCGTCGGTGATCGCGTAGTAATACGTCGACAGCCCGACCACGTAGGCAGCACCCAGCGTGCCGTCGGCTCCATCGATGCGAGTCACCGCCGGCGCCTCGACGGCCATCGCGGTGCGCGCCGCGGGCTGGAGCTCGACCACCGCTGGCTCCCCGACCTCCCGGGAGATGCGCACCCGGGTCGTCTGCGCGTCGTTGTGCACGGTGAAGGCAGAGGGCACGGGCGCCATCACCTGCGTGCTGGGGACGAACGCGCAGCCATGCTTGATGACCGTGCCACCGACCAGCAAGGTTCGCTCCTCGTCGCCCGTCACCTGACGGCCGACCGCGGCGGTGGTGATCCAGACGATCGCGCCGGCGAGCGAATGGTCACGCGCGACCCGGATAGTCGGAACGATCCCGCACGCGGTCGTGAGCGGACCCGGGACGGCGCCCGTCCATCGGATCGTCCCCTCGACGGCGCCTTTCAGGTAGGCCACCTGCTTGTACTCGGGAGCTCGCGTCGGCGCCGTGGCGGACCACGACCGCACGTAGAAGCCCGCATACGCCCGACCGCCGTACGCTTCTCCGCCGAAGGCCGTCGGATCCGCAGGGTCCGCCGCTTCGTCCTCGTACCGGTGCCGTCGCGCCCGGGCGAGCTCGGGGGAGCTCGGTGCCGCGTCGGCGTCGTCGGTCGCGTCGGCCCCCGAGCCGTCCGCTGTCAGCGTGCTCGTCGAGAGCTTGCCGAGGATGCCGTTGCCTTCATCGGCCGGATCGCCCGCGGGACGCAGCGCGACCGTCGTTCCGCCGCACGCGAGCGCGCCGGCGAGACCGGCGAGACCGGCGAGCAGGAGCGCCCGCATCGCCCGCATCGCCCGCATCGCCCGCATCGCCCGCATCGCCCGCATCGCCCGCATCGCCCGCATCGCCCGCATCGCCCGCATCGC
>JAYSYE010000062.1:0-2355 GCA_043716635.1 Deltaproteobacteria bacterium | reverse complement strand
CCACGCTGGCGCTGGCGTTTGCATCGGCCGGGATCGCGAGCGTGGTCGCGAAGGCTGCCGGCGCGATGCTGACGGTCGAGGGCATCGAAGATGCCGTGCTCGTGGCGAGGAATGCGAGGATCGTCGCGGGCACCGCGCGGGCGGTGAAGACCGCCGTGGACGTCACGATCAACTCGGTCGGCCAGTCCGCGATCACCGGCGAGTCGCTCGGCGACGCGTTCCTCACGAACTTCCTGTTCACGGGTGCGATGGAGACGGTGGGCGCCAGCATCCTCGGGGACGTCGCAACCACTCGAGCGGTCGCGGCCGCATTCGACAGGCAAGTGGCTCAGATGGCTTCGCTCGAGGCCCGCGTCGCGAGCAACTCGGTCCATGCAGCGGCCCTCGCCGGCGTGAAGTGGACGGCCCACGAGACGTTCGCGATCACGGGCCACACGCTGATGGCCATGGCGGTCGGCAACGCGATCGCCATGGCGCGCGGCATGGGACCGCAGAGCGCCGGCTGGAACGACCTGCTGATGCAGTGCGTGGGGACGGCCATCGGACGGCACGTGGGCGCTGCGCTGCACGAGCGGTCGCAGGGGCTGGAGCGGCTGGCAACGGCCACTCACTCCTCGAAGGCTCGCCGCGTGGCCGACCAGGCCGCGGAGATGCTGCGGCTCGCAAAGGTCGTCGAGCGCGGCGGGGATGCACGACAGGCGCTGGATCTCATGGACCAGCGCGTCCGCCTGCTGGAGGCGGAGCTGGCGGTGCTGTCAGATCCGGCCACGTTCCTGCGGAACCCTGCGGCGGCGCCGACGGCGGGGGAGCTCGCGGCGATGAAGCACGAGCTGCACGCGCAGATCGGCGCGGCGAAGACCGATGGAATGTTCGAAGTGACGTTGCGGCTCCACGGCCTCGAAGCGCTCACGCCGGATACCTGGCGGGGCAGCGCCGACGAGATTCGCGGGAGCATCCGGGATGCTCGCAGCGTCGGTCATGTCATCGAGGAGGCGTGGGACGAGCAACGCGGGCTCACGACGATCAAGATCGACGGCCGCGCCATCCACGTGTACGAGCGGCACAACAGCGTGCAGGTGGAGCGTGCCGCCAAGGCCGGGAATCTGGCTGCGGCACACGAGCTATCCACGAGTGTCGGGATGGTGGCAGGTTCGGAGATGCGTCACGCGCACGCCGGTACGGCGGCCGAGCTCACTCGTGCAGTCGAGGCGGCGATGCCGCGGCTGGCGGCGGTCGTGGGTGTCTCGAGCATCGAATCGGAGAGTGGGCTGAACTATCTGGTCACGTTGCCAGGTGGAGCGCAGACGTCGGTCGAGATCGTGTTCGCGCGCATCGAGGCGGGCGATGCCGCGCGGATCGTGGCGAACTCGTCGCGGACGGCGAGGAGCTCGCGTGGCGGCACGGTGGAGGGGCAGCACGTCATCCAGCTCTCGACGGGCCTCGCGCCGGCGGACGTCGAGCGCGCCGTCGCGCACGCGTTCGCGCGGGTGATCGTGATCCACGAGCGGGCGATGATGGGCGATCATCCTGACGGTGCGGGTCCGGTGCTCACGGCGCAGGAGACCGGGCGGTTGGCCGAGGTGCGCGTCCTGTCCCGGCAGCTCGCGGAACACCCGCAGCGCGCGGCCGAGTTACAGCGCGAGATCCTCGCGCTCGCCGAGCACCTTGGCGTGACGCGATCGGGAGCGGACGGTGCGTCGGCCCTGGAGCGGTTGAAGCCGAACCTCGACGCCGCGGCGGTCGAGGCGCTGGTTGCGGCTGCGCACGCGAAACCTCGTGAGCGGGCGCAAGTCGAGCGCGCGATCGTCGACGACCAGCAGAAGGACCTCGAGCGCGCAGCCCGCCGCACCATCTCGCGTCCAGCCGCCTACGATCTCGCGGGACCTGGTCGGCGGGCGAACGAGGCGCAACTGCAGGCGTTCGCCGACGTTGCGGCGCGCCATCGCGCCCTGGTGAGCGAGCGCACGCTGGCCGATCTCCGCACGCGGAGCGCGAAGGTCCCGGCCGGCAAGTACCTGCGCATCATGGACGCGATCCAGATCGGCGGTGGGGCCTCGCTCGCGGGTCGTGAACCGTCGACACTGTTGATCGATGCACGCGGGCGGTGGCAGGCGGATGCCAACGAGACGATCGCGCAGACCGCGCAGCAGCTGATGGAGCTGGCGAAGGCCGAGTTTGGCGACGTGCGGCAGGTCGCTCGGCCCAACGAGCGAGTGTCGGTCGCGGCGCTGCGATTCTGGGAGGATACGATCGCGACGCGTGGCCCGGTGGTGGACGGCATCGCGAGTCCGCGGATGGACCGCGACGGCCGGATGCTGCTCGAGATCCAGCCGAGCGACGGGTCCGCGATGCTGA
>JAYSYE010000610.1:0-2902 GCA_043716635.1 Deltaproteobacteria bacterium | reverse complement strand
CGCCCGCGGCGCCGCGAGGCTGGGCCTGCTGCTGCGGCGAGACCCTGCCCGCCGCGCTCGCGTGCCCGTGCGGCCTCGCCTACGATCTCGATGAAGGGGGGGCGTTGCGGCTCGGCGCCCGACCCGGGCCGGGACTCGCCCCGGAGCTCGCGTAGAACACGCGCAGGCGCGCCCACAGCTCGAGGGGATCGAAGCCGAGCAGCGCGAACGGGTGCGTCCCCGACTCCATCATCGCGTCCTTGGCGCGGCCGGCGAGCGCCGAGGCCGCGTCGCGCGTGCGCCGGGGCAGGAAGCCCGCGAGCGTCGACATCGCGCGGCTCGCCACCGCAGCGACGGCGGCACCGCCGAGGAGCCCGAGCAGCCAGGCGGGCGCAGGATCGATCACGACGTGCTTGCCGTCGAGCTCGCGCGCGAGCTGGTCGGTCGGCCCGGTCATGATGCGTAGCCACGCCGCCCGCTCGAGCACGATCGCGATGCTCGGCTTCGCGTAGCGGGTCTCGACGAGGCTCAGGAGCTGCTTCATCGCCTTGCCGCCGTCGCGGCCCCAGGCGCGGGCGAAGTGCGTCTCGTCGATCACGTCGGCGAGGCTCCGGTGCGTCGCGATCCGGGTGATGTCGCCCCGCTGCTTCACCGCGATGACCGAGGCGTGCACGTGCGTGCGGTCGTCCGCGAGCACGTAGGCGAGGAGCGCGGTGTCGTCGGGCACGAGCCGGTCGAACGTGCGCTGGATCGGCTCGAAGGCGGGGGCCGGCACCACGTCGAGGAGTGGCGGGTGGGTCCAGATGCCGCGGCTCGCGTACTGCTTGACCGCCCGCAGCGCGACGAGCCCTTGCTCGAGTGGATCCTGATCGAAGGCGAGCGAGCTCTCGATGGTTCGCGATAGCTCGCCGAGGACCCGGCGCTCGATCGCCAGTACCGTCGCCACTCCGAGCGTCTCCGCGAGCGCCGCGAGCCCCTTCGGGTCGAGCGCTCCCGGAGCACCGGCCGGCACCGCGCGGGCGCCGAGCCCGGAGACGATGACGTGCACGGGCACCTGCCCGTCGAGCACGACGAGCGCCCACGGCGGCCGGGCCAGCACCTGGGGCGGCACGAGCAAGTCCCACCAGCCGGCCCAGTGCCGGGCGTCGAGGTCCGCGAGGTCGACGTCCGGGGACAGCACGCTCCGAGGCTAACCCCAGGGGTGAACCCAGGCGAGCCCTGGGGTTCACGCAGGTCGCAAAAAAAATTGGCGCTCTCGCCCGCGCACGGGCGACGATTTTTTCATGACCAAGCTCTCTCTTCGACTCGCACCCTTACTCGTGCTCGCGGCCGCGGGCGCCGCGCACGCCGGCGGCAAGGAAGGCTCCATCGGCGTCGGCGGAGAAGTCACGCTGTCGGGCAACGGGCTCGGCGGCGGCGCCGCGTCGGTGAACTACGACGCCGGCATCTTTCACGTGGGTGGCTACATCGGCCTGCAGGACCCCGCCGGCGGCGACAACACCGACTTCGAGGTGGGAGCGCGGTTCTACTATCACGTGCACTCGACGCTCTCGTCGGACTTCGGCATCGGCGGCACGCTCGAGCTCGCGAGCATCGACCGGGTCCGGCCCCTGAACCGCGCGACCGAGCTCTTCATCCAGCCGGGCTTCCAGTTCCGCTCGTTCCTGAACGGCGGCAACGTGGCGCTGTCGCTGTCGGGTGGCCTCACGATCGGCGCAGTGGACGCCGATGGCCTGTCGCTCGGGGCACAGTTCAATGCGCTCGCCGGCCTGCACTACTACTTCTTCTAGATCAGGAGGGTGATGGGCGTCGCCCTCCGGGCGCGCACCGCGCGTCGGGCACTCACTCGTCGCTGGCGTCGCTGGCGTCGCTGGCGTCGCTGGCGTCGCTGGCGTCGCTGGCGTCGCTGGCGTCGCTGGCGTCGCTGGCGTCGCTGGCGTCGCCGCCGCCGACGGCGTCCGCGATCGCCATGTCCTCGGCCTTGACCTTCGAGGGATCGAACTTCCTCGCCCCCTCGAGCATGCGGTCCACCGTGCGGTCGAAGTCCGGCGCGGCCACGTCCGGACCGGTCTTCACGAAGCGCAGCGGATTGATCCGCGCGACCACGATCGGCTTCAGGTAGCCGCTGTTGAAGCCCGACGCCTTCAGGCGCGCGACCGCCGCCGTGACCGCCTCGTCGAGCTCGAGCAGCCGGTCGGCGTGGGCCTCGCGAAGCACCAGGCTCGTCGCGAGCGGGTCGCTCGCGAACACTTCCGTGCGCGCCACGACCGAGTTGTAGGCCGCGCCCGAGAAGCGAGGATTTTTCTCGTAGCAGACGCCGAGCGTGACGAGCGCGGCCTGCTCCAGCTCGAACGCGAGCTCGGCCTCGGTCGTGGCAGCGCGCGCTGGCGTACTGGCGATCGCGCGAACCATGCGGATCACCTCGAGCGCCTTGTCCTTCAGGTTGTGAGCCTTCTCCGTGTTCAGCGCGAGGATGCGGAACGCGATCTCGGGCTCCGCCATCACGAGCGCGATCGCCGTCCTCGCACCCAGGGTGCCGAGCGCGGAGAGCCGATGCATCCCGTTCGGCGAGATGAACCCACCCTCGCCATCGGAGACGGCGATCACGGGATCGAGAAACCGCCCGACCTTCGGGATCACGACGGCGAGCCGGGCCGCATGCGCCTTGCTCAGCTCCCGCTGGTAGGGCGTTGGCTTCAGCTTGTCGAGCGGCAGCGCGGCGAGCGCCAGCCAGTGGCCGCCGAACGGGTCGCGATACGTCGCGAGCACGTGGCCACCCGCAGCCGTGATCTGCGCGCGCAGACGAGCCACGTCGTCGGTGGGCTCGCTGGTCGCGACCTCTGCGGCCGTCAGCCCGACGGAGCCGGCCTCCACCTTGGGCGTCGATTTCCGCCCGCGCGGGGTCGCGGGCTTGGCTCCGGCG
>JAYSYE010000609.1:0-26401 GCA_043716635.1 Deltaproteobacteria bacterium | reverse complement strand
CGGCTCCAGGCGGAGATCAACGAGCTCCGCGCGGACCGCGAGCAGCTCGATCGCGGCACGCGGATCCAGGTGCTCTCCGCCCAGCAGGCGGTGCTCGTCGCCCAGCACGCGTTGCTGTCCTCGGCCAAGGGGCTCGAGGCGGCCGAGGAGGCGTACCGTGTCCGCCAGGCGCTGCTGGCCGCACAGCGGGCGACGGCCGTCGAGCTCGTCGACGCCGAGACCGAGCTGACCCGGGCCCGCATCGCCGCGCTGGACGCGCGCATCGATCTGCGAGTTGCTCTCGTGCAGCTCGCGTATGCATCCGGTGCGCGCCCGACCGGGCAGTAGGATCGTCGCAGGGCCGACCGCCGACACCTGTCGGCTCGCCGTACAGACCGCGACCGGCTCACACGGCCTCCACGTTCGCTTCCCGGCGCTCCTGCCACGTATCGACTGGCCGAGACCGTGCATCCTACCTCCGCATGCCTGCCCTCAGGTCGACGATGCTCATCCTCGCTGCCGCTACGCTTGCGTTCGGCGGCTGCAAGAAACCGGATCCCGCGGGGCCGGCTGCACGAGCTGCCGCACCCGCAGCCGTGAAGCTGGCACTCGTCACGGCAAAGCTCGCGCCCACACCGACCCAGCTCGTGCTGACCGGGCTCGTGAAGGCCGACCAGCGCTCCGAGGTCACAGCCGACACGCAAGGCAAGGTGATGGGCGTGTTCGTCGATCGCGGCCAGCGCGTGAAGATGAACGATCCGCTCGTGCGACTCGATGTCCGCACGGCGTCGCTCTCGGCGCAGGAGGCGCGCGCGAATCTCGGATCGGCCCGCGCCCAGCGGCAAAACGCCGATGCCGAGTGCAAGCGCACGGCGCAGCTGCTCGAGCAGGGGGCGATCACGCGCAGCGAGTACGACCGGCAGATGACAGCCTGTAGCTCGGCGCTCGGCCAGGTGCAGGCGGCGGAGGCCCGCACGGCGATGTTCGCGAAGGGGATCGCCGATGGCGTGGTCCGCGCGCCGTTCGCCGGCATGATCGGCGAGCGTACGGTCGAGCCGGGCGAGTGGGTGGCGCCGGGCCGCGCGCTGTTCGTGCTCGTCGACGACGACCCGCTGCGGATCGAGCTGGCGGTCCCGGAGGCGGCGGTGGGCTCCGTCGCGGTGGGGCAGGCCGCCATGCTCCGGTCGGTCGCGTTCCCGAACCTGACGTTCGCCGCGAAGGTCACCCGCGTCGGCGCCGAGGTCGGTCGCACGCGTGCGCTCATCATCGAGGCCACGATCGAGCCGGGAAGCAAGCTGGTCCCGGGGATGTTCGCCGAAGCCACGCTATCCATCGGCAGCGAACCGAAGCCCACGCTCCCCGCGGCCGCTGTCGTCCTGCGCGGCAAGCAGCAGCATGCGTTCGTCGTCATCGACGGCGAGGTGCAAGACCGCATCGTTCAAGTCGGTCCCGCACCGGGCGAGGGCCAGGTCTCCATTCTCCAGGGTGTGGCAGCCGGCGATCAGGTCGTCGCCACGGTCACCGAGCAGGTCGTCGACGGCCTGCGCGTCGCGCCGTAAGGACAAACCGTCATGCAATGGCTCAGCAGAATCTCGGTCCGGCGGCCCGTCTTCGCGACGGTGCTGATCCTGGTGCTCGTGGTCGTCGGTCTCGTCGGCTACAGCCGTCTGGGCGTCGACAAGTTTCCGAAGATCGACTTTCCCATCGTCACGATCGTGACGCCGTATCCGGGTGCCTCGCCGCTCGCCGTCGAGAGCGACGTGTCCGAAAAGATCGAAGAAGCCGTCAACTCGGTCTCCGGGCTCGAAACCGTGACCTCGACCTCGACCGAGGGCGTCTCGCTGGTCATCGCGCAGTTCTCGCTGGAGACGGACCCGAGCCAGGCCGTGCAGGACATCAACGAGCATCTCTCGACGGTGCTCCGCGACCTGCCGCCGGGCCTCCGCCCGGAGGTCAAGCGCGCGGATCCGGATGCGGCGCCCGTCGCCGTGCTCTCCGTGCGTGGTCCCAAGGGCGTGCTGGTCCGCGAGCTCACGCGCTTCGCCGACAAGCAGGTCAAGCAGCGGCTCGAGCGCCTGAAGGGCATCGGCGGCGTCACCGTGCTCGGCGGGCAGGATCGCCAGGTCGACGTCAACCTCGACGCGAACCGTCTCGCCGCGACGGGCGTGTCCGCCCTCGAGGTGATGCGCGCGATCAGCGTCGGAAACGTGAACGTTCCCGGTGGGCGCCTCGAGATGGGTGCGCAGAACACGACTCTCCGCGTCGAGGGGCGCGCGATCAACCCCGCCGACATCGGTGACATCGTGGTGCGCCAGCAGGGCGCGAACCCGGTGCGCGTCGCCGACGTCGCGGACGTGGTCGACGGCGAGGAGGACGCCGAGACTTCGGCGACCCGTAACGGGACCCCGGCCGTCGCGCTGTCGGTGCGCAAGCAGTCGGGCACGAACACCATCGCCGTGGTGGACGGCATCACGGCCGCGGTCGCCGAGCTGGCGAGTCACATGCCGACCGGATACTCGGTGGACATCGTCCGCGACAATTCGGTGCAGATCCGCACGTCCGCATCGCAGGTCCTCGAGCACCTCGTGGTTGGCTCGCTGCTCGCGGCGCTGGTGGTGCTGCTATTCCTCGGCAGCCTGCGCTCGACATTGATCGCGGCGATCTCGATCCCGGTCTCGATCGTCTCGACCTTCGGACTGATGATGATCGCCGGCTTCACGCTCAATCTCATGACGCTGCTCGCGCTCGCGCTCGCGGTCGGCATCGTGATCGACGATGCGATCGTCGTGCTCGAGAACATCTACCGGTTCATCGACGAGAAGAAGATGAAGCCGTTTCCCGCCGCGATCGCCGCGACGAAGGAGATCGGGCTGGCGGTCCTCGCGACCACGCTCTCGCTCATGGCCGTGTTCCTCCCCGTCGCGTTCATGAGCGGAATCGTCGGTCGCTTCCTGTACGGTTTCGGCTTGACGATGGCGTTCGCCATCGGCGTGTCGATGATCGTCGCGTTCACGCTGACGCCGATGATGGCGGCGCGCATGCTGCCGCCCCCGCCGCCCGAAGGGCAGGAGCGCCGTCGCTCGTGGCTCGAGCGCGGCAGCGACACCTTGTATCGACCCATCGCTCGCCTGTACTCCGCCGTGCTCGCGTTCTGCCTCCGCCACCGCTGGGTGGTCGGGCTCGCCATCATCGGCTCGTGCGCGTCGATGGCGCCACTCATGAAGAAAGTCGGGGGCGACTTCCTCCCGGAGAACGACGAGGCGCAGTTCGAGGTCTACCTCCAGACCCCCGAGGGCACGAACCTCCAGACCACCACGTTGGTCGGTGAGCGGCTGGCGCGCGAGATCCGCCGCTTCCCGCAGGTCGAGAGCACTCTCGTGACGGTCGCTGACAGCGATCAGCGTCAGGCGAACGTGGGGCGCATCTACGTGCACCTCACGAACCCCGAGAAGCGCGTGATGACGCAGGCGCAGGTGATGGACCACGTCCGGCGAGAGGTGCTGCCGCCCGGCGGCACGAACCCGACGTCCGCGGATCTCGTGCTGCTCGCGAAGCTGTGGGACGCGTTCCACCTCGATCCCGTGGTGCAGCGCGAGCGCATCGCCGACGAAGCGGCCCGGCGAAGGCGCGTGCCTGCCGGGACGCGCATCGCAGCGCAGCTCGTCAACGATTTCTCGATCGGCGGGCAGAACGCCGTGATCTCGTACGTCATCAGCGGACCCGACCTCGAGAAGCTGCAGGTCTACGGCACCTCGATCTTGAGGGACATGCGGCAGGTCGGCGGCGTCGTCGACCTCGATTCGAGCTTGCTCGACCCGGTCGCGGAGTCGACGATCAAGCCCGACCTCGATCGCGCAGCGCTCCTGGGCGTCGACGCCAGCGACATCACCGCGACCCTCGCGGTGTTGATCGGAGGCTCCGAGGTGTCCACGTTCGAAGACCGCGGCGACCAGTATCCGGTGTGGCTCCGCGCGGCGGAGCGGTTCCGCAACGACCCGTCGGCACTCCAGCTCATTCCGGTGCCCTCGCGCACCCTCGGCCAGGTCCCACTCTCCGATGTGGTCCAGGTCGGCAAGGGCGTCGCGACCTCGAAGGTCACGCGCCAGAGCCGGGAGCGCGCCGTCACGATCACGATGAACGTGTCCCCGGGGTTCTCGCAGCAGGCCATCGTGAACTCGCTGGAGCAGACGATCGCGAACCAGCACATGCCGGCCGGCTACACCGCGGAGGCGTTCGGTCAGAGCAAGGAGATGAAGAAGATGCAGGGCGCGTTCATCTTCGCCATCGGTCTGGCGATCGCGTTCATGTACCTGGTCCTCGCGGCGCAGTTCGAGTCATGGCTGTACCCGCTGATCATCATGCTGTCGCTGCCACTCGTCGTGCCGTTCGCGATCATGTCGCTCGCGATCACCGGCGGCTCGCTGAACATCTTCTCGATGCTCGGCGTGATCGTGCTCTTCGCGATGGTGAAGAAGAACGCAATCCTGCAGGTGGATCATGCCAACGGGCTCCGCCGCCAGGGCCTGCCACGGACCGAGGCCGTACTCGCCGCCAGTCGCGACCGCCTGCGTCCGATCCTGATGACCACGGCAGCATTCGTCGCCGGTATGACCCCGCTCGTGACGAGCCACGGCGTGGGGTCCGGATTCTCGAAGGCGATGGCGAGCGTCGTGGTCGGCGGGCAGACGCTCTCCCTCGTGCTGACGCTGATCGCGATCCCGGTGATCTACACCTGGTTCGACGACCTCGCGCGCGGCGCGGCGTGGGTCGGACTCAAGCTGCGACGCGGCCAGCCGAAGCCGGACCGCGGCGCAGCGGAAGTGGGAGTGGAAGAAATGGACGCTCCGGAGCGCTGATCTTTCGGAGCGGACGCCGACGGTTTTCAGGTCCGAACGGCTTTCCGATCGCGATCGCGTTCTGGTATCACGCGACTCCCTTACGAAGCTCGCGCTCGTGACCATGCCGAAGACGAATCGCTCCAGTTCTAACGGCAATATTTCTCGGGACTTGCGCGCGCTGCTGCACGTACCGCAGCATGATCTCCAGTCTCAGCTCGCGAGCCGCCTGGAGCGCCTCGGGTTCCCCACACTGCGCCCGGCGCAGGTGGTCTTGCTGACGGCGATTGGCTCGGCCACCACCGATGTGGGTGTCCGGTTGTCGGACCTCGTGGCCGAGGTCTCGCTCGCGAAGCAGACGGTTGGCGACCTCCTCGACGAGCTCGCGGGCATGCGGATGGTCGAGCGGTTCCAGGATCCCGATCACGGCGTGATCAAGCGCGTGCGCCTCGGCCCCAAGGGCAAGGTGTGGGCGACCGAGGTCAAGCGTGTCAGCGCTGCGACCGAGGCGAAGTGGGCGACGCGCCTCGGCACCAAGAAGATGCGCAGCCTGCGCGCCCTGCTCGAGGAGCTCGCGGCGACGGTCGAAGAGCGCGCGAATGGCGCCGACGGCGCTGCAGCCAGCTCGCGCCGCCGCTGACGCTGACGCTGACTGTCCATCAGAACAGCGTGTAGATCAGCGACGCCTTCATGATGGTGTCCAGCCGCGACGCCTCGGGCACGAACCCCATCGCGAGCCCGTCGATCTTCAGCGGGGCGGGGCGATGATCGTAGTGCGCCTCGATCGAGGTCTGCACCGAGAGGGTCTTGCCGATCTTGGCCGAGATCGCGAGGACCGTGTTGATGCGCGTGTCCTGGCCGATGCTGCCGTCCTTGCCGGTGGGTAGCTCCTCCGAGTTGAGGTTCGTGAGCCCCTCGATGGAGGCGACAAGCGTCGCGCCGGGCGTGAGCTCGTCCTTGTGGCCGATGAAGCCGCGCACCGAGTGGATCGACAGGTTCTTGCTGACGAGGATCTCGCGCGAGTAGTCGTAGCCAACCTCGACCGTGGTCTCCGCCGTCTTCGTCTTGTAGACCTGGCGGCTGTACCCGACCTGCCCTCCGAACGAGCCCAGCTTGCCCGCGGGCACATCGCGGGCCCCGAGCGCGGCGATGTACAGCGAGTTGTGCTTGGTCAGGAACCGGTCGTAGCGCAGCTTGCCGGCGAGGCTCTCGGCGGAGGTGACATCCTTCGTCGTGATCTCGCTCTGGTTGTCGACGAGCCCGTTGCCGTTGCGGTCATCGAGCACCCGCGTGCTCGCGCGGGCATAGGTGATGGCGCCATCGAACGCGAGCTGGTTGTTGCCGGACTTGCGGGTGGTCTTGATGCCCGCGGTCGCGGTCGTCGTCTGCGAGTTGCCCGTGGTGAGAACGAGCCCGCCCTCGGCTGCCGCCGTCCACACGACGGCCTTCACGTCCTTGACGTCGTCCGAGTTGCCGTACGTGAACGCGGGGTCGGCCAGAGCGCCGCCCGCCGCTGTCGCCAGCATCGCGACTGCTACCAGGGGAACCGCCAGGCCGTGGCCTGGACGGAAACGAATGTTCTCGATCATGACTACTCCGTGCGTGGAATCGCGCGGAGACGATAGCCGAAGCGGTGCCGCGATTCGATCAAGTCACCGATTTCCGACTTCATCAGCGCACGCCGCACGCGCCGTACGAGCTGCTTCACGTGGTTCTCACTGGGATCCCGCGTGTCCCACGACAGGTCGGCGATGAGCTCCGATGATCGGACGAACCCGCGCACGATCTCCGGCTGGTGGCGCTCGCTGGCCATGCGTCGGATCATGAGGGCCATCAGCTCGAACTGCGTGGTGGTGAGCTGCACCTGCTTGCGGTCGACCTCGATGAGGCCGCCGCCGCCCCCGGTGGGCTCGTGCAGCTTGAAGGACATGGTCGGCAGGCCGACGTCCGTAGACTCCTCGACGGCATCGATCTCGGCGTGCCCGATGCGAGCGGCCGGCGCGTAGGCAGTCGGCGGCGCGAGCGTGCGCTCGATGCGGATGTCGAGCGTGGCGGTGCGATTCACGCACGGCTCGGGGAGCCGCGTCGTGTCGTCGACGAAGTAGAACGCGATGTGACCGAAGCGGAGCCGGTCGCCGTCGCGGATCACGGACGGGGTCTCGAGCAGCACGTCGTCGATGTACGTGCCGTTCGCCGAGCCGAGGTCCGTGACCGTCCACCCCGCCGGCGCGAGCTGGATCCGCGCGTGGAGACGCGAGACGCTCGGCTCGAGCACCGCGACACCAGGGCCCTCGACCTGCCGCCCCACGTGCATGTCGGCATCGAGCGCGTGCGGTCGCCCCCACAGGTCGACGAGCGCGCCGAGGGTCGGGTGGTCGCCGTGCCGCAGCACCTGTTCCGGACTGATCCGGATCGGGCTCGAGAGCTCGTCGCGACACTCCTCGCACAACACCCCGACCTCCGCCGGCCGCTGCCGGCACACCGGGCACATCACGTCACGACAGTATCACTCCCATGCCGTGTAGCGACGCCCGAGCGCGGGCTGCTCTGTGGTGTCCTGCGTTACAGCAAAAGCGAAGGGAAACGATCGCGCCGAAATTCCGTCCCCACCCGCCGTCATGACCTGGAAGTGGAGGTGCGGCGTCGACGAGAAGCCGGTGTTACCCGACACGGCGATGGCCTGGCCGCGCGCGATCCGCTGGCCGGGTGTCACGAGCACGCCGCTCGGGGCGAGGTGCATGTACTCGCCCAGTGTGCCGTCCGGATGACGGACGAGGATGAAGTTGGTCATCTTGTAATCGAGATAGTCCGGGGTGCTCCCGGCGCCGACAGCGATCCCGTTGCTCGCGACCACGATGCCATCCCGAGCCGCGCGCACGGTCGTGGCGACCGGGCAGTCGAAGTCGACCGCGAACTCGTTCGAGCCGCGGTGCGAGAACTTGCCGTGAAATCCTTGCAGGACCGGAAACGTCGACCCGCGCGGGAACGGCAGCGCGTACGCATACGCGGTCGGGCGAGCGGTCGGGTCACCGAACCGACCGCGGAACGTGAAGCCCCGCTGGTAGCTCGCGGAGGGATCGACCTGCTCGAGGACCGCGAGCAGGACCCACGGACCCAGGCCGTCGGGCCGCCGGGCCGCGGGGAGCACGGTCGAGCCCACGAGCGCCGAGCCAGCGCGCACGTTGGTGGTCGCCGTGATGGTCCACTTGATCACGACCGGTACCAGGTACCGGTTGCGGGCGAGTTGCACGATGCGGGTGCCGTCGCGATACAGGTCGAAGTCGAGCTGGCCCCCGTCGAACGCGAAGTCGGCGAAGTGATCCTGGAGCTGGCCGAGCCGCGCCGGATCGACGACCGCGGGTGCGTGGTGGGATCCCATCGCGGCTGCGGTCGCGCCACCGTCGAAGCCGGCTGCGATGGACGACGCGGTCGGCGGCCCCGGGGTGTCCTCGACCGGCGAGTCTGTGGGCTCGCTGGTCGCCGGGCGGAGAGCGTCCTCCGGATCGCCGGGTTGCGGGTCGACGCCATCGCGAGCCCACTGCGGCGCCGGCTGCTGCGCCGCGGGCAGACAGCCGCAGAGCAGGGCGAGCGCCACGAGCGCGATGGGCGGCCACATCCACTGCCACGATATCATCTCAGCCGAGGAGGTCGGGGCGGTTCGCGGCCAGCCAGCCGGCGAGCGTCGCGGATAGCCCCAGCAGCAGCTCGGGGGCACGGCGCGCTGCGGTCGCGAAGTCCGCGCGGCGGATGACGATCAGCTCGGTCGGGCCGATGCTCGTGATGGTCGCGGCGCGGACGGCGCGGTCGGCCCGGGACAGCACCGCGAGCTCGCCGACCACGCCGCCGACCTCGATCAGGCGCGGCGGCGCGCCATCGCGGACGGCGTGGAGCGCGCCAGCCGCGACGACGAACATCGAGTCGCCCACGTCGCCCGCCGAGAACAGCAGGCCATCGACCGTGATGCGCTCAGCGGCACCCGCGAGGCTCGCGAGCGCGGGGCCGGGCGTGGTCGCGAACAGCGCGGGACGGCGGAGCGCCGCGAGCACGGGCTCGGAGGCCGCGAGCTCGCCGCGACCCAGTGCCGCCAGCCACGGATCGTGGAGCGCGAGCGCGGCGAGGATGGGGGTCATGCTCGTCATGGTGGTCCGCGAGCCCGGCGCGTAGGCTCGTGCATCCGGGCGAGGAGGAACGATCCAGCGCTCGAGCGCCGCGAGCGCGGCCGTGCGGCCCGACTGCAGCTCCTGCACCACGTCGAGCGCACGCCGGCGATCCGCGTCGCGGCCCGCCACGAGGCGACGCGCCGTCGCCGCGAACACCGACGCGTCGCGTCCCGCGATCACCGCCTCGACGGCGGCTGCCCAGAGGAGGCGAGCCACGCACCCGCGCGTCGCGATCTCCAGCTCGGTGGCGGCGCACGCGGTCCAGGTCGCACCCTGGGCCGCCGCCGCATCGCGCGCGTCGAGGTGGGCGGCGAGGGCCCCGATCGCACCGGTGTACGCCGCCGCGATCGGGGCGGCGGGGAGCGCGCCCCCACCGCGCGCCACGGCGAGCGCCGTCCTCAGCGCCGCGCTCGCCACCTCACCATCCCCGTCCGCGAGGAGCGCCGCGACGGTCGGTGCCCCGGCGGGCGTGCCCGCGAGCGCGCGTGCGATCGCGAGACGAGCGGGCGCACCGAGCGTGACCACATGCGTGGCGAGGTGAATCGCACCGGCGTCGTCGAGGCCGGCGATCGCGGCCTGGGCTGCCGCCTCGCCTGCGACGAGCGCGTCACCGAGGATCGCGAGCGTCGACGTCGGGCCGATCGCGGCGATCGCGGCGAGCGCGCCAGGACGCGCTGCCGCCGCTGCGGCCGCGGTGCGCAGCGTGCTCGCCGCGTCGAGCTCGCTGCCGCGGGATCGCAGGAGCGCGATCGCCCACACCGGATCGCGCGCGCACAGCGCGACGAGCTCCGCGTCCAGACCGGCGCCTCCATGCAGCGTCAGCTCGGCGCTGCGCGCGATCGCGGCGAGCTCGCGCGAGAGCTCGCCGCGCGAGGCTCCGCGAGCCAGCGCCGCGTCGTCACCCGCGATGGCCATCGCCTCGAGGCCCAGGCCGAATGCGCGGTCGTCCTCCTCGATCAGCGTCGCCGCGCGCAGCTCTGCCCGGACGCTCCGGTCGGGCGTGCGGGCGAGTTGCTCGAACAGCGCGGCGCGCACCGCCGGATCGTCGTGGCGGAGGTGGTCCGCGAGGTCACTCGGCGCCACGCGGGCGCGTGCGAGCGCGGCGCGTGCGAGCGCGGCGGTCGGCTCGTCGGCGCTCCCCGCGGCCATCGTCCACTGCTCGAGCGTCGCGAGATCGATGCGCGTGGGGTCGGCGATGCGCGTCGCGCGGATCCCGAGCGGCGCGGCGAGCGCGGCCTGGAACCGACGCGCCACGCGCTGTCCCGCGGCGGCCCAGATCCCCCCGATGCCCATGACCACCACCGCGACGTGCGTCGGGTGCGCGACCGCCGTCGGGCCGACGAGCAGCAGCGCGAACGCGGCCAGCGCGGCCCCGATCGGCCACACCGCGCCGCGGAGCAGCACCTTCCAGCGGGCGCGCGGACCGGGCGGCAGCGCGGACAGGCTGACCTCCTGGCCGGTGCGCGAGGTCGCCGCGCGCAACACCTGCTCCGCGGTCCGGGTGGTCGCGATCGCGCCGAACCCGGGGGCGACGGCGAACGCGACGTAGCTCCCGAGGACCAGCAGCGGCGAGATCAGCAGCGTGGTTGGCAGCGACCGGGTGACGAGCAGCCGCGGCACGGCGGCAACCTGGACGAGCAGCAGCACGAGATTCGTACAGCCGTAGAACAGCGCGACCGCCGCCGCGAGGTCATCGCCGTGGTAGCGAGCCTTGAGCCGCTGCGCGAACTGCAGATCGATGACGGTCGCGACCAAGCCCTCGAGGATCGCCGCGACCAGCAGCGCCCCGAGCAGTCGCCGCTGCAGCGACGAGAGCTGCCCGGACGTGCCCGGCGGAACGGTGGCACCCGGCGCACCACCCGCCGCGAGCGCGCGGTCTTGCGCGATCGCGAGGACCAGCGCGAGCGCGGTCACGCCCGCGCCGAGATACGGCAGGAGGTCGGCGCCGAAGCGCAGGATCAGGGGTGCCGCGCCGAGGCCCGCGATGACGCCACCGGCCGTGACGGCAGCGCCCGCTCGGGGCAGCATCCGGCGCGCGTCGCGCCCCGCCACCGACGCCGCCACACGATTCCACAGCGCGAGCCCAGCGACCTGAGACATCGCCGCCAGCGCGACCACCAGCACGACGGGCGGGGCTCCAGCGCGCAGCTCTGCGGGCGCCGCCACGGCCGCGACCCCGAGCAAGGCGAGCAGCGCGAAGTCCACGGTCGCGGCCCGGGCGCGGCGCGTGAGTGCATCGTAGCCAAGCGTCGCGATCGCGAACCCGCCCGCGTTCGCGACCGCGAGCCAGGGCACGCGTGCGGCCCCGTACGCTGCGAGGAAGCGCGCCTCGGCGAACGATCGCAGGGCCACGGCCACGAGGTTGCCGGCGAGCACCATGGCGGCGCCGAGCACGAACGCCCGCCGGTTCATGGCGCGGGCGCCTCGGCGAGCAGGAGCCGCGCCAGCGAATCGGCGAACGCGGCGAGCGTCGCTGGGTCCTCCTCGAGCAGGTCGCGGATGTCATCGATCCCGAGCGCGAGCAGGGTGCTGTGAGTCTCTGCGACCGCCTCGACCACGGGCGTGGCGGGGGCGACCACGCGGATCAGGCCAACGACGTGGCCGGGCCGCGCCACAATGCCGCGACGCTGGAACGCCCCGATCGACGCGAGGGCGGAGCCCGATTCGCGCGAGGCCCGCGGCAGGATCGCGAGCGCGCCCGTGGCGACGACCCACACGGTGTCCTCGGTGACGCGACGGTCGTCGGGCGCCAGCGTGACGACGGTCGCCCGCTCGGCGAGCCGGATCACCGCTGCGGGCGCGAGCGTCGCGAACAGCGGACAGGCCGCCAGCGCGAGCGCTCGCTCGAGGAGGTCCACTACTTCTTCGCGAGGATGCGCTTCTGGTTCGCGAGGACCTGATCGAGCTTCCGCTGGTTGCCGACAATGCCCTTCTGGTTCTTGAGGACGAGATCGAGCTTCTTCTGGTTGGCGACCAGCTTGGCCTGATTCGCGAGGACCTGGTCGAGCTTCTTCTGATTGCCCTGGATCGCCTTCTGGTTCGCGAGGACCTGATCGAGCTTCTTCTGGTTGCTCATCAGCTTCTCCTGGTTCGCGAGCAGCTTGCGCTGGTTCGCGAGGATCGCGTCCTGGTTCGCGATGATGCGCTCCTGATTGGAGCGGAGACCGCCCTGGTTCGAGAGGATCTGGGTCTGGGGCTCGGCGGTCATCGGTTCCATACGGTGTTACATATCGTCGACAGGCCGCCGCCTCGATGCAAGCCGTCGGGGTCGCGAAGCGCGCCGGTGGTACCGTCGCGGGTGGGAGGGATCGCTATGAAGCTCGGACTCGGTTCAGGTCTTGCGGTCGCCCTCGCGGCCGCGGCATGCGGCGGCGACGGCACGTCGGATGGTGCCGCCGTCGACGCGGCCGTCGACTCGGCCCCACCGCCGGTGTGCAGCGGCGCGGTCTACGAGCCGTGCGCGAACGACGCCGCGTGCACCTCGGGCATGTGCCGACAGTTCAACATGCTGAGCGGTAAGTTCCTCTGCACCCAGGCGTGTACGGGCGGCTGTCCCGCGGTCAACGGCGCCCCGACGGTCTGCAACAGCATGGGCACGTACTGCAAGGCCACGCAGGTCGCGGTCTGCACGCCGCGGTAGTCAGTTGACCGATGGAGCCTCTGCCGCCGTGAGGTAGAGTGCATGCGTGGCGAAGGCGAAGGTCGAGGAGCTTCGCAAGACGCTGCGCGAGCGCGACCTGCGCGTGACGCCGTCCCGGCTGGCCGTGCTCGATCTCATGCAGAGCGCGGAGCAGCCGATGTCTCATGCGGAGGTCGTCGCGAAGCTCGAGGGCGCGACCGGCGACCCGGCCACGGTGTATCGGAACCTGGTCGACCTGCACGCGGCGAAGCTGCTCCGCCGTACGGACCGCGGTGATCGGATCTGGCGCTTCGAGTCGGTGCGGGCGGACCACGAGCCCACGGCGCACCCGCACTTCGTCTGTACGGAGTGCGGCACGGTGGAGTGCCTCCCGATGCTCGACCTCGTGATCGCGCGCGCCAAGGTGCCGCGTGCGCTCAAGCAGCGCGAGGTCGAGGTGCAGGTGCGCGGCCGCTGCGACGCCTGCGGTTGACGCGTCAGGGCCCGACGGGAATCGCGACGGGGAACGTCACCTGCGCATCGCTGCTGCCCCCGAGGGCGCCGAAGCCGCTGGCCTTCACCTGGGCGACCAGGTCGGCCGTCTTCTGCACCGCGCCGTTCAGCGTGGGCAGGTGGCGGAGCGTGACGGTCAGTGATCCCACACCCGGCGACACGGTGAGCGTGTCCAGGAGCCCGACGGGAAGCCCGTTCTCGTCGACGTCGGCGTAGGCCTGCGTGATGGGCGCGCCGGCGTGGTCGCTCGCGGGCCCCGACACCGCGTCCCCGGTGAAGAAGATCTGGTGCTGGTAGCTCTCGTCGCTGATCTCGATCGTGATGTCGGACGGGGGAGTGTCGAGCCCGTTGAAGAAGTGCACTTCGGTCGCGTAGCTGCGGCCGGCCTCGAGCGCGATGGGATCGACGGTGGGGGCGTCGCCGCCGGGGCCGTCGGGGTCATCGAACGATGCGGTGACGACGCGCGTCGGGTCATCGCTGCGGGTCATCACGAGGGAGACGCGGCTGATGAGCTCGTTGTCGTCACCGGTGCTGACCTGGTCCGAGCCGCACGCGGAGAGGGCGCCCGTCGCGAGGAGCCCGGCGAGCAGGAGCGAGTGATTCTGCATCATGGGTTCAGCGCTTCTTCGTGGTGTTGAAGTGGATGGACAGGCGCAGCATCAGCTGCCGCCCGGGTTGGTCTGCGAAGTAGCGCAGGAGGCTCGTGTAGTCGCGGTAGCGGACGTTCGCGAGGTTCGTGCCCTCGAGCGCGATCTCGAGGTCATCGTGATGCACGTCGAGGTGGGTCGTGAGCGCCGCGCCGAGCAGCGTGTAGCCGGCCGGCGGGGGCGCGAGGTCGGCATGGCGATCGTAGCGGTACTGGCGACGGACGCGCTCGACGTTCGCCATGAGGCTCGTCTCGTGGAGCGGCCCGAGCGCGGGGAGCTTGTAGAGCACCGAGCCGCGCGCGCGATCGGCGGGGACGAACACGAGGTACGAGTTGTCGCTGCGGTCACGGGCCCGCACGACCGACACCTGCGCGCCGACCTGGAGCTGCGCCACCGGCGCCACCGCGACGCCGCCATCCGCGCCATAGAACGCGGCGTTCACGGGGCGGGTGGTGAAGCGCGGAAAGCTCCCCGCAACGGTGACGTCGAAGATGGGCTGACCGCTCGCGGCGATCGCAGGCGCGAAGTAGATGTAGTCGTTGATGAGGTTCGCGTACGCCGACGCCTCCGCCGTCACGCGCGCACTGCTCCACGAGGTCGTCAGCGACGTCGAGTACGTGGTCTCCGGTCCGAGGTCGGGCTTGCCGAGCCCGAGCACCGGGAACGTCGGCGAGTTGCCGTTGATGTACTGCTCGTCGGGATTCGGCGCGCGCGACGACGTGGACACGTCGAGCTTGACGGACCAGGCATCGGTGAGCTGGCGGAGTGCGCCGAGCGACGCCGAGAACAGATCGAACGCGGAGTGGCAGTGCACCGGGTCCGGGTTGCCCGCACCGCACGCGCCCTTGTCGAGCTGACCGCTGCGCACGAGGCGAAGAAAGTCGCGACGGCCGATGTCCGCGGTGCGCGCGAGGTGGTCGTAGCGCACACCCGCCTCGAGCTCGTACTTGTCGGCGACGAGCCGCTCGATGCCGTACACCCCGCCGCCGTAACCCTGGTAGCTCGGGATCAGCGAGAGCCCGGCGTAGTCGTGCTGCTGGATGCGGCCGACGAGGCCCGCCGAGCCCTTGAGGTGCAGGTGCTCCGTCAGGTGCACCGGGTGATGCTCGAACGCGAGCTCGCCGTCGTGGGTGGCGAGGCGGAACGCGTACTGCGGTGACGTGATGGCCTGACGGACGATGTCGTACTCGAGCCGGTGATCGAACTGGAACGCGTAGCTCGCCTCGACATCGCCCACCTCGCCCAGGTGCCACCGTGCGCGTGCGAGGGCGGTGTCGTGGGTGACGTCCTGGTACTGCCGATCGATCGCGAAGTCGGCGCTGTAGTTCTCGACGCCCACCGGGCGGTCGCGGTTCAGCTGGGCGAAGAAGTCGTCGGCCGAGCCGACGCGCAGACACGAGCAGACGCCGATCCGCGCGTGGTAGTGCAGGAACGACACCCGGTACTCCGCCCGGCCGCGGTCGTACTCGGCGGTCGCCCCCGCGTTCCACTCGGCGACCCCGGTGTTATCGAGTGGATAGTCGGGCGTCGAGGCGGCCGCCGTGCGCTTCCACGTGCCCTCGAGCTGCCACGCGAACCCGGGGAGCTTCAGGCTCGCACCCTGCAGGCGAGCGGCGAGGCTGCCGCCGCGCCCGTTGGTCATCCCGACGGCGTGGACCTCGCCCGCGTAGCCGGCCTCGTGGAGTAGGTCGGGCGGCTCGACGACGATCGCGCCACCGATCGCGTCGGGCCCGTAGCGCACCCCCGAGGCGCCGCGCACGACGACGAGCTTGCCCGCCACGAACGGATCGATCTCCGGCGCGTGATCGAGACCCCAGTCCTGCGACGCGTGGCGGACGCCATCCACGAGCAGCAGCAGCCGGCGGCCGTACTGCCCGCGGATGATCGGCTTCGCCATCCCGCTCGCCGAGCGCAGCTGGCTCACGCCGGGCACCTCCGCGAGCGACTCCGAGAAGCTCTGGCCGCGGGTCCGCTCGAGGGCCTCCCCGGAGATCGAGGTGGTCGAGCGCATGTCCGTCGGCGTCGGCGCCTTGTCGCGGATGACGATGGTCTCGTTGTCGAGGACCGTCATCGCGAGCTCGACGGCCGCGTGGGCGCCGGTGAGGACGGGCAGGGTGCGGGACTCGGCGTTGTAGTCGGCGCGCTCCACCATGACGGTGATCGCGCCCTCGCACTGGGCGGTCGCGGCGAACCGGCCCAGCTCGTCGGTGTCACCGAGGTACTGACCGTTCAGCGAGACGGTCGCCGCGACGATGGGCTCGTGGGAGACCTTGTCGACGACATGTCCGTCGATCGTCGCCGTGCACGCAGCGGGCGGTCGAGCGGCATCGGGCGGCGGTGTCGGGGGCACGGCCGCCGGGGCATCGGGCGCAGCGGTGGATTCGGCATCAGGCGCGTCCGTGGGCGCACCGGGCGACGCTGCATCCGCCGCCGGCGCATCGACACCGCCATCGGGAGCAGCTTGCGCGTGGACGACACGCACGCTGACCACGAGGATCAGACACCAGAGAGACAGTCGGAACCCACGCATGACACTTCCTCGCGTACGAACAGCAACGGCCCGACGCGCGGACGCGTCAGGACACGAATCGATGGCTGATCACGCGAGGAACGGAGGCGAGACTTTGGGCGCGAGTCGGTACAGCGGTCGGGCGGGGCGCGCCGCACGCTCGACGAGCGTGGCGACGGTGGACCACGGGGTGACAGCAACCGCCACGACGATCGGTGCGCGGTACGCCGGCACGTCGCGGACCTGGGAGAGCCAGGCGCAGTGCTCGTGGCTGTCGACCGTCGCGTTGCGGCGGTCATCGCCGACGAGGAGCGCGGCCCGCGGATCCGTGGACCGGGCGGCGGCGGCGGGCTGGCTCTGCCAGCGCGCGACGTGGACCATCTCGCCATGCGCGGCGCATTCCACGTGCTGCACGACGAGCAGGTGGGCGAGCCCCACCACCTGGGCAATCAGGCACAGCGCGGCGACGGCCGCTGCATGCCTCCGCCGGGTCCGCACGTGCTGCACCGTTCAGGTGATAGTCCGTTTGCTCGGGCCGCGCAAGTCATGTGCAACCGGGTTGCATTTCGCCGCGAACCTCGCCTCACCCGCGACTGACGATGTCACGACCGGGTGCTCGAAGTATGTGACCGAGCGGAACCTGTAATCCCGTCTACACTGGGGCCGTGCTCACCGCTCGCTGCCTTCATCGTCTGCTCGGGCAACTGCTGATCGCCGGGGGCCTCGCAGCCTGCGCGAGCGAGGAGCCCACGGCGCTGCCGCTGCCGGCGGAGCTCGGCGTGATGGCGGTGGCGGTCACGCCCGCCGGTGTGCCGACACTTCTCCACGCGACCGGACACGCGACGCTCGCGCGCGCCACGCCCACCGCGAGTGCGATCGCTCACGTCGAGCAGCTCGCGCCGGTGTGGGGCGTGCGCGGCGCGATGCCGGACCTCGTGGCGATGGGCGAGGTCCCGGTCGCGGGCGGGACGATCGTGCGCCTGGCGCAGGAGCTCGACGGCGTGAGGATCGAGCGTGCGGAGCTGCGGGTCTTCGTGCGTGCGACGGGCGAGCTCGTCGCGGTGAGCGGCTCGCTGCGAGACCCGGCGACGGCGCTCGGATCGATGGCGAGCTCGGCCCGCGGCGCGGTCGCGGCGACGCCGGCCTCGATGATCGCGCGGGCCGTGCAGCGCACGTACGGGATCCCGTTTCCTGCTGCCGCGCTCGCACCGCTGACGCCCGCGGTGGCGAGAGGCGCGACGGACCAGTGGGAGGGGGCGTCCGCGGACGTCGTGGTGGAGCGCGCGCGCGCCGTCCGGGTGTGGGCAGAGCAGGGCGGCGCGCTCGTCCCCGCGTGGCGCGTCGAGGCCTTTACCTCGCACGCCGGCGCGCACGCGGGCAGTCGCGATGCGCATCGCACGGTGCTCGCTGACGACGGACGCGTGATGGAGCACGCGAGCATCGTCGCGGCCGAGGCGTTCTCGTATCGCGTCTGGGCCGACGCCGCGGGTGACAAGCGGCCGGCCGACGGACCGATTGCGGACTTCTCGCCGCACCCGACGGGAGTCCCCGACCACTCGTTTCCGCCGTACGTGGCACCTTCGCTCGTGTCGGTGGACGGGCTGAACCATCCGGCGGGCGGAGCGGGGCCGGACCCGTGGTTGCCGGCGACGGCCACGGAGACGCTCGGCAACAACATCGATGCCTACGTCGATCACGACGATATCGATGGCCTGTCGGCTGGCGATTTTCGCGCGTCGGTCACGGCCCCCCGCACGTTCGATCACACGTACGACCTGATGGCGGCGCCGCTCGCGACCCGGACGCAGCAGGAGGCCTCGATCGTCCAGCTCTTCTACACGATGAACTGGCTGCACGACTTCTGGTACGACGCGGGGTTCACGGAGGCCGCGGGCAACGGTCAGACGGACAACTACGGTCGCGGCGGCGCCGGCGGCGATGCGGTCCATGTCGAGGCGCAGGACAACGCGTCGAACCCCGACACACGCAACAACGCGAACATGGCGACTCCCCAGGACGGCATGTCCCCGCGGATGCAGGTGTTCCTGTGGAGCGGTCGCGACGAACGCACGCTGACGCTCGTGCCCGGTGGGATGCCGGACGTCGGTGCGGCCGCGTTCGGGCCGCCGGACTTCGACGTGACCGGGACCGTCGTGTTCGCGAATGACGGCACCGCGCCGGTGCGCGACGCGTGCACCGCACTGCCGGCCACGGTCGCAGGCAAGATCGTGCTCGCGGATCGCGGCGGCTGCCAGTACGAGACCAAGGCCGCGACCGCGCAGGCCGCCGGTGCCATCGGCCTCATCGTGGCCGACAACGTCGCGTCCGCGGCGCCGCCCGCGATGGGCAACGGCGACAACACGACGCCCATCACGATCGCCACGCTCTCGGTGACGCAGGCCGCGGGCGCGGCGATCACGGCCGGCGCGACGGCAACGCTGCACCGACGCTCCGGCGTCGAGCTCGACGGGGCGCTCGACAGCACCACGGTCGCGCACGAGTTCGGGCACTACCTGCACCACCGGCTGACCCAGTGCGGAAACGCGATCTGCGGCGCGATGAGCGAGGGGTGGGGCGACTTCGACTCGCTGCTGCTGATCGCGCGTGCCGGCGACAACCTCGACGGCGCGTTCCCGTTCAGCATCTACGACACGCAGGGCATCTCGCCCGACCCCGGCTACTTCGGCATCCGACGCGTGCCCTACAGCGTGGACCCCACGAAGGATCCGCTGACGTTCAAGCACATGGCCGAGGGGGAGCCGCTCCCGACCACGGCGCCGATCCTCGCCAAGAACAACAACTCCGAGATCCACAACGCGGGAGAGGTCTGGGCGTCCATGCTGTGGGAGGGCTACGTCGCGCTACAGAAGGCGGGGACGAGCTTCGACGACACGCGCATGAAGATGGCCCGCTACGTGGTGGCGGGATTGCTGCTGACGCCGCCGGACGGCACGATCACGGAGGCGCGCGACGCGATCCTCGAGGCGGTGAAGGCCGCGAGCCCGGCGGACCACGCGCTGTTGACGGAGGCATTCGCGCGGCGCGGGTTCGGCACCTGCGCGGTGCCGCCGCCGGCCGACAGTCGGGACTTCACGGGGATCGTGGAGAGCACCGAGAACAAGGGCCGCGTCGTGCCGATGGGGGCGATGGTCGCGGACTCGGTGGTGAGCTGCGACAAGGACGGGATCCTCGACGCGAACGAGACCGCGACCGTCACGGCGATGGTGACGAACCCGGGGCCGCAGGACGTCACCGACGTGACGCTGCAGCTCACGACCGATGTCGAAGGCATGACGGTGCTCACCGCGCCGGTGCACGTGGATCGCTTCGCGGCGTACACGTCGATGCCGTTCGAGGCGCAGGTGAAGCTCGGCGCCGTGACGGGGGCGAAGTCGGGAACGCTCGCCATCGAGGTGCGCGCCGCCGATGCGTGCACGACGCTGCTGACCACGTCGATCGCGTCGCGCTTCAACCTCGACGACTCGCCGAAGACCGCGGCCGAGGACACGTTCGACGCGGTGTCGATCTGGACCACCGCCCCCGCGGGGACGTGGAGCCAGGTGCGCGATCGGCCGCTCGACGGGTACTGGGCGCTGAAGGGGACGGGCGTGGCGTCCGACTCGGTGCTCGTGTCGCCGGAGGTCACCGTCGGCGACGGCAACCTGACGATGACGTTCGACCACAAGTTCCAGTTCGAGACGAACATGAACGCTGCCTACGACGGCGGCGTGATCGAGTACTCGGCCGATGGCGGACAGACGTGGGCCGATGTCGCGGACATCTCCAATCTCGCGTACCCGGGCATGCTGGCGGAGTCCGAGAACCCGTTGAAGCTCCGCCCCGCGTTCACGGCCCAGAATCTCGCGTATCCGGACCGCGACACGGTCACGGTTACATTCGGCAAGCAGCTCGCGAAGAAGACCGTGCGGTTCCGGTTCCGCTTCGGGTCGGACAGCGGCACGGCGAGCGAAGGCTGGCAGGTCGACAACTTCAAGCTCGACGGGATCGTGGGCAAGCCGTTCCCCTCGCAGGTCGGCGACAACGGCGACTGCAGCGGAGGGCCCACGCAGCCATCCACGGATGACGGCGGCTGCTGCCAGTCGTCCGCGCCCTCGGCCCCGCTGCTACCGGTGCTCGGCGCGCTGGGCTTCGTGCTGACGCTGCGCCGCCGCAAGCGGCCGACCGCGCGGTAACGCTACTTCGTGGCGCCGGAGCCGCCGCCCGTGCCCTTACCGGAACCGCCGCCCGTGCCCTTGCCGCGGCCGGTGACGCCTTCCCGCTCCTTGCCGTGACCATCGCCCTGGCCGGTGTGGTTGGAGCCGTGCTCGCCCACGCCGCCGCCGACGCCGCCCGAGTTGTCGGCGCTACCCGGCTTGATGTTCGTCTTGACCCAGTCAGCCGACTTCGTGATGCGGTCGTCGACGGCGCGCTTGAGATCATCGACCTTGCCGTCGGACACGGTGATGCGAATCTCGGTGCCGCCGGCGATCGTGGTCGCGGCCGCGGTCGCGTTGGCGGGGACGTAGATCGGGCAGATGCCCGCGCCGCCGCCGTGCGTGCCCTTGTGGTCGTGGGCGGTGCCCGTCGCGCCCGTGGCGTCGGCCTTCTCCTTGAGGAGCTCCTCGGCGCGCTTGCGGATCGACTCGGTCGCGTCCTTGTCGGTCGCCGTGACGGCCACGATGATCACGTTCTTCTCGACCTTGGCGGTCGTCGTCGAGCCGAACACCGTGCTGGGACAGTTGCCGGTCCGGCGCGACAGCTCCATCGCCCCCGAGCCTCCGGCCTCCGGCACCGTGGCGAGCCCACCACCATCGGAGCCCGAGCCCGCCATCGTCGGGTCGGCGGCGGAGCCTGCCATCGCGACGGCATCGACCGCGATGGCCACGGCCGCATCGGCGGGCGTCACCACGATCACCACGGGCGCGCCGGAGCCGGAGCCGTCGGTGGCCGCCTTCTTCTTGGTGCAGGCAGCGCCTGCAGTCACAGTGAGTACGCACGCCAGGACGCTGGTCACCAATCGCATGACACACGTGTTACATCAAAATGCGGTGCAGTTCACGCGGTGGATGGGTGCCTACGTCGTGCTCGCGCTCGCGCTGGCCCTGCGCGGCCCGGCCGCGGCGGACGACCGCACCGGCGCGATCCCGGTCCGGCTGCCTGCAGGGACCCGGATCAACGGCGCCGGCCAGCGGGTGTCGGGAGCGGGCCTGCGCGACACGACCGACGCGATCGCGCGAGATCTAGCCCGCCAGGGCATCGCCGTGACGCAGATCGGGCCCTACCGCGTGCGTGGCGTGGAGCTCACCCGCTTCGTGAGCCTCGACGCGACGACCCGCTGGCTCGCGATCCACGTGCTCCGAGTGGACGGCAAGACCGTGATCTCGCTCGTCCCGCGACCGAACGCTTGACGAAACGCGCGGGTCCCGTTACCTAGTCAGCCGCGCGATTCAGCCGCGCGACCACTCGGGGATCGTCTAATGGTAGGACGACAGACTCTGACTCTGTCTATCTAGGTTCGAATCCTAGTCCCCGAACCACGGAAGGCTTGACGGTCGACGCCCTCACCGGCTAGAACGCTCACCCCAACCGGCCCCATAGTCTAGCGGTTAGGACGTCGCCCTCTCACGGCGAAAACTTGGGTTCAAGTCCCAATGGGGTCACCATTCACTTCGGACGAAGAAGGCCGGGCGGCTCCCCGCACGGCAAGTACGGTCCGTTTGCCTGCCTCGTTCGGCTCGAACACGAGCCCGACCGCAAACAGCTCGCGGAACACAGCGCGGGCCCTGTCGCGGTTGGTGCCGAGCGCCTCGGAGAGATCGCGTGTGACATGCTCGACGTTCAACAGCATCGCGCGAACCTGCTCGGGCAGGCGCTGAGTGGTTCGCAAGTCGGCTTCGAGGTCACGCGCACGCCGGTTCACACGGCGCAGCTCGGCCGCGATCTCCGGGCTCTCGTCCTCGTCCTGCGCCATCGCTCCGAGGCGCGCGAGCTTGCATGCTTGGGCGCGCAGGCCGTCCAGCTCGGCAGCGACCGCTGACGACTCAGTACGGTAGGTCCGACAGCGTGAACGGAGTGTCGGATCCAAGTCGCGCGAGCACGCGCTGTGCATCGCGCACTTGAAGCACCTCGTCGTGCGCAACCGTGCGAACCGCAGCTACGACAAGCATGTCTGCCGCCCAGCGGTCGACCGCGAATTTCTGTTCCCCCTCGTCGTCCTCGGGTTCGAACACGGATGAGCCGTCGAAGTACCAGCTCGGATCGCCGTCTTCATTCGTACCGACGACGATGACGCCGCTGTCGTCGGACTCGCGACTCGACGCTTCGACGACTCCGCTCGCCTTGTAGTCGAGGCCGAGCTTCGCGAACGCGGCGTCGAATTCGGCGAGCGTGCGCGGGGACTCTCCAGCCAGCTTGGCGAGCATTGCGTCGATCATGGCAGACTCGACGAGCTTTACAGCCGGGCTACCGCTGAGTTTCCGCTTCAGCTGGCGCGACGGGGAGAAGGTCAGGACCGAGCGTGCCGGAATCTCGACCGTACCACCCGTCTGCGGATCGCGACCGAGAGCCGACGGCTTCGTGCGCAATAGGAACCCGCCCATGCGACCGAACACAACGGACTTGCTGGCGCGAAGCTCGTCGAGCAGCCGGGCCACCCACGCCGTGCTTGGCGCCTTACCACGACCGTTCAGGTAGTCGCGCGTCGCGCTGTCGACCTTGAAGAATGGCAAGCGCTTGCTTGGCACGTATACCGTCTCACCGGTCCGGGGATTGCGGCCGTTGTACGCCTTGTACTCGCGGACCTCGAACGAGCCGAGATCGGGAATCCGTGCTTCTGCGCCCGCAGCGAGCTTGTCGATCAGTTGCTCGGCAACGGCATGCTTTGGATCAGACTCCGCGACCGGAGGCTTGGGCGTCAACTCGCTCACAGGTTTGGTCTCCCTCCCGTGCGATTGCCGTTCGCAGCCGGCAGCTAACAGCGCTGTGACCGCAAACATCCTCGCTGCCCGCGACACGCACGCGAGACAATCACGAAACGAGTATCCGGCGCCACCTGAAGTGATCGCGTCATGTGCCCAGAGATCCAGATCGCCCATCCCCGACGAAGCGGCGTCGATCCCGCAGCGTTCTCCGATCTCGACGATGACGTCGGCTCACGGGTCAGCGGCGAATTGCCACGGCGCGCACGGTCGAGCGCTGCTCTGCGGCGCTCGCCAGACCAGGTAGCGGGTGCGGCGCTCGCGTTCTGGCGTCGGATCAGTTCAGGCAGTCGCGAACGGGCGTGCCGAAGTCGCAGCTGAAGTCGAAGAGCGAGGCTTCGATCCCGAGCAGGCGCGAGTCGTTGCCGGCGCCGAGCAGGTTGACCTGGCCCCCGACCACCGCCTCGGTGCCCCACGATGCGGTCACACCCTCGCCGCGCTTGTACTCGGCCTGCAGGGACGGCTCGATCGCGACGTACGGGCCGGCGAGATCGTAGAACTGGACGTGCAGCTCGATCGGCATGCTGATCTTCACCTGCGCGTTGTTGGTGCTCGTCACCGTCGGGCCGTCGGTGTGCAGCACCAGCGTGTGATCGCCCACGTGATGCCAGACCCCGTCGCTGAAGCGAGCGCCCGCGCTGAGCGTGGAGTGCGCGGTGGCGCCGACCTGCATGCTCGTCTGGCCTTCCGTCGAGGCATTCACCTCGAGCCCGACCGTGATCGAGACGACCTCGACCACCGGCACCGGGCCGACCATCTGCACGAACGTCCACTCGGGCGAGGCCCACAGGTCCCTCGAGGTCTTGATCTCCGCCGCGCCGTCGGTCTCGAGCTTGAACCCGAGCGCGGCGTCGAACACACCCGACGCCACGAGATCGAAGCGCGAGATCTTGGCGCGGTGCATGGTCATGGCGAGGTCGAGCTGCGGATGGAAATCCAGCGAGCCCTTCGTCATCGTCAGCTTCGCGTTGCCGTTCCCTTGCATCTCCACGCCGCCAAAGCCCAGCAGCACGCCGCCGAACTTCGGCCCGGACCAGTCCCATTTCGCATCGTGGACCTGACCGTCGTACTCCGCTTCGGTGATCGCGTCCGTCAGCGCGGCAGGCTCCGTCGCGATCTGGATCTCCCCGGCAGCGTCCTGGATCGAGACCACGCGTCGCAGAAAGCCGGCCCCGCGCCCCGAGACCAGGATGTCTCCCGGTACGCGGTCGAGGAGATCCTCGTTGCCGGCGGTCGGCAGCACGAGCCGACCTGGGCCGACCATGATCTCGGTGCCGGGCTCGCGATCGATCACCGTGACGCGGTCGGCGACCACCTCGTCACCCGGGGCGGTTGCACAGCTGGCCAGGGAGAGGCAGAGGAATGCCCGGGTGGCCGTGGCAAGTCGCGTCATGGAGGTCCCCTATGCAAGCTGGCGGACCACGGTGCGCCGTATGTAATCCGTGGGTTACGTGCAAGCTCGACTGGCCTGCCGGGTCGAGTCGCCAGGCCTGCAGACCCCGGCCGCGAGCCCATGCGCTACCCGGGTGCGCCGGTCATGGCGTCTCGAGGCTGATCGCGCCGAGCGTGCCGGCCCGGAACTCGTGGACGAGCAGCTCCGCCGCCTTGTGGAGATCGACGACGCCGCCCTTCAGCAGCGTGCCGCGGCGACGGCCGATCTCGGTCAGCAGATCCGTCGCGGAGCTCGGGCCGGCGTCGAGCTGGTAGCGCGCGATCACGAGCGCGGAATAGTTCGACACGAGATACGCGGCGCCGAACTGGCCGACGATGAAGTAGTCGATCGCGGTGTCGGGAATCGAGCCCGCGAAGGCGAGGCGAAGCGCACGGCGCTCGTCCTCGATCTTCGGCCACATGAGCCCGGGGGTGTCCGTGATCTGCATGCCATTGGCGAGCGTGACCAGCTGCTGGTCCTTCGTGACGGCGGGCTTGTCGCCGACCTTCGCGACGGCGCGCCCGACGAGCGTGTTGATCAGCGTCGATTTCCCGACGTTCGGCACGCCCGCGATCAGGGCGCGGACCGCCTTGTCCTTGCCGCGATGGGCGGCGAGGCCCCGCGCGAGCTCCGCGATACGCTTGCGCGCGACGTTCGGCTTGTCGGTCGACGCCGCGAAGGCCGTGACGTTCGGCTCCGCCGCGAAGTGGGCGAGCCACGCCTTCGTGACCTCGGGGTCCGCGAGGTCGCTCTTCGTCAGCACCTTGATCGCGGGCTTGCTGCCACGCAGCTCCGTGATCACCGGGTTCGAGCTCGCTCGCGGTAGCCGCGCATCCAGCACCTCGATGACCACGTCCTGCGACGGCATCAGCGCCGCGAGCTCGCGCCGCGCTCTGGTCATGTGACCCGGAAACCACTGGAGCGACATCGCAATGGTTAGACCACGTCTGAACGGAGCACTAACCCCGGGGCTCGCCTGAGATGATCCCGGATCGCCAAGCATCTCGCGCGAGGCCGAGGCGCGCGCGGAGCCCGGTACCGGGCGTACCGGGCGAGCACGCAACGACGGCATCGCGTGAGAGGCGACGGCGAGGCGGGTCAGCACAGGTGAGCACTGGGGTTAGGTACTCGATTTCGCCGGCGGCGCGCCACCATCATCAGCGCCGCGAGCCCGAGCGGCCAGGTGCCTGCGGGCGAGGTGCCGGTCGCGCTGCACGCATAGAAGCTCGTGGTCCCGGTGCTGCCCTCCTCGTGGCCCGGGACGTCGCCATCCGGCGCGTCCGGCCTCGCGGCATCGACGATCGCGTCGCCCGGCGCATCCGGTCCGCCGTCCGAGCCGGCATCGAGACCCCCGTCCGAGCCGGCGTCGAGCCCGCCGTCCGAGCCGGCATCGAGCCCCGCGTCGGACCCGGCATCGAGCCCCGCGTCGGACCCGGCATCGAGCCCCGCATCGGAGCCGGCATCGAGCCCCGCGTCGGATCCTGCGTCGAGCCCTGGGGTCACGATGGCGTCCATTCCGCCCTCGCCGCTCGCATCGGCCATCGCATCGGCCATCGCATCGGTCATCGCATCGGCCATCGCATCGGTCATCGCATCCGAGCCGCTGCCGATCGAAGCATCCGCGTCGGCCGCCCCGATCCCCTGTTCCGTGCGCCCGAGCTGCTCGGTCACGCACCCGTGGACCGCCGCGAGCCCGCTAGAGCACGCCAGCGCCAGCACCACCACGCGCA
>JAYSYE010000608.1:0-2936 GCA_043716635.1 Deltaproteobacteria bacterium | reverse complement strand
AGCGCGACGTCCTCGATCCTGCCGATCGGCTCGGCGCACTCCGCGATCAGCTTCGATACGAGCGCCGGTCGCGAGGCCGGGCTCGGTGCGCGCAGTGGTCCCGGGTTGCGAGGTGGCCACGTGCCGCGGGTCGCGCGCGGATCGCCGGCATCGGCCCAACCGTGTTCGCCGATCAGGGGAACGAACATCACCGCTCCGAGGTCCTCTCGGCGGTACTCGTGCTCGCTCGTGCGCGTCACGCGAACGAGCTGTTGATCCCGGCTCTCGCCGACCGGCATGACGAGTCGGCCGCCGATCGCGAGCTGGGCGAGCAACGTCGGTGGCAGGTCCGGTCCGCCCGCGGCGACCACGATCCCGCCGAACGGCGCGTGCTCGGTCCAGCCAAGCGTGCCGTCGGCACAGCGCACCTCGACGTTGCCGTACCCGAGCTCCGTCAGCCGATCGCGCGCGCCCTCTGCGAGCTCCGGATGGCGCTCGACCGTGTAGACGCGCCGCGCGACGTGGGCAAGCACCGCCGCGGCGTACCCGGAGCCGGTGCCGACCTCGAGCGCGTCCTCGTCGGGACGGAGCCCGAGCGCCTCGGTCATGAGGGCGACGATGTACGGCTGCGAGATCGTCTGTTCGGCCGCGATCGGCAGCGGGCGGTCTTCGTACGCGAACTCGGCGAGCGCGGGCGGGAGAAACCGCTCCCTCGGCACGGCCGTCATCGCTGCGAGCACGCGCGGGTCGCGGACGCCACGCGCCCTGATCTGGCGGTCGACCATGAGCTCTCGGCGAGTCGCGAAGTCCGTCCTCATGGCAGGAGGCGATGCAAGCAGCTCACCCGCGCGGCGGGCTGAGGAACTGTGGAGATGACGCAACAGATGCGTGCCCCGTCCGCACCCGCGCAATTCATGCGTCCCGGATCGGAGGTGATGTTCTGACGGAGCGCGAGCGGCGCTGGGAAGCCGAGACCCGAGCCGTCAGCGTAACCCTCGTCCTCGAGGGTCGCTTTCGCAGCGCTCGATTCCCCTCGTTGTCATCGACAACGAGCACGGTCCGAGCGAATGTTCGGTTACGCGCGCGACGAGTTGCTCGGCCAACCAATCGATGTGCTGGTTCCCTCTCGGTCGCGCTCGGAGCACGGCCACCACGTCGCGGGCTACGCCAAGGCTCCGCGACTGCGGTCGATGGGCATTGGGATGGAATTAACCGGGCGTCACAAAGACGGCAGCGAGATCCCGATCGAGATCAGCCTGTCGCCGATCCGCACAGCGCGCGGCTTGCTCGTGACCGCGGGGATCCGCGACGTCACCGAGCGCCGCAGGCTCGAGCGTGAGAATCGCCGCGCGAACGCGTACCTCGTCTCCGCGGTCGACTCCATCCGCGACTCGTTCGCGCTGTACGACGAGGAGGATCGCGTCATCATGGTCAACAGCTCGGCGCGCCAGCTGCTCGGCGGAGCGGTCGGAGGCGCGATCATCGGCCTGCCTTTCGAAGAGCTGCTCGACAAGACGCTGCGCGCCGGGGTATTCGACTTCAGCCACGAGACGCGCGAGGCGCTCCACGCCCGATGGCTCGCGTATCACCGGGCGAGTTCGCCACGTACTGCGCGGCGGAAAGCACCTACTGCGACTGATCGGGCACCGGCATTGGTCTCACGAACACCAAGAGGCTCGCCGAGATGATGCAGGGCCGGGTCGGGTTCACGAGCGACGTCGGCGACGGCTCGGAGTTCTGGGTGGAGATCCCCGTGCACCGGCACGTGACCGCGGAGATCACCGCGTCGTCGGCGGCGCAGACCGCCGAAATTGGACTCGAATGGATCCACGCGCACCGACCCGACGCGGTGATCCTGGACATCAATCTTCCGGGAATGAGCGGGTTCGACGCGATGCAGCGCCTGCGCGAGTCGCCCGAGACGCGCCACATCCCCGTGATCGGGCTGTCGGCAGGGGCACTCCTCAGAGATACAACACGCGCGAACGAGCTCGGCTTCTACCATTACCTCACCAAGCCGGTGAAGGTCGCAGAGCTCACGAAGGTGCTCGAGGACCTCCTCGTGCGCTCCGCACGGTGACCTGCTCGGCCACAGTAGGGTGGTGGGTACGAGGCGCGCTCGGTCAGGCAAGCCCGTGGAGCTCAGCGATCGGATGATGCCTGCAGCACGAAGGGAGCTCGTCGCGAACGATCTCGATCACACGCGCCGCCTTCACGAAGAAATCACGCGACGTCGGCACTTCGAAGCGGCGTGGGTGGTCCCGCCAGGCCTCCGCAATCCGCGCGTCGATCGCCGCCGCTTCGGCTGCTGTCTCGACACGTAGCGGGTTCTCATGATTGTAGCCGGCATCGAGCGCGGGCGTACGCAGATGGACCACGGCATCGTAGCGCGCGAGTTGTTCGTCGAGCGATGTGCCGAGCTGCTTCCACAGGTCGGCGGGTCCCGGCCAGTACGCCAGCCCATCCACGGTGCCGCGGTCGCAGAGCTCAATCGCCACGTCACCGGTTCGGGCGGCCGCCTCGAGCTCGCGCTGCACATAGAAGATCGCGCGCTGTCCGGAACGGCGCAGTTCGATGTCCTCGCCACGCGGGAATCCACCGCCAAACACCACGCCTGCGGATTCAGCAATAATGGCCACGTGCCGACAGAGCGTCTTGCGCATCAGCTCGAGCACCGCGGTCTTGCCAGCGCCCGGCCCTCCGGTCAGCACGATCCGGCGCGGCTCGTGAATCCCGGTGCAAGCGCATCCGGTCATCGGGCCGACAGCTCGATGGTAGCGTCGGACTCGGGCACGAGCGCATCCCAGCCGAACGCCTCGTGGAGACGCCGCCGCATCGAATCCGCTGCGGCGGGCTCACCGTGCGTGACGAAGACGCGCTTGGGCGACAACTTCGAAGCGCGCAGCCAGTCGATGATCTCTGCATAGTCTCCATGCGCCGACAGCCCATCGAGCTGG
>JAYSYE010000607.1:0-2938 GCA_043716635.1 Deltaproteobacteria bacterium | reverse complement strand
CGCCGGCGATGATGATGCCGCCTGCCGTGTACATGTCATCGGCGAGCGCCGATGCGGCGGCGGCGGTGAGCCCCGTGGCCGAATAGTCGATGCCCGCGATCGTCGTCGAGCGTGACGTGTTCAGGCCCTTCTCCCGGAGGCTCTCGCACGGAGCGGCGATGCAGCGGATGCCGGCGTCGCGAACCTTGGCGAACACGCCATCGGCGGGCGTGGCGCTCTGGGCCGTCCACGCCTCGGTGATGATGAAGCGACCGAGCTCCGGCCTCACCACGCCCGTGCTGCGCGGCGCGAACCGGCCCCGCACGATCGCGGCGACCCGGTGCCCCGTCGCGCCGGTCCGCGCGGCGGCGAGCAACGCCTGCTGGGTCTCGGCCGACAGGCTCGCCTCGCTCCAGTCGAGCTCGGGCGTGTAGCACGCGGTCTTGGTGGAGCCGTCGTGGCACACGGTGGTGGTGCGGTTGAGGCGGGCGAGCTGGTAGCCGCCGCAGGCGGGCGCGGAGCAGGCGCGCAGGTCCTTGGCGATGGCGAAGTAGGTGTACGCGCCGTCGGCGGAGCTATCGGCCTTGCCGTCGCCGGACGTGTCGGCCGAGGTCTCGCCGGCGAGCTCGTCGGTGACCGCGGTGTCCGCGCAGCCGGAGGCCGCGAGGAGGGACATCGTCGACGCAGAGAGGGTCAGTGCAGTGATCACGAGCGAGCGCATCGGGGCCTCCAGAAGGGGAACGAGTTGATGCACCGCGCCAAAGCAATTGGTAGGCCGATGTAGGCGCCCTGGAACTACTGGAATCTGTTCGCGAGATCTGCGACGTCGCCGGGGTCGCATGGCTCGCCGACCTTCCTGAACGCGCCACAGTGGCGGCTGAAGGCGCCAGGAGAACGCCTAGTCGGGCCGGGCCGCATCCCCTGCGCAGCGGAAGCCGACGATCACGTGGCGGGTGCCCCGGCCGCGACCGTGGGCCGACGCCCCCCGGCCGAGCCCGGCGTAGTCCTCCCACGCGCTGCCCTTGACCGTCATCTCGCCCGTGGACCTGGCGTTCGAGGGGTCCCGGTCGGCCCCCGGGTCCGCGGCCCACGGCGTGGCCGTCCACTGGAACACGTTGCCCGCGAGGTCGAGCACGCCGAACGGGCTCGCGCCCTCGGGATAGCTCCCCGCGGCGACGGTGTCCCCGGGGCCCTGCGCGACACTGTCGAGCTTCGACGGATCGAACGCGGCGCCCCAGGGATACACGAAGCCGTCCGGGCCGCGCGCCGCCCGCTCGAACTCCGCCGCCGTGGGCAGCCGGCGTGGCTCGCCTCGCAGGTGGCCGCGCCACTCGCAGTAGCGCGCGGCCTCGTCGTACGTGACGAGCACGACGGGATGATCCTCGCGCCCCGCGGGCGGCCGCCCGTCGTGCCACGCGAACCGCGCGACCTGAGTGGCGAAGTCCTGCGCGAAGCCCTGTCGCCTCCACGTGTCCGCGTCCATCGTCGGCGCCGCGACGGCGCCCGTGGCCACGGATTCGGCGTACTGCGCCTGCGTCACCGGCATGAGGTCGATCTGGAACGCGGGCATCTGGAGGACGTGCCGGTCGCTCTCGCGATCGAACCAGTGGTGCTCGCGCGCGGCGTCGTGGCCGGCCGCGCGCGCGTAGTCGCGGTAGGCGGCGTCCCGCTCCTCCGGCGTGGACCCCGCGATCGTCGGGCCGGCCGGGATCGCGACCATGCGGGCATCGGCGGCCAGCGACAGCGGCGCGAGGGCGGAACCCGCCGGCGAGCTGTCCTCGAGCGCGCGCGGCTGCGAGCCACACGCGGCGAGCCCGTGCCCCAGCACGAGCACCCGCGCGGTGAGGGAGAGCCTCACCGGCGGTCCCCTGGCGGCGGCGGCGGCGGCGGCGGTGACGGCGGCGGCGGCGGCGGTAGCGCCTGGGTCTGCTCGGCGATCGCGGTGGCCATGATGCGTCCCAGCTCGGGGAGGTACTCCGCATCCGCGTGGAGCGCGGCCACGCCGAGCGTGCGCGCGACCACCGCGGGCGTGAGGCGCACGAAGGCCCGCACGCGGTCACGCAGGATCCGGACGCGGCGCGGCGACTCGCGCAGATCCACGTGGACCACCGAGGAGAACAGCACGTGGCCGCCCTCGCCGCGCAGGACGCTCGTCGCGAACAGGAAGCGACCATCGCGCGACCACGTGGGACCGCTCTCGTCGGTGAGCGGGACGTTCGCGACGGCCGTGGGCTCGCCGCCCGCGCGCGGCATCAGCCAGAGATCCGCATCGACGGCGGCACCGCGCGGGACGGGGCGCGCGAACGCGAGCTGCGAGCCGTCCGGCGAGAACGCGGGCGAGACGTCGCTCGGCCCCTCGGTGAGGTGCGTGACCGTGCCGTCCGGCGCGAGCAACTCGAGGTGCGAGGTGGTCGGCGCATCCGCGGTGGTGCCCGCGGCCACCGCCGAGTACGCGATCGCGCCATCGGGGGCGACGGTCGGGGTGATCTCGTGGCCATCGCCGTGCGTGATCTGGACAGCGGGTCCGGTGGCGCGGCCCCCTGCCACGGGCACGCGCCACAGGTCGAAGTCGCCGCCATCGGCCGTCGATGCGAAGACGATCGCCCGACCGTCCGGCATCCACGCGGGCTGAGTCTCGATCACGGTCGCGGCCGCGGCCATGGTCGCGGTCGCGGGGTCGAGCTCCCCACCGAGCCAGGTCGCGGTCGCGTCGGGTTCCAGGGGCGCGATCCACAGGCTCGTCAGGCCCGCCGCCCGGCCGCGCCCCGAGGCGAACACGAGCCAGCGCCCGTCGGGCGACACGGCGGGATTCGTCTCGCGGGTGGCTGCGGCCGGTGCTCCACGCGGGTGGTCCACGGGTGCGATCAGCTCGGCCTGACGATCGCCGCCGTCATCGAGGGCGACGAGCCGCGTGCCATCGAGCCCGCGCTCGGCCACGACGAACGCGATCCGGAGCGGT
>JAYSYE010000606.1:0-2939 GCA_043716635.1 Deltaproteobacteria bacterium | reverse complement strand
CCTCGGACCTCTACGCGCTCGGCAAGTGCGCGATTCACGTGCTCGGCGGCGACCCGGTCGCAAAGACGATGCCCGACACCGTCGAGCCGAAGCTTGCTCGCTTCATCCGCTACCTCTGCGTCGAGTCGCAGGGCGGTCGCGGTCAGGATGGGTGGGAGCTGTATCTGCAACTGGAGCGGATTCGCGAGTCGATCTGGGGCGCGCACGAGTTCGTACCGCTGGATCTCTCGCAGTCGCTCCGCGAAAGGAACTGATCATGGGTGGTGGACGCTACAGTCTCGATATCGCGCGCTCGACCCGCGCCAACAACCCCGGCGCGTTCCAGTCGGCTGCCCCCGCGGCCGCTCGACAGGTTCACGAGGCGCTGAACCCCTTCGGCAAGACGCGCGAGGTCAACAACGTCACGCCGATCATCGTCGCGCTCGACGTCACGCGCTCGCGCGGCGACGACACCAAGCTCATGTACGCGAAGCTGCCCCAGCTGATGGGCCAGATCGAGCTCAAGGGCTACCTCGAAAATCCCGGGATCAGCTTCTGCGCGATCGGCGATGCCACGTGCGACCGCGCGCCGCTGCAAGTGGGTCAGTTCGAGGGTGACAATCGCCTGGACGAGGCGCTCGGCCGCTTCTGGATCGAGGAGGGCGGCGGCGGCACGGGTCAGGAGAGCTACGAGCTCGCCGCGTACTTCTACAGCCGCACGAACTGCGTGCGGCTCGCGCAGGGGACCGGCAAGAAGGGCTACTGCTTCTTCGTCGGCGACGAGGGCTTCTACCCGACGGTCGACAAGGCGGCGATCCGGCGCGTGATCGGGGACGAGGTCGCGGCGGACATCCCGACGGTCGAGGCGTTCCGACGCCTGCAGGAGAAGTTCCACGCGTTCTTCATCTATCCGCAGAAGCCGGTGGAGGAGCGCCGGACGAACATCGATGCAGAGATCCGCGATCGCGTGCGCAAGGCGGGCGGCCAGTACGACGGGGTGGATGTCCGCGCTTCGCTGCTCTGGAACAATGGCAATGATCTGGATCTCCACGTGATGACGCCCGCGGGCGAGCACATCTTCTACGGGTCGAAGCAGGCGCGCTGTGGCGGCTGGCTCGACGTCGACATGAATGCGGGCGGCGCGCACACCACCAAGCCGGTCGAGAACGTGCGCTGGGCCAAGGGCACGGCGCCCCCGGGTCGCTACAAGGTGTGGGTGCGCAACTACGCGTTCCACGAGTCCACCCACGCGCCCACGGCGTGGAAGGTCGAGCTCGAGGTCGGTGGCAAGATCACCCACCACGAGGGCACGATCTCGCCGCAGCTGCAGACCGGCGAGGCGAGCGACATGGTGGTCGCGGAGCTCGACTACGACCCCCGCGCGCATGCGGCCCCGGCGTCGGCGGGCGTCGATCCGTACGCCGGTTACTCCGATGACCTCATCCTCGCGCAGTGGGCGACCGTGCTGCCGAAGGAGCACATCATCCGGGTCGGGGATCCGAAGTCGATCATCGACGTGCTGCTCGGCGCGCTCGCGATCGCGGACGGCAAGGTCGACCTCGACACGTACCTGAAGGACATGCGCGAGCTCGGCTCTCCCGACGAGCTCGTGCGCGCGATCGAGACCGCCCTGGCCGGGCTACCGAGCGCGAAGAAGGTCGCGACGGCCACGATCTCGGGCGACGTCCCTCCCGCACCCAGCGGCAAGAAGCCCACCGTCCGACTGTAACCCCACCCGCCCGGCCGCCGGCAGTCAGGCACGAAGAGGGGACCTGCCGCAGCGTATCGCACGTGGACGCCTCGACGACGATCGCGATTCCGCGGTAAGCACGCGTCATGTCGAAGGTCCTGATCATCGGCGCTGGCGGCGTCGGCGGCGTGGTCGCTCACAAGGCTGCCATGGAGCGCGAAGCATTCTCCGAGGTGATGCTCGCGAGCCGGCGGCTCGAGAGCTGCACGAAGCTGGCGACGGAGATCAAGGCCCTGCACGGCCGCACGATCCAGACGGCGCAGGTCGACGCGGACAACGTCCCCGAGCTGACGCAGCTGCTGAAGGCGTACCAGCCGAAGGTCGTCATCAACGTCGCGCTGCCGTTCCAGGATCTCCACATCATGGACGCGTGTCTCGCGGCCGGCGTCGACTACCTCGACACCGCGAACTACGAGCCGCCCGATGTCGCGAAGTTCGAGTACTCGTGGCAGTGGGCGTACCAGGAGCGCTTCGCCAAGGCGGGCCGCATGGCGCTGCTCGGCTCGGGCTTCGACCCGGGCATGACGAACGTGTTCTGCGCCTACATCCAGAAGCACCTGCTCGACGAAGTGCACTACGTCGACATCGTGGACTGCAACGGCGGCAACCACGGCAAGGCGTTCGCGACGAACTTCAATCCCGAGATCAACATCCGCGAGATCACGGCGCGCGGCCGCTACTGGGAGAGCGGCGAGTGGAAGGAGACCGAGCCCCTCAGCCAGTCCGCCATCTTCGACTACCCGGGCGTCGGCGAGCGCCGCAGCTTCCTGCTCTATCACGAGGAGCTCGAGTCGCTCGCGAAGAACCTGAAGGGCCTGAAGCGCATCCGGTTCTGGATGACGTTCGGCGCATCGTACCTGAAGCACCTCGAGGTGATGCAGAACATCGGCATCACGCGCATCGACGAGGTCGAGCACAAGGGCCAGAAGATCGTCCCGATCCAGTTCCTGCGCTCGCTCTTGCCGGACCCGGCGTCGCTCGCCGAGAACTACACGGGCAAGACCTCGATCGGCTGCCTCTGCGAGGGCGTGAAGGACGGCGTGAAGAAGCGCTTCTTCATCTACAACATCTGCGACCACGCCGAGACGTACAAGGAAGTGCGCGCGCAGGCCGTGTCGTACACGACCGGCGTGCCCGCCGTGACGGGCGCCGTGATGATGGTGACCGGCAAGTGGAAGGGCGCCGGCGTCTTCAACATGGAGCAGATGGA
>JAYSYE010000605.1:0-2941 GCA_043716635.1 Deltaproteobacteria bacterium | reverse complement strand
AGGCGGGCCTGCGCACGGGCGATCTCATCATCAGTGTCGACGGGCAACCCGTCCGCAACTGGAGCGACGTCCAGCGCCGCATCGGCCACCTCGCGCGGCGCACGAGCCTGGTCTACTTCCGCGGCACGGAGATGCCGGGCATCCCGCAGATCCAGCTGCTCCACTCGGGGTTCGCGGATCTCGTCCCCGAGACCACGATCGATCCCACCCTGAAGCGCGAGACCTACACGGGTCTCGAGCACGCCGAGATGTTCGTCGCGCAGGTCGCGCCCGGCTCCCCGGCGGACAGCGCGGGTCTCCGCCCCGGCGATCTCGTGACGGCGCTCGACGACAAGCCCGTGGCGCACTGGCTCGAGCTCGACCAGCGGCTCCAGGCGGAGCCCGAGAAGACCTTCAAGCTGACGTGGCGCCGCGCCGCAGCCACGCCCGCCAGCAAGCCCGAGCTGATGTCGGCCGAGGTCACGCAGGTGTGGCGCAAGCAGCTCGACGAGTACGGCCACACCGTGAAGCGTCTCGTGTTCGGCGCGCACAACGACGTGGATCGAGGACGCGGCGCGATGATCGCGATCGAGGGCCGCTTCGGCTACGCGTTCTCGAAGGCCCTGCAGCGCACGCGCGAGACGATCGGCGCGACGGCCGGCGGGTTCCTGCAGATCCTCGGCGGAGGGTCGCCCGGCGAGGCGCTCGGCGGGCCGATCATGATGTACCGGGTGGCCTCGGTCTCGGGCAATCAGGGCTGGGACAGCTTCCTGCTGATGCTCGCGCTCATCAGCGTGAACCTCGGCCTCATCAATCTCTTGCCGATCCCGATGCTCGACGGTGGGCACCTCCTGTTCTTCGCGATCGAGGCGGTCCGCCGCAAGCCGCTGTCGGCCAAGGCGCGCGAACGTATCCAGATGTGCGGGCTCGCGCTGATCGGGATGATCATCGTGCTCGCGAGTCGCAACGACCTGTTCCGCTGATGCTCCTGCTCGGTCTCGATACCTCGACGATGTGGTCGTCCGTGGCGCTCTGCGACGAGCATGGCGTCGTGTACGGCGAGGGCGGCTTCGACGCGTCGGGGCGGTCGAACCAGCTGCTGGTCGTGATCGACCGCGTGTGTCGCGACGCGGCGGTCGCGCCCGCCGCCATCGACGCGGTCGCGGTCGGTGCGGGGCCCGGGTCGTTCACCGGGCTGCGCATCGGGATGGCGACCGCGAAGGGAATCGCGTTCGCGGCGCAGTGCCCCTTGTGGCTGGTGTCGTCGCTCGCGGCCCTCGCGGCCGAGGCCGTCGCGATGCCGGATGCCCGGAGCCGCGCGGTGTGCGCGGTGATCGATGCGCGCAAGGGCGAGGTCTACGCGGGCTGCTATACGGCGTCCGGCGCGCCGATCGGTGACGAGCGCGTGATGCCGCCCGAGCAGCTTGCCGCGTGGGCAGAGGCCACGGCGCCCGGGACCGCGTTCGCGGGCAACGCGATCGACTCCTATTCCGCTGCCCTCACGTCGCTCTCTCCTCGCTGGCTGCCGGCGCCGCGTACCCCGCGCGCGAGCCTGGTGGCACGCCTGGCGCTGGCTGGACCGCGCACCGATGCGCTCCTCGGGGGGGCACCGACATACATCCGCCCCTCCGAGGCCGAGGTCATGTACCCGGATGGGGTGCCGGGCGCGCTGCCCTCGTTGCAGAAGGCGTGATCCGCGCCTACGCTCGTAGGACGGATGGACGACAAACTAGCGCTCCTGGCCGAGCTAACCGCCGAGCACCGCCGCCTGGACGAAGAGGTCCAGCTGCTCGAGAAGCGGCGCTCGCTCACTCCCACCGAGCAAGCCCAGGTCGCTCATCTGAAGAAACGAAAGTTATGGACGAAGGATCGGATCGCTCGACTCGCCCCGGCCCTGCCACCGGCCCTGCCCCCGACCTGACCGCCGACCTGACCCCGGGTCTGCCCGCCGGCCTCACGCCGGAGCTGCTGGAGAAGATGCGCGAGGTCGGGCTCAAGCTCGACCGCGCGGGCGTGCTCTGGCATCAGGGCGTCGAGGTGTCGCATGCGCGGCTGCGCCAGGCACTGCTGCGCTGGATGGACGTGCTGCCGCCGGGAGCCGACGGCACGCCGGGCCGCGACGTCATGCGGCTCGATGCGCAGCGCTTCGCGTATCTCGAGGTCGAGGATGCGCACCTGCGCGCGCGGTCCGCGCGCTGGGAGGGCGACCACTGCCGCGTGCTGTGGGACGACGATCAGGAGCTCGAGCTCGACTACGCGTCGCTGCGCCAGGCGCCGGATCACGCGCTCTACGCGACGGCGCGTGGGCGACTGCGCGGGCGCATCGCGGGGCCCGCGTATCATGCGGTCGCCGAGCGCATCCGCGCCGAGGGCGATGGCTTCGTGCTCGCGGCAGCGGGCGCCACGTGGCCGATCGCGGAGGCGGCGTGACGTCCGGTCGCATCGCGAAGCTCGGGCGCAGCCTCGCGCCAGGCGTCGTGGTTCTCGCCGGGGCCGCGGCCGTGGCGGCCTGCGCGAGCAACAACAAGGTCGAGATCTCCGACGAGGAGTACGACGACGTCGCGATCTCGATCGCGACCACCGTGCGCACGGACGCGAGCGGCGGCGAGCTGGGCGCGCTCGCGGATGGGATCACGCTCGCGCGTGGCGGCACGATCGTCGGGTTCGCGGTGGCCGCGGATGACCCAGGCGCCGTCACGGGCACGCGTGGCGACGAGACGTACCGGTACGCGATCGTGTGCCGCGGGGTGGATGGAGCGATCCTGGCAGTGTGCGATGGCCTCACCGACTCGGCGGACATCAGCGTCACGTGGTCCGGACCGCTCGCCGTGCCCTACAACGCCGCGGTCCCCTCGCGGACGGGTCGCTTCCTCGCGACGGGGCTCGCCGGCGCGGCCGTGACCGCCTCGGGCAGCGCGAAGCTCGCGTACACGACGGCCTACCGCAGCCAGACGCGCGGGGT
>JAYSYE010000604.1:0-2944 GCA_043716635.1 Deltaproteobacteria bacterium | reverse complement strand
GCGATCCTCGGGCAGATCTGCGCCTCGCTGATCGACGCGCACGCCCACGGCCTCGTCCACCGCGACCTCAAGCCCGACAACGTGATGCTGCAGGAGCGTGGACGGCAGCGCGACATCGCGCGCGTGCTCGACTTCGGCATCGCGAAGCTGCGCGACGACTCGCGGCAGTCGCAGCTGGCGATGACCCAGGCGGGCGACATGCTGGGCACGCCGCAGTACATGGCGCCCGAGCAGATCAAGGGCGAGGCGATCGATGGCCGCACCGACATCTACGCGCTCGGCTGCATCCTCTACGAGATGGTGACCGCGCGGCTCCCGTTCGAGGGGCCCACCGTGATGTCGCTGCTCTCGAAGCACCTGCTCGACGCGCCGATGCCGCCGTCCCAGCGGCGACCCGACCTCGGCATCCCGAAGGCGATCGACGACCTCGTGCTGTCCGCGATGGCGAAGCTGCCGATCGCGAGGCCCCAGACGATGGAGCTGTACTCGGAGCAGATCGCGCAAGTGGCCGCCATGTTCCCGCCAGCGCCAGGCGCCGGGACCGCGCCACTGTCGAGCGCACAGCCCGTGGGCATTCCGGTCCCGACGCCGATCGCGCCGAGCGCGGGGGCGCACTACCTGGCGCCGCCGCCGTCGCAGGCACCGCAGTTCCAGCAGTCCCAGCCGGCGTTCCCGCAGTCGCAGCCGGGATTCCAGCAGTCGCAGCCGGCGTTCCAGGGGTCGCATGGCTCCCCGTCCGCTCCGGTGGTGTCGGCACCGCCGGGCAGCAACGCGACGATCTGGATCATGCTCGCGGCCGGACTCGTCGCGGGCGGCATCGCGCTCGCGCTGGTGTTGAACCGCAACGTCGCGCAGACGCCCCGGCCCTCCGTGGTCCAGCCGGGGCCCGCGCCGGTCGTCGATCCGTTGGCCCGGACCGGCGCACTCGACGCCCCGGGCCGCCACGAGCCGCCTCCCGAAGCGCCGGACTCGTCGGACGAGTCCGGCGACGACGCGACGGATTTTGGCGGATTCGGGCTCGGCGGCGCGAGCGGCAACCCGTTCGGCGCTTCGCCCCCCGGCGTGGAGCTCAAGGACGTCGACGGGTTCGAGCGCCGCGAGTGGCTGGGCATGAAGGCGATCGTGAAGGCGGACGAGTCCGCGGTGGTCGCCGTGATGGGCGTCCTGTTCCAGGATCTCGCGTCCCAGGCGCCCGCCGACGCGGCGATCATCGTGCGCTCGCATGGCGGGATGCGCAGTGGCATCGCGATCGTGACGCCGGTGAATGGCAAGGCCCAGCGAATCGTCATGCTGGTGTTCGAGGGCAGGGGCTACTCGACCACCGTGATGGTGATGACGAGCCCGCAGGAGATCCTGACCCCCGCTCAGCTCGGCGCCGTGCTCGACGAAGTGCTCGTCTTGCCCGACGATGGCGCATGACCTTCACGCTCCCCGACGGCCGCCCGATCCGACTCACCGAGTATGCCCGCGGCGGTGGCTGCGCGGCGAAGCTCCGGCTCGGCGCGCTGACCGAGGTGCTCTCGCGGCTCCCTCGCGGCGCGACGCCGGAGCGGCCCGGCATCATCGTCGATCACGACTTCTCCGACGACGCGGCGGTCGTGCGCGGCCCGAGCGGTGGGCGCGACCTGGTGCTGACCGCCGACGTGATCGCGCCGCTCGTCGACGATCCCGAGACCTACGGGGCGATCGCCGCCACGAACGCGATGTCGGACGTCTGGGCGATGGGCGGCGAGCCGCGGTTCGCGCTGAACCTCGTGTTCTTTCCCGACGACACGCTCCCGCGCGAGGTCCTGGACGCGATCCTCGCGGGCGGCGAGCGGGCGTGCGCGGCGGCAGGCGTGGCCGTGGTCGGTGGTCACTCCGTGCGCGACCCCGAGGTGAAGTTCGGGCTCTCCGTCACGGGCGAGGTGGCGCCGGGCGAGCTGTGGAGCAACCGCACGGCCCGCGCGGGGCAGGGGCTCGTGCTGACGAAGGCGTTGGGCACGGGCGTGATCGGCCAGGCGATCAAGAAGGGGCTCGCATCGGAGGCGGCCGCGCTCGCCGCGATCACCTCGATGACCACGCTCAACCGCGATGCGGCCCGCATCGGTCGCGAGCATGGGGTGACCGCGGCGACCGATGTCACGGGCTTCGGTCTCCTCGGGCACCTGCGCAACATCACGCGCGGTAGTGGGCTCGCCGCCCGCATCGAGCTGGCCCGCCTGCCGGTGCTCCCGGAGGCGCTGGCGCACCTCGCAGCCAAGGTCTGCCCGGCGGGAAGCCAGGCGAACCGCGCCTTCGTCGCCGACCTCGTCCGGTGGGCGGACGGTGCGTCCCTGTCTCCGACGCCGCTCGACGACTCGCCACGCGAGGTCGCCGCCTCGATGGCCTGCGATGCGCAGACGAGCGGCGGGCTGCTGCTGTGCTTGCCCGTCGAGCGGATCGCGGCGTGCGTCGCTGCGCTGGAGGCCGTCGGGCTCCCGGCCGCGCACATTGGTGAGCTCCGCGCTGGCAGCGGCATCGAGCTCGCGTGATCCAGGCCCTCGGCCGCGCTCAGCCCAGGTACGCCTCGTGGCACACCGCTTCGATGTTGTTGCCGTCGGGGCAATGCACGAACGCGCCGTAGTAGTGCTCGTGATACTGCGGGCGCAGGCCAGGCGCCCCGTTGTCGGTGCCGCCCGCCGCCACCGCCGCCTCGTAGAATGCCCGCACCGCAGCGCGGCCCGAGGCCGCAAACGCGACATGCACGCCCGTCGAGGTGGGCTGGCCCGGCCGCGCACCGATCCAGAAGTCCGGCTTGCCCGCGGGGCCAAACCCTGCGGCCCCGGGGAATTGCTTCACGAGCTCGTAGCCGAGCGGCGCCAGCGCCTGCGTGAAGAACGCGAGGCTCCTGTCGAAGTTGCTGATGGTCAACCCGATGTGGTCGAAGATGGGCACGGCGCGGACCATAACAAACCCGCGGGCT
>JAYSYE010000603.1:0-9006 GCA_043716635.1 Deltaproteobacteria bacterium | reverse complement strand
CCGAGAAGCTGTTTCGCGGCGACACCGAGTTCGCGCTGATGGAGCGGGTCCGGAAGGCGGAGGTGCCGCCGCCCTCGACGTTCAATCGTCGCGTCACGCCCGAGATCGATGCGATCGTCGCGCGCGCGCTCGCCCGCGACGTCGCCGACCGCTACCAATCGGCCGCGCACCTCGCCGCGGATCTCGACGCGCTCATCGCGGGCTATCGCTTCGACCCGAAGGAGCTCCGTCAGTTCATGCGCCAGCTGTTCCGCAAGGAGTACGCGCAGGAGCTCGAGGAGACCGACCTCGCCCTCGGCACGGCCAAGGAGAGCGACCCCCGGATCACGATCACGGGTCGGCAGACGATGCCCGGCTTCGGGACGCCGCTCGCGACCGGGACCGGGGACAGCGGGTCGCACGCCGCGCACTCCTCGGGACGCCCGGCCCTGCCGCCGCCGACCGTCGGCGCCCAGGGCCACAGCACGGGTCAGCTGACGCGCCCGACGCCGCCGAGCGCGTACCCGGCGCAGCCCGCGCCGGCCCGCGCACCTGCAGCGCCGACGTCACCGCCGGCGACCGCGCCCGCCGCCGACGCGTCCGCTGGGTCCGACACCAAGCCGCGCGGGTTCTTCAGCTCCCTGTTCAAAAAGAAGCAGTGACGGCCGCCGTCATGACCTGGAATAGCGGCCACGCGGTCGCGGTTGGGTTGGCAGTGCTGCGCCCTCGACGGACCGTGGCATGATGCGTCCGATGGCGACGAGCACTCCCACGACGACGCCCGGCGATCCGCGACCGGCCGGGCCATCGGGCCCGGGGAGCCCGGCCACGGCGAGCCCCGCTACCACGAGCCCCGCCCAGCTCGCGGTCATCATCGCGATCGGCGCGGTGCTCGCGAATGGCGCGTTCTTCTTCCTCTCGAAGACGTACTGGGAGGATCGGTCGCGCCGCTTCGGGCCGCAGGAGATCGACTTCATCGGCAGCAGCCGCCAGCACTTCGCGGTGTTCTCGATCGTGGTCGGGCTCGCGCTCGTCGCTGCGATCTTGAAGCCGCGCATCGTTGCCCACGGAATCGCGGTCGCCGCCTCGCTCGGAGCGTTCATGGCCGCGTACGGCGCGTACCACCGCGAGCTGCCGGCCGTGATCCCCGCCTCGTGCGCCATCATCGGCGTCGCGCTCCCCGCCTTCGCGTACCACTCGTGGCGCGGGTCGCGCGCAGCATGGTCGGCGCTCTCGAGCATGGTGGCCGTGCTCGCGTTCGTGCTCATGTTCGGCGCCCCGAAGCTCGCCGCGCAGCTCGGCGGCGGGCTGTGGACGGCGATGATCATGCCCGGCGTGCTCGTGGCGGCCCTCTCCGGCCTGGTCCACACGCGCGGCCGCTACGCCGCGCCGTAGCAGCGTCGAAGCCAGCTCCGCCCGCGGGGGCTTGCCGGACGGTCGTTCATCCGCTAAAACGGATGTCCACTCAGCCGACCGGAGCACACATGGCACTGCAGCTTGGAGACGAAGCCCCTGATTTCACCGCCGAGTCGACCGCCGGGACGATCAGGTTCCACGAGTACCTCGGCTCCGGCTGGGGCGTCCTGTTCTCGCACCCGAAGGACTTCACGCCCGTGTGCACGACCGAGCTCGGTCGCGTTGCCGCGCTGAAGCCCGAGTTCGACCGGCGGAACGTGAAGGTGGTCGGGCTCTCCGTGGACTCGCTCGAGTCGCACGAGAGCTGGGTCAGCGACATTCACGAAACGCAGGGTACGGCGCTCAACTTTCCGCTCGTCGCAGACCCGGACCGGAAGGTCTCGCTGCTGTACGGCATGATCCATCCGAACGCGAGCGAGACGTTCACCGTGCGCTCGGTGTTCGTGATCGGTCCCGACAAGAAGATCAAGCTGTCGCTGACCTACCCCGCGAGCACGGGCCGCAACTTCGACGAGATCCTGCGGGTGATCGACTCCCTGCAGCTCACGGCACAGCACAAGGTCGCGACGCCCGTCGACTGGAAGCAGGGCGGCGACGTGATCATCGTGCCATCCGTGACCGATGCGGATGCGAAGTCGCTGTTCCCCGACGGCTGGAAGACGGTCAAGCCGTACCTCCGCCTCGTGGCGCAGCCGAAGTCGTCGTAGCGCGTCGTTCGCGGTCGCCGAACGCGGTCGCGCCCCGCGGTCGCGTTACCCGCGCATCATCTTCGCCATCATCATGATGGGCAGGTACTGCGAGAGGCCCGACTGGCTCGACCGTGACTTCTTCAGGTCGTCGAGCGCCGACGTGACGGTCTGGAGCTGCTGCGTGATCGCCGAGTCCCCGGTGGACTGGGTCGTGCCACCGGTGACCGTGACGAGCGATGCGAGGTCGATGCTGGCGAGGTGGTTCATCTGGGTGCTTCCTGTTGGAGGTGCACCCGGGTAAAGCAACCATCGAGCCAGCGCTTCGAGCTGCGAATCCGAGCACTTGCGAGGTCGGGCGCGCCTCCTTCGAGAGGCGGTGGCGTGATCTCGAGTTGACGACGCCTCGAGTCGCCTCCCATCGCGCGGGGACATTCGTCGGTCAGTCGTCCGCGGCCTTCACCTTGACGTCTTCGACCTTCAGGATCTGCCCGGTCACCGCATCGACCTCGACCTTGCGGACCTGGCCTTTCACCGCGTGGTCCCGGGGCGCGATCTTGATGTTGTAGTGGTCGTGCGCCTGCTTGCCGTGCTTCAGCTTCTCGTGGACGACGGTGCCCGGGACGCGGGCGAGGGCGATGGCTCGCGCGTGGACGAGGGTCACCTTCGGATCGGCCACCGCCGACCTCAGAAGCCCGAAGGTGACGAGGGCGAACAGGAAGTGGCGCATGGAACATTGTGCCGCGCGATCGGCACCAGCGCGAGTCAACAAATCCACGTGTTGACTCATCGGACGCTCATGGAGATTCAGGGCGATGGTGACCACGCTCCGACCTCTGCGAATCTCGGTCCCCCGTTGCGCGTGATCAGGACGAGCGCGACACCGGCGAACGGTTCCGACGGTGCGACCGGCACGAGAGTCCGGTTGGGCCGGCCGCAGCCCCGGAGACCGTCACGGGTTCATGTCAGAGGCGCCACGTCGCCCACAGCTGAGCGAGATAGCGCTTCGAATTGCTGTCGAGCGCCGTCGCGACGTTGGTGTTCTCTGCATTGGAGCTGTACCGCTGAAATCCGAAGTCAGCCTGCAACCGCAGCTGCGGGCTGACCTCGTAGTGAAAGCCCGTCGTGACCCCGACGAACGTGATGGGTCGCGAGATGTCGACGGGCTTCACCCGGGCGCCCTCGACTCGGACCACGAGCTCCCAGCCATCTTTCAGCGCCGCGTTTTCGATCGCCGGACCGTAATGACCGTTCGGAGTCCAGCCAAACACGAGGTAGCCCATCTCGGCATTCATATGGCCGTTGAGCTTCGTCAGCGCGCCGGTGGCCAGGTCCACCGAGAGTTGCTGGCCGTCGCGACGAACGCCGCCTTCCGCCATGAGGCGCCAGTGCGGTTGCGAGAGCGCCACGTCAGCGCTCGCGTGAATCATCGCGCCGGTCCATGCCCTCGCGGCGACGAACGACGAATCGTACGGCTCGGCGACTCGGTCGCCGTAATCGGGCTCCTTGTCGTCGAGGCGGAACCTGCCACCGACGTTGACGCTGGCTTCGATGGCATCGCTCGGGGCGATCCCTACCCGCCCGGCGGAGTTGAACTTGCTCGACGAGCGCGTGATGTCGTCCGGCTCGACGTTCGCAGGATAGAGGGGCTTGTCTTCGGGGTCGCCACCGTCGACCCCGAACGGGGCGTTGCGGGTCAGTGCCGCCGCCCAGAACTGCTCGTGATGTGGAGTCCAGCCACTGAGCTTGACACCCATCTCGTGGTCGTACGTGAAGAACGCGAGGACGCTGCGCTCGATGAATGGCTCGTCGAATGAATACGTGTCGCGCTCGAGTCCACCTGGCGCCTTGATGAAACCTGCCACGAGCTGCAACCGCTTCCCGGGCGCCCACTCGCCGTACAGGTTCGAGAGGCCCAGGTGCATGTTCTTCACCTGGAGCTCCCACTTGAGCCCCGTGGTCTCGCTGAGCTTGACGTGAAACCCGAATCGCGCGCGGCGGATCAGCGTATCGATCTGCGCGTCGGGAAGCGTGGAGACGTTCGTGTAGCGCGCGAGCGGCTGGACGGTGAGCCGCAGGCGAACCCGCGTCTGCTTCGACGCCCGGAACTCGATGTAGCGCCCGGGCTTGTAGTTGATGATCCCCTTGGGCTTCTTGTGCTTCTCACCGTCCAGCGGGTAGTCATCATCGATGACCGAACCGTTGTCTGAATCCACGGGCGGGACGCCCGCGGCGACGGCCGGCTCGCGCACGTCGACGGGCGGCGGAACGGCCTGCGGAGGTGTCGGGTCTGCTGGCGGGATCGGTTCGATCGGCGCGACGGGGGCGATGGGAGGCGCCGGTGGCGTCGTCTCTCCGGTCGCTGGCTGAGCGCGGGCGAGCGCCGGGACACACAGGACCATGGCGATAACGCCTAGCAATTTCATGCAAGCGAATCGTAGCCCGATGTGACGAGTTCGCCGCAGACGTGCGCGTGAATTCGGTGAACCCGCCGGAGTCGCCTGGATGGGCGGCTTCATCACCGACGAGGAAGCGTGTGCTGCGGGTCACACGGGGAGCGACTCAGTCGAGTCGTTGCGTGCGCAGGCGCAGCGCGTTGCCGATCACCGAGACCGAGCTGAGGCTCATGGCCGCGCTGGCGAGCATCGGGCTCAGCAGCCAGCCGAAGATCGGGTAGAGCACCCCGGCGGCGATCGGCACGCCGAGCAAGTTGTACGCGAACGCGAATACGAGGTTCTGGCGGATGTTTCGCAGCGTGGCACGCCCGAGCTGACGCGCGCGGAGGATGCCGCGCAGGTCACCACCGACGAGCGTGATGCCCGCGCTCTGGATCGCGACATCGGTGCCGGTCCCCATCGCGATCCCGACGTCGGCCGCCGCGAGCGCCGGCGCATCGTTCACGCCGTCGCCGGCCATCGCGACGACCTTGCCCTCGCGATGCAGCCGCTCGATGGCGCTGCGCTTCTGCTCGGGCCGCACGTCGGCGATCACGTCGTCGAGCCCGAGCGTGCGCGCGACCGCCGCGGCGGTGATCGCGTTGTCGCCGGTCAGCATGATGATCTTCAGGCCGTCCGCGTGGAGCGCGGCGATCGCCTCCGCCGTCGTGGCCTTGATGGGGTCGGCGATGCCGATCGTCGCGACCGCCCGGCCGTCGACCGCCAGGTACACGACGGTCTGACCCTCTCGGCGACCACGGTCGGCCTCGGCCGAGAGCGCGGCGATGTCGATGTCGGCGGTGGCGAAGAACGCGGCGTTGCCCAGGCTCACGAGCTTGCCATCGACGGTCCCGCGCACGCCGCCGCCGGTGGTCGACTGGAAGTCACGGACGTCGGGGATCGCGAGCTTGCGGTCGGCCGCACCGGCGAGGATCGCGGCCGCCAGCGGGTGCTCGCTGCTCCGCTCGAGCGCCGCCGCGAGCGCGAGCGCGTCGGCCTCCACGGTCCCGGCCACGGCGGTCACCGCCACGAGTCGCGGCTTCCCCTCGGTCAGCGTCCCGGTCTTGTCCACCACGAGCGTGTCCACGCGCTCGAGCACCTCGAGCGCCTCGGCCTTGCGGATGAGGACGCCGAGGCTCGCGCCGCGACCGGTGGCGACCATGATGGACATCGGCGTCGCGAGCCCGAGCGCGCACGGACAGGCGATGATCAGCACGGCGACCGCGTTGACGAGCGCGTGCGCCAGCCGCGGCTCGGGGCCGGCGAGCCCCCACACGAGCGCGGTCGCCGCCGCGACCACGAGGACGGCGGGCACGAACCAGGCCGCCACGCGGTCGGCGAGTCGCTGGATCGGTGCGCGGCTGCGCTGCGCCTCCGCGACGAGCTTCACGATCTGCGCGAGGAGCGTGTCTCGGCCCACGCGCTCGGCGCGCAGGACGAAGCCGCCCGTCCCGTTCAGCGTGCCACCCGTGACCTTCGCGTCCGGGGTCTTCTCGACGGGGATGGGCTCGCCCGTCAGCATCGACTCGTCGACGCTGCTGCTGCCTTCCACGACCACGCCGTCGACCGGCACGCGCTCGCCGGGTCGTACGCGCAAGCGGTCGCCCACCTGGACGGAATCCAGCGGGACATCCGACTCCGACTGATCCGCGGCGATGCGCCGGGCGGTCTTCGGAGCCAGGCCGAGCAGCGCGCGGATCGCACCGGAGGTCGCGCTGCGCGCGCGGAGCTCGAGCACCTGGCCGAGCAGCACCAGCGTGATGATCACCGCCGCCGCCTCGAAGTACACGGGCGCGCTGCCGCCGTGCCCCCGCATGCCTGCGGGGATGATCGACGGCGCGAGCGTCGCGACGACGCTGTAGACGAACGCGCTGCCCGCGCCGATCGCGATCAGCGTGAACATGTTCAGGCTGCGATTCTGGATCGACTGCCAGCCGCGCACGAAGAACGGCGCCCCGCCCCACCCGATGACCGGCGTCGCGAGCGCGAGCTCGACCCACGGACGCACGCGCGACGACAGCGGGACGAAGCCGACCATCTCGCCCATCGCGAGCACGAGCAGCGGGATCGATAGGGCTGCGCTGACCCAGAACCGCCGCGTCATCGCGATGAGCTCGAGGTTCGGGCCCTCCTCGGCGGTCACCTCCTCGGGCTCCAAGGCCATGCCGCACTTCGGGCAGCTCCCCGGCCCGGCCTGCCGGATCTCCGGGTGCATGGGACACGTGTAGATCGCGGCAGCCTCTGCGGCCGCTTCGTCGGCGGTCTGCGGCACCAGCGGCGCGGGCGGAGCCAGATACTTCGCGGGCTCGGCCACGAACTTCTCGCGACACTTCGGATTGCAGAACCAGTACTCGTGGCCCGCGGCGCTCGCGGTTCCGCCCTTGGCGACGCCGGGCGTCACCATCATCCCGCAGACGGGATCCTTGACCTTGACCGGCGCACCCGCCGCCGCTGGCGCCGCTGCCGGGGTTTCGTGCTCGTGACTCGCGTGTTCCATGTCGGCTCCAGTCCCCCGCGTCGCTCACCGACGCGTCCGGTCTCGATGCATTACACCCTCGTGCGGTGACCGGGTCACATCGCGTGGCCAGATGGCATCGCCGCGGGCATCGGTGGATCGGACTTCATGCCGTGCACGCCGTGCACGCCGTGCGTGCCATGCATCCTCATCACGGGCGGCCGGATCCTCAGGAACACGATGCCGCCGACGGGCGTCCGCGTGTCGTAGAACGGCCGGAGGTCGCGCCCGACCACATCGAGCGTCCCGACGACGCCGAGTCCCGGTACGATCGCGCCGAGCTGGTGGAAGTCGTACACGTATCCTGCCGAGACGCTCGCGACCGTGAACTTGCGGTCGGCGAGGTCCACGGGCAGCACGAGGTCGCGCCCGGTCTTCGTCAGCGCCTCGACGCGCGCGAACAGGCTGTGCGTGTCGGCGAGCATCACGGTTCCCTCCACGAGCCCGGCCTGCGTCGTCGGTCCCGATGACGGGTCGTTCCGTCCGAACGCGGCGAGCACGGCCACGTCGCTCTCGCCATCCGCGAGCTTGCGGTTGAACGCCAGCGAAGCCGTGGCGCGCTGGATGCTCACCGCTGGCTCGAGCTGCTCGGGGCTGTCCAGGCGAGCGTAGGACACCTGCGCGCTGAGATCGCGCGTGGGGTTCACCGACAGCCGACCCGCCACCGAGTCCGGCTGGCGGAAGTCGAAGTCCCAGCGGTGCTCGTCGGGCTCGCGGCCGTTGAAGTACGAGCCCTCGAGCTTCACGCGCTTCGTGAACAGGCCCGCGGTGACGACGCCGAACGTGATGTGCGTGGAATCGAACCAGTGGTGCCCGAGTGGCGCGAGTGGATCCACCATCGCCGTGAACCGATGTGGGAACGCGGCGGGGCCGATCGCCGGCTCGCCGACGGGCGCGGCATAGAGCTCGAACCCGACCGAGCGCCCGAGCGGGTGCCGGTAGCGCGCCGCGAGCTCCATGAACAGGTCGTGCGGATGCTGCCGATCGTGAAGTGGCCCGCCCTGGTAGCTCTCGCCGGTCTGCAGCAGCAGCGGATACCCGTCCCCGGGCAGCGTCGCGGGCTCCGCGCTGAACATCGCGCGCAGCGTGAGGTCGCCGGTCCCGACCGGATGCCGCGCCATCCCCATGATCCAGTTGATGCTGAGAAACTGGTCGTCCCCGCGCGGGCCGCGGTCCTTCGTGTAACCGACGAACGAATTCGTGTGCAGGCCGAGCATCCAGCCGTGCGTCATGGCGTGCCACATGAACATCGGCGTCGAGTCGGGCTGCCACGCGGTGCCCGAGGCCTCGCGCGTCTCCTCGATGTCGAGCGGCGTCGGCATCATCGCCATCCCCGCCTCCATTCCGGCGTCCGCTGACGCCCCCGACTCCGGCATCGGATGCGCCATGGGCTCGGCGACCGCTTCGGAGAGACCGGCGATGCTGGCACAGAGTGCTCCCATCGTCACCAGCCGGCGCATACCGGTTCGCCCGTACCCGCGAAGCGACCTTCGGTTGTCCTGACTCATCGTGCAGCGACTTGCAAGCGGGGGCCCCGGTCCCTGAAAGCGGTGTGATTGCGCGGGTTACGGCGCGCTCGTGTGATTTCACGACCTCCCATCGCAGCCGCGGCGTTCGCCTGACACGCAGCGTGCTCGCTGGTCGTCACCGTGACGACGGCGCGCGGCGACGCTGTGCGCGAGGCCACCGCGTTCATGCCGAGGTCACCGTCGTGGTCGCGGCGACCGCGCGTCCTGACACGGCCATCACGCGAGCAACCTTCGGCGCGTCGGTTCGACGTCGAATCGAGTGCGGGGCGCGCACAGCTGGCCCGGACGGATCCGCGGAGGCGCGTGCTTCGACACACGCCGCGCAGAGGCTACGTAGGGAGCCACCCGGCGGAAACTCCCAGGCCCAGGATCATCGGCCCCGATGGGCGCTTCCAGGCACCCGGTCCCCGCGCTCACTACAAGCCGATCGACCCGCGACGAGGGGA
>JAYSYE010000602.1:0-9024 GCA_043716635.1 Deltaproteobacteria bacterium | reverse complement strand
GGCGCACCGAGGATGCATCGCGGGTCGCGCGGGCCGTCGGCACGCTGCTCCTGCTGGTGGCATCGCTCATCGCGGTGATCGGCATGCTCGCGGCGCGCCCGCTCGTGGATCTCATCGTGCCGGGCTTCACCGCCGAGACGCACGACCTCACGGTCCGCATCGTCCGCATCCTGTTTCCCGGCGTCGCGCTGCTCGTCATGAGCGCGTGGTGCCTCGGAGTCCTCAACAGCCACCGGCGGTTCTTCCTGTCGTACGTCTCGCCGGTGCTGTGGAACACCGCGATCATCGCCACGGCCGTCGTCGCCGGTCGGCGCATGGCGGGCAGCGACGCCGACATCGGCATCTGGCTCGGCTACGGCGCGGTGATCGGCTCCGCCGCCCAGTTCCTCGTGCAACTCCCGACCGTGATCTCGCTGCTGCACTCCGTGCGGCCCTCGCTCGCGATCCGCGACGAGGGGGTGCAGACCACACTGCACGCGTTCGTGCCGGTGCTCCTCGGTCGCGGCAGCGTCCAGCTCTCCGCCTTCATCGATCAGGTGCTCGCGAGCTACCTGGGACCGAGCGTCGTCGCCGCGATGTCCAACGCGCAGACCCTCTACCTGCTCCCCGTCTCGCTGTTCGGCATGGCCGTCTCGGCCGCCGAGCTGCCCGAGATGGCGAGCGCCACCGGCGACGCCACGGCCCGCGCCGAGCATCTCCAGGCCCGCCTCGCGCCCGCCCTCCGCCGGGTGGTGTTCCTCGTCGTGCCCTCCGCGATCGCCTTCATCGCGATTGGCGGTCCCATCATCGCCCTGCTGTTCCAGACCGGCCGGTTCACCGCCGACGACACCCGCGTCGTCTGGATCTGTCTCGCCGGTAGCGCGATCGGCCTGTCCGCGGGGACGCAGGGGCGCCTGCTCGGCTCGGCGTTCTACGCGCTCGGTGATCCGCGCCCGCCGCTCCACGCCGCGCTCGTGCGCGTCGCCATCACCGGCGTCACCGGCTACATCGCCGCGCTACCGCTCCGCGCGGCGCTCGGCTACGACGCCGCCTGGGGCGGGTTCGGGCTCACCGCCAGTGCCGGGTTCGCGGCCTGGGTGGAGTTCTTGCTGCTCAAGCGCTGGCTCGATCAGCGCATCGGCAAGGTCGCGATCCCGACGCGCCTCGGCCTCGGCGCCGCTGCCGTCGCGATCGTGGCGGGCGTCGCGGCGTACTTCACCGCGGCCCTGGTGCAGTCGCACGTGCACCGTCACTCCCTCGCCGCGATCGCCGCGATCGGCGTGTTCGGCGCGCTCTATCTCAGCATCATGACCGTCGCGAACGTCCCCGAGGCCGCCGCGTTCACGCACCGCTTCCTCCGCCGGCGCCGCGCGTCCTGACGGATCAGCGGAGCTGCTCTGCGGGCTTCGTGACGATCGCCTGGCCGGACGCCGAGAACGCGAGCGCGTAGTCGGCCGACGGGTGGAACAGCACGCACGAGCGCGTGCCGTCGGCCGCGGGACCCTCGAACGGCGCGAGGCCGGAGTAGCGCGTACCGGCGTGCTCGAACACCACCCGCGACCACGTCACGCGAGTGGCCGCGCCCGACATGCTCAGCGCCAGCTTCGCGGCGAGCTGCACGGCACGGTCGCCGGCCGTGGTCTCGGCGACGGCATCGCAGAGCGCGCCTTCGCGCACCAGGGTCCGCGCGGCCGCGCGCTTGCGCTTCGCCCAGCGGGCCCACGGGATCCACGTCAGCGCCCAGGTCGCGAGGGTCGCGACGAGCGCGACCGTGGTCGTCGCGGACGAATTCGCGGCCGCACCGAGCGCATGCATCACGACGGCCGCGACGAAGCCGCCGGCCAGCCCCGCGAACGAGCCGACGAGGAGCCACACGAAGCCGAAGATGACGAATCCGATCGTGGGTTCGGCGCGCCGCGCGAGCCGCTCCACGAGCACGTCGTCCCGGCCCGCGCGAAGCTGCTCCAGTTCGGTCACGGGCAGCAGTCTACTCGGCCCTGCCGGTCGCGCGAGTCCCGCCAGTCACCACGGGTCACCACGGCGCGGGCTTGTAGTCCTTCAGGAACAGTCCCCAGAAGTGCTTGCCGGTCGCGATGCCGTCGAACAGCGGATCCACGATGCGCGCCGCGCCATCCACGATGTCGAGCGGGGGATGGAAGTTGTGGACGGCCACCTTGCGCTCGGCGTGGTGCAGCGGGTCCTCGTCGGTGACCCAGCCGGTGTCGACGCTGTTCATGTGGATGCCGTCGTGCACGTAGTCGATCGCAGAGGTGCGCGTCATCATGTTGAGCGCGGCCTTCGCCATGTTCGTATGCGGGTGCTTGTCGGTCTTCCAGCGCCGGTAGAACTGGCCCTCCATCGCGGAGACATTGACGACATGCGCATCACGGGTGGGCACCGCGGCAAGCAGCGGCCGCAGGCGCGCGTTCAGCACGAACGGCGCGACCGCGTTCACGAGGTGCACCTCGAGCAGCTCGGCGGTCGGCACCTCGGCGAGCGTCATGCGCCAGCTGTTGAAGTCGCGCTGATCGACCTGCTGCAGATCCTTGTCGAGCCGGCCCTGCGGGTACAGGTGCGAGCCGCGCTCGAGATCCTCCGCGAGCAGCGGGACCTGCGAGAGCACCGCCGAGCGCCACAGCCCGACGCCCTGGATCTCCGCGTTGCCGGCGCGCGCGAGGCCGAGCCCGTCGCGGTCGCCGCCGCTGCCGCCACCGCCGAGCATCGCCCGATTGCGATCGAGGAACCCGCGCTCGAGCGCGCTCGACGGCTCCTGCTCGTCCGTGATCACGTGGTCGTACCAGCCGGACGGCCGCCGCACGGTCTGGCACGCGTTGTTGATGAGCCCGTCGAGCCGCGTGTACGTCCCGAGCAGGTGCTGGCAGAACAGCTCCACGCTCGGGGTGTGGCGAAGGTCGATGCCGTAGATGTGCAGCCGGTGCGTCCAGTCCGCCGCGTCCGCCTCCTTCGCGAACCGCCGGGCCGCATCGCGGGGGAAGCGCGTCGCGACGATCGTCTCCGCGCCCGCGCGCAGGACCTTGATCGCGGCCTGGTAACCGATCTTCACGCGCGCACCCGTCACGAGCACCACCCGCCCGCGCAGGTCCGCGGTCGACTCGCGCTTCACCCAGTTGAGCTCGGCGCAGCCCGGGCACATCTGGTCGTAGAAGTGGTGCAGCTCGTGGAAGAGCGTCTTGCACACGTAGCAGAGCCGCGCGTCCTGCACGCGTGCCGGATCGTCGGAGCGTGCGTCGTCGGAGGCGAATCCGGGCTCCGGCTCGGGCTCGGACTCGAAGCCGCCCTCGTCACGGCGCGCCTCGGCGGCCAGCCAGGCATCCTCGCCCGCGTCCTCGATCGCAGAGCCGGCTTCGAGCACCTCGTCACCACGCGGGGGCTCGTCGAGCGGAGTCGCAGGCTTCGGCAACGGCGTCCGGAACACGGGCTCGCGCCGCAGCGCGCGGATCCCCGTCGCGTCGAGCACGGCGCGGTCGGACTCGCGCCGCGCCTTGACGCGCGCCCGCACCAGCGCCTTGCCGAGGGCCTTGCGCGAGTAGCGGTCGGGGCGCGACAGGATCCCGGCCGCGCTGACGAGCCGCACGCGCGTGGGCTCGTCGAGCTCGGCCAGCAGTTTCAGGTCGCCGCCGAGCGACTCCAGCAGCTCGATGGCTTCGCGCAAGCGTTCTTCGTCCACGGCGGCGTATATTGGCTCGCGCCATGATCCTCGCCAAGCGCCTCAAGGGTAAAGCCATCGCCGCGCTGCTCGGTCCCTCCGGGGAAGCCGCCCGGAAGGCCGCCCTGCGCATCCGTGACTCCGTGACGAAGGCCGCGCCCCGGCGCCTCGAGCTCTACCTCGACATCGCCGATCCGTGGAGCTACCTCGCCGCGCAGGCCGCCGAGCGGCTCCTCTCGTCGTACCCGGTCGACTTCGCCATCACCGTCATCACCCCACCCGCGTCGGACGTCGATCCGATGCCGCTCCTCCGCGCGAAGCACGCCGTGCGCGACGCTCACACGCTCGCCGCGTACTGGAACCTGTCGTTTCATGGCAAGCGCGAGGGCGATCCCGGCATGATCCGGGACGTCGGGACCTCGCTCATCCGCACCCGCCCCGCCCGCGAGCAGCTGTCGGCCGCCCTCGAGCTCCTCGGCGCGCTGTGGGACGGAGACAAGAAGCGGCTCGCCACGTTGCTCGGGAAGTGGGGCGCCGAATCCCACGGCTCGATCGCGCCGTACCTGAACGGCAACTACGACCAGATGCGCAAGACCGGCCACTACCAGGGCGCGATGTTCCGCTACGACCACGAGTGGTACTGGGGCGTCGATCGCCTGCCCTATCTCGAGGCGGCCCTCGCCGAGACGACCAGCACGCCGGTCGCGCATGTCCTCCAGGCGCTCCCCGAGGCCGAGCGGGGACCGCACTCGCTGGGCAAGGATCCGCTCACGTGCGAGCTGTGGTTCTCGTTCCGCTCGCCCTACTCGTACCTCGCGCTCGAGCAGATCGAGGCCGTGCTCGCGCCGTTCGGCGTGCCGCTCGTGCTGCGCCCGATCGCGCCGATGGTCACGCGTGGGCTCGCGGTGCCGCCCGTGAAGCGCATGTACATCGTGCGCGACGCGAAGCGCGAGGCGAATCGGCTCGGCATCCCGTTCGGCACGATCTGCGATCCGCTCGGACCCGCGATCGATCATCTGCTCGCGATCCAGCACTGGGCCACGAAGCGCTCGGCGGCCGCCGGCATCGCGTTCGCGCACTCCGCGACGCGCGGCATCTGGACGGAGGCGAAGGACCTCGCCGAGTACGTCGATTTGCGCGAGATCGTCGAGCGCGCGGGCCTGCCGTGGGACGAGGCGAAGGCCGCGCTCGGCAGTCCCGAGGCCGCGAAGGCCGCGGTCACGGCAGCCGCGGATCTCGCCGTGGTGTCGCTCTGGGGCGTGCCGTCGTTCCGCATCGGCGAGCTCGTCACGTGGGGCAACGATCGCCTGCCGATGATCGCGGACGCGCTGCGTCGCCACGGCCTCGCGCGCACTGCTGCTGCTGCTGCTGCTGCTGCCGCCCCCACGTCGTAATCGCGGCCCGAGGCCGCGAAATTCGCCGGGCATACGGACGCGGCGGGCGTGTTATCACAACACCCGGAGGAGCCCGCGAATGTCGAATCCTGAACCCGCCGATCTACCGGGCGCTGGCGTCCCCGCCGACCACGGCCTCTCGAGCCTCGGCATGCTCATGCAGCTCGGCGGCAGCCTGTTCGCCGCGATCCTCGCCGTGCTCGCGCTGTCGCAGCTGGTCGAGAGCGCGGTGAGCCCGTCACACGCCGCCGAAGCGCTGACGCTGTGGATCCTGCTGGCGATGACGACGTGTATCGGCCGCTCGTTGCTCCAGCGCGCCGCGGGCGCCGAGCTGCTCTACGGCACGCGCGATGCCGCGGGCAACCAGGCCAACCCGCTGCGCAGCACCTTCCGCTACATCGCCGCCGGCCTCGTCCACTCCGCCCTCATCGGCGGACTCGCGATCTGGAAGTTCGACGTGCCCGTGAAGGCGGGGCTCGGCCTGGCGCTCGGGCTCGCGGCCTGGCCACTCGCCCTGCTCGGGATGATGTCGACCGGCCGGTTCAAGCGGTACGCGACCGCGATCCCGGTCACGGAGGACAAGGGCTTCGAGGGCGCGGCCGTGCTCATGACGATCTTCGGCGTGTGCGGCGTGCTGGCGACCGGCTCCGTGCTCGCGTACTTCCTGAAGGCGGGCGCCGATGCGCTCGAAGGCGTCAACGCGCTGCTCCTGATCACGGTCGGCGTGCTGTTCGTGCGCTCGTGCCTCCACGTGCATGCGGGCGTCACGGGCCTCCGCACCACCTCGATCGATCGCGCGGTCGAGCTGTCCAATCGCTACGCGAACTTCGGGGTGATCAGCTCGTTCTGCGCGGCGGGCGGGTCCCTCATGTTTGCCATGAGCCTCTCGTTCAGCTTCATCGGCATCATTCCGATCGTCTGCGTGTGCTGGATGTTGATGGCGTGGCCGCTGATCGTGCGCCGCTTCTTCAGCGATCGGCAGTTCGCCGACATGCTCGCCGGGGAGGGCGCCGCGCATCGCCGCGCCCCCGATGCGGGCCTCACGGGTCTGGGGTGGTTCCTGCTCGCTCACTCGATGATCGGCATGTTTGGCGTCGCGAGCACGGTGTTCGGCAGCACCTTCGCCACCGGCAAGCTCGCGATCTTCCTCCCCGTCGAGGGGCACTCGCCCTGGTGGGCGGTGGGCGTCACGTGCCTCGAGGCGTGGGCCGGCTTCGAGCTGGTGCGCATGAGCAAGCTCCGCCGGATCGTCCCCACCGCGTTCGGCGTGATCGGTGCGGGCATCACGCTCTGGATCACCTGGCCGGTCCTGAAGGACCTCACGGCGTACCGCTTCGGTCCCACCAATTTCATCGCGCCCGCCATGCTCGGCCTCGGCCTCGTGATCCCGGTGGTGACGCTGCTGCTCGTGAACCGGCAGACGGGCCCCACGGCCCGCGCCCGGTACCGGGTGCGTCCGGAGGCATCGGGCGCTGCTCAGGCGCCGGTCAGCTGATACGGTTCGACGGGTGAGCGCGGGCCCGCCGCGGGAGATCTTCGGCCCGTACCGCGTGTACGAGAAGCTCGGCGTGGGCGGCATGGCCGAGGTGCATCGCGCCGAGGTCCACGACGCCGATGCGCAGGATGCCGACGCCCCCCCGCGCGTGGTCGCGCTGAAGCGGATGCTCCCGCACGTGGCGAGCAACCAGGACCTGGTGCAGGCCTTCGCGCGCGAGGGGCGGCTCGGGAGCCTGCTGCGGCACCCGAACGTCCCGCGGACGTACGAGGTCGGGCTCATCGACGGCACCTACTTCATCGCGATGGAGTACATCGCGGGCCCGACGCTGCGCGAGGTCCTCCAGCACTGCGGGCCGACCACCGGTCCCGTGCCCGTGCCGGTCGCGCTCAACATCATCAACCAGCTGTGCAATGCGGTCGACTACGCGCACAACCTCGCCGACGACTCGGGCGTTCCGCTCGGGATCATCCACCGCGACGTGTCACCCTCCAACGTGATCGTCGCGCCGGGCGGCGTGGTGAAGCTGATCGATTTCGGGATCGCGAAGGTGACGAAGGCGACGATGCAGACGATGAGCGGCACCATCAAGGGCAAGTTCGGCTACATGGCCCCCGAGTACGTTGGCGGTCACCTCGATGCGCGCGCGGATCTGTTCGCGCTCGGCGTGATCGCACACGAGCTGCTGACGAATCGCCCGCTGTTCACGGCCCCCGACGATTGGACGACCCTCCAGCGGGTCCAGCTCATGGAGGTCCTGCCGCCCTCGCACATCAACCGCTTCGTGCCGCACGAGATCGACGAGGTCGTGATGACGGCCCTCGAGCGCGACCCGGAGCGGCGGTGGCAGCAGGCCAGCGCGCTGCGCAGCGCGATGACCACGCTCACGCAGCGGCTCGGCATGGTCATCCCCGATGCCGATGTGGTGACGTGGCTCGATGCTGCCTTCGACTGGACGCGGCCGCAGGTGCACACCGCGCCGCCGCCCCGTGACACGGCGAGCGCGAGCGGAAGCGGCGTGATCGAGCCACCGCGCCCTGACGTCGCGACCGTGACCGACGCCAATCCCACCGCGATCGAGCAGGCCGCCGCGCATACCGCGACGACGCAGACCCCCGACGCGAGCGCCGACGACCTGAGCGCGACCACGGTACGCGGCGAGGCCGCGCGCACCCAGCAGCCCCTCGTGGCCGGCGGGGTGTCGCCCGCCGCCGAGGCTCATGCGCGCCCACCGGGGGGCATCCCGAGCACGATCCGCGGTGCCGGGACCACGAGCATGCGCCGGCCACCCGCACCCGCACCCGCGCCGGAGCCGGGCCGGCGCGTCGCCACGGCTTCTCGCGGCTCCGCCGGCTCGCCTCAGCCCGGGCGCCCGTCGGCCGCCGCCGTGCAGCGCATGCAGGCCATCGCGCCTGCTCCGGCGCCCCGTCCCGTGCGCTCGGGCGCCGTCGTCGTGCTCGTCCTCCTTGCCGTGGCGGTGGTCGCCACGATCGTCTACCTCGTGCTCTCCCGGATCATCTAAATGTCACGACGGATCGCGCTCATCTCCACCGGCGGCACCATCGAGAAGACCTACGACGAGCTGTCGGGCGTCCTCGCGAATCAGGTCTCGGTGCTCGACGTCATGCTCGCATCGCTCGAGCTGCGCGGCATCGAGGTGCAACGCGTCCAGCTCATGAACAAGGACAGCCTGGAGATGACGCCCGAGGATCACACGCTGATCGCGGAGACCGCCGCTCGCATGGCGGGCGCGACGGAGGGCGTCGTGATCGTGCACGGCACCGACAGGCTCGCGCACACGGGCGACCGGATCGTCGAGCTCGCCGGGACGCCCGCGACCCCGATCGTGCTGACGGGCGCGATGCGACCCTACGAGCTCCGCTCGACGGACGCCCTGCAGAACCTCACCGAGGCGCTGCTCGCCGTGCAGCTCTGTGCACCCGGCGTGTACGTCGCGATGCATAACCAGGTGCTGCGGTTCCCCGGCGTGCGCAAGGATCGCGAGCGCGGCACCTTCGTGAAGGTCACCGAGGAGACCGGCTGATGACCATGCCCGATCGCGACCTGGGACCGCTGCTCCCGGCGCTCCTCGAGGTGTTCAACCTCGTGAACATCGCCGTCGCGGTCGTCGCCGATCGCGGCCACGGCTTCGAGCTCTGGTACGCGAACGAGCCCGTGGCGCAGCTGTACGGGTATGACCTCGAGACCTACCTGACGATCCCGCCGATCGATACGGTGTGGCCGGCCCATCGGCCGCTGCTGCAGCAGCTCTCGTCTGCGTTCCGGGCGGGCCAGCCGGTGCCGCTCGCGCTCGAGTTCGCGGGGGTTCGCGCCGACGGCACCGAGCTCCCGCTCGAGGTGTCGCTGTCGGGCTGCATCGTGCCGGGCGGGGTCGCGTACGTGCTCGCGCTGCGCGACGTGGGGGTCGGCGTCAAGTCGCAGCTCTCCCAGCTCTCGCTGCTCGAGGCGGATCGGGTCGGGCTCGTCGG
>JAYSYE010000601.1:0-9059 GCA_043716635.1 Deltaproteobacteria bacterium | reverse complement strand
TGATCCCGCTGCCGTCCGATGATCTGAAGGGCCGCCTCATCGGCCGCGAGGGTCGCAACGTTCGCGCGCTCGAAGCCGCGACCGGCATCGACCTCATCATCGACGACACCGCCGAGTCGATCACGATCTCGTGCTTCAACCCAGTGCGCCGCGAGGTCGCCCGGCTCGCGATCTCCGCGCTCGTGGCCGACGGACGCATCCATCCGACGCGGATCGAGGAGGTCGTCCGCAAGGCCGAGAAGGAAGTCGACAAGGTCTGCAAGGAGGCCGGCGAGCAGGCCGTCTTCGATCTCGGGCTGCACCGCGTGCACCCGGAGCTGGTGCGCCACCTCGGCCGCCTGAAGTTCCGGCAGTCCTACGCGCAAAACGTGCTCCTGCACTCGATCGAGGTCGGCTACCTCGCGGGCCTCATCGCCGCCGAGCTGGGTGCCAACGTGAAGCTCGCGCGGCGCGCGGGACTGCTGCACGACATCGGCAAGGCCGTCGATCACGAGCACGAGGGGGCGCACGGCACCATCGGCGCCGACCTCGCCCGCAAGCACGGCGAGTCCCCGAAGGTCTGCCAGGCCATCGCGTCTCATCACGGCGATGAAGCCGCGGGGCCACGGCCGGCGGCGCTGCTCGACCACGTGGTCGCGGCCGCGAACTCGCTGTCCGCAGCCCGCCCCGGCGCGCGACGCGAGCAGCTCGCGAGCTACATCAAGCGGCTCGAGGACCTCGAGACGATCTGCAAGCGCTTCACCGGCGTGGAGCGCGCCTACGCGCTGCAGGCCGGCCGCGAGATCCGCGTCATGGTCATGAACGACCAGGTCGACGACCTGCAGGCGACCGTGATGTCGAAGGAGATCGCGCGAGCGATCGAGAGCGAAGCGACGTACCCCGGCCAGGTGCGGGTCGTCGTCGTCCGCGAGACGCGCGCGTCCGACTACGCTCGCTGATCGAGCCCCGCAGAGCGCTCAGTGCGCGTTCGGATTCGCCGGCCGCTTGTGCGCGCCGATCAGACCGAGGTGGGCGAGCTTGTCCTGGATCTGGGAGAGCGACATCCCGCCGAGGTTCTGGTCGAGCTCGGTCAGGGCGATGCCTGACTTCTCGAGTGCGCCCGTCTCCTTGCGCAGCACGCCCAGCATCGCGGGAGCGGCCACGATGATCACGTGCTCCGACTTGGAAGCCTTCGCTCGCGCTGTCAGCTCGCCAACGATCGTCTTCGCGAACCGGTGGTCGAGCTCTGCCATGTGACCCGAACGGTGGTCATCCGCGGTCCCGTGCCCGCCTTTGTGGCTCGTGCCCGGCTGGCCCCCGCTCCCGACCACGCCCGGATTCATCCCGGCCGCGTCGGTGAACTGGTGCTGCACCTGCCGCTCGGAGTTCGAGAGCGAGTGCTCGTCACTCAAGGTCGGACCGCCTTCGGACTCGGTGTACGTGAACAGACGCGCGTGAGCAGCGTCGACGACAACGATGGAAGCTCGCTTCATGCGCGCTCAGAGTGCATGGCGTGTGCCCCAGGGGGCCGCCCCAGCGGTCGCGTACGGGCCGCGATCGCCTCCGCGCCCTGGCATCGGCGCGCGCAGGGCGCCCCCGCACACCACGGCTCGGGCCGAGCCCGTCACGCGTTGCGTGGTTCCGCCCGCCACAAGGGGTCCCGGATGGCCACGCCATTCACGCTCCTAGTGATGGCCGTGCTCGCCGCGATCGCCTGCCTTCGCTCGCACCCGGCCGAGCTGGTGATCGAGGAGCCTCGCGAGCTTGTCCACGGCCACGTCGAGGGCCACCCCGAGGTTCGGTCCATCGTGCGTGACGGCCTGCGGTGGCCGACCGTTCACGCGCGCCTCGACGGTGCAGCGGATCGCGTCCGCGCCCGCCTTCGGTCCGTTCTGATCCGACACGTGAACGTCGACGCTGTGCAGCTCTGCGGCGAAGGCGTCGAGCCCGCTCTCGACGGTCGCGGTGATGCTCGCGATCAGACTCTCGCCGCCCTGGATGTTCGCGTCGTGGCGTACTTGGACTTGCATCCGTGATCCGGGTGCGAGCCCCGTACCACGTACCGTGAGGACGGCCCCGCTCAGTTCCCCTGCTCAGTTGAGATTGCGCAGGCGATCGGCATGCGCCTGCATCTCGTCGGCATCGTCCGTGCGGCCCGCCGCGCGGAGCTCGGCGATGATGGGATCGAACACCGCAGCCACGCGCACCTCGAGGAGCTGCGCCACCCCGCCGACGGTCCGGGGGAAGCTCGCGGCATACTCGAGCGTCGCGATGGCCGCCGCGATGTCGCTGCGAGCTGCCTGCTCGCGCGCGAGGCGTAGCCGCGGCTCGAGGCCCGCGCCTGCATGCGTGGCCCGCTGGCGCAGGAGCGCGAGGGCATCGTCGGCGCGTCCCGCACTGACGAGCGCATCCTCGCGCACGTCGAAGAGCTCCGCGCGCGTGCCCTCGGCGACCTCCGACATCGCGAGCCCGCGCTCGGCGAATGCCGCCGCCTCGTCGAACTGCTCCCACAGCAGCAGCACGCGCGCGGTGTCGAGAATGTAGCGGCCCATCGAGTCGTCGCCGCCGGCGTCGCGCGCCGCTGCGAACGCGGCCCGCGCATCGTCCCACCGCCGCTCGCGAGCGTGCAGGTAGCCGAGGGTGCGCGCGTACTGCCCCGGGTCGGTGAGCGCGGCCCGCTCCGCCAGCTCGAACCACTCGGCGACGGCCTCGAGCTCGCGCGGGCTGTTCGGACCGTGCTGCGCGATCCGTGGCGCCGCGATCACGAGCCACGCGAGCGCGGCTGCCTGGACGTCATCGGCGGTCGGCGACTCGCCGCCGGGCGTCGCGCCCACCGCGGCCAGCAACTCGCTCCACTCGCGGATCGCCTCGGGTCGCACCGCCATGAGCTCGGACTCTACTCGCAATAGGGTACGTTCGCGCCGTGACGCTGCTCGACGAGCTCTCTGCACGCCATCTGCTCCAGGAGACCACCGACCGCGAGGGTCTCGCCCGGCTGCTCGCCGCGGAGGTCGTCTCCGTCTACGCGGGCTACGACCCGACCTCGTCGAGCCTGCACGTCGGCAACCTCGTGCCGACGATCCTGCTGAAGCGCTTCCAGCTCGCGGGGCACCGGCCGATCGTCGTCGTCGGCGGCGCGACGGGCATGATCGGCGATCCCTCGGGCAAATCGGACGAGCGCAACCTGCTCGACGACGCCACGCTCGCCACGAACGTCGCGGGGATCCGCGCCCAGCTCGGCCGGCTGCTCGCGTTCGATGACTCCCCCACCGGGGCGCGCATGACGAACAACGCCGACTGGATGCGAGGCTTCGGGTATCTCGAGTTCCTGCGCGACGTCGGCAAGCACCTGACGGTCAACTACATGACGGCGAAGGACTCCGTCCGCAGCCGCCTCGAGGGCGAGACCGGCATCAGCTACACCGAGTTCTCGTACATGTTGCTGCAGGCGTACGACTTCGTGCACCTCGCCCGCACGGAGGGCTGTCGCCTCCAGGTCGGCGGCTCCGACCAGTACGGCAACATCACCGCGGGCTGCGAGCTGTCGCGCAAGCTCGGGGGCGCACAGCTGTTCGGGCTCGTGGCGCCGCTGCTGCTCGACTCCACCGGGCAGAAGATGGGGAAGACGTCGACGGGCGAGCGCATCTGGCTCGACCCCGCGCGTACGAGCCCGTACGAGTTCTACAAGTACTGGCTGAACGTGCCCGACGCCGATGCGCCGCGGCTCCTGCGCCTGTTCTCGCTCCGGCCGCTCGCGGAGCTGGGCACGCTGCTCGCGGACCACGACGCGGATCGCAGCAAGCGCGCGGCCCAGCGCGAGCTCGCACGCGCGATGACGGCCTGGGTGCACGGCGACGACGCCGTCATCGCGGTCGAGATCGCGAACCGCGTCATGTTCGGCTCGAATCTCGACGGCATCACCGAGGACGAGCTCGCGCGCGCGGCCGGCATCGTCGGGACGGTCGAGATCCCCCGCGCCGAGCTCGAGGCGGGGATCGCGATCATCGACCTGCTCGCCCGCACGGTCACCGACTCGAAGGGCAACGCGAAGCGACTCGTCACCCAGGGCGGTGCCTACGTGAACCGCGTGAAGGTCACGAGCATCGACCACAAGGTCACGCTCGCCCACCTCGCGACGGCCACGATGCTCGTCATCAGCGGGGGCAAGAAGGATCACCGCATCGTGCGCGTCCTCCCCGCGTGAGGCGGATCCGCGTGACGCGGAGGTCGCGTCAGGCCGCCGGAGTCGGGGTCGCCGGCGGCGGGCCAAGCGGTCGCCACGCGCGGCCATCGCGCGCCATCAGCGCGTCGGCACCTGCCGGTCCCGCGCTGCTCGCGGGATAGAGCTCGACGCCCGGCGCGGCGTCCCAGGCGCGGAGGATCGGCTCGATCAGCTCCCACGCACGGTCGACGGAGTCACGCCGGTTGAACAGCGTCGCGTCGCCGCGGATGCAATCCGTCAGGAGCCGCTCGTAGGCCTCGGCGATCGGGCGCTTGAACGCATCGGCATACGTCATCGTCATCAGCACGTTGCCGATCGTGATGCTCTCGCCGGGCACCTTCGCGACGAAGCGTAGCGAGATGCCCTCGTGCGGCTGGATCGTCAGCGTCAGCACGGCGGGCTGCAGCGCCTCCCCCGCCTGCTCGTTCTTGAACAGCACGAGCGGCACGCTCTTGAAGTAGATCGCGATCTCCGTCTTGCGCTCGGCGAGCTTCTTGCCCGCGCGCATGTAGAACGGCACGCCCTCCCACCGCCAGCTGTCGATCATGAAGCGGATGGCCGTGTAGGTCGGGACCTGCGAGTCCGGCGCAACGCCCGGCTCGCTGCGATAACCCTCGTACTGGCCGCGCACGGCGTGGACCTTGATGTCGTCGGGGGAGATGTCGCGCATCGAGCGCAGGACCTGCGATTTCTCGTCGCGCACGTCGTCGGCCTTGAACGAGGCCGGCACCTCCATCGCGACCAGCGCCATCACCTGGAGCAGGTGATTCTGGATGATGTCGCGGACGACGCCGGTCGACTCGTAGAACGCGCCGCGACCCTCGATCCCGATCGCCTCCGCGGCCGTGATCTCCACGTGCGAGACGTGGCTGCGGTTCCACACCGGCTCGAAGATCGAGTTGCCGAAGCGCAGGACAAGGATGTTCTGGACCGTCTCCTTGCCGAGGTAGTGGTCGATTCGATAGATCTGGCTCTCGTCGAGGTACCCGCCGATCAGATCGTTCAGGGCGCGGGCGCTGTCCATGTCGCGGCCGAACGGCTTCTCGACGATCACGCGGATGAACCCGTTGCTCTGGTCGCGGGACATCAGCCCGTGCTCGTGGAGCTTGCCGACGATCATGGGGAACGCGTCCGGCGGCACCGACAGGTAGAACACGCGATTGCCGCCGGTCCCCGCCGCCCGCGCGGCGTCCAGCGCCTTGCCGAGCTCGACGTAGGTGGCGTCGTCGGCGAACTCACCCGCGACGTACTCGAGCATCGACGCGAACTTCGCCCACGTCTCGGGGGTGGGCGCGCGCCGCGAGTGTTCGGCGACCTTGGGCGCGAGCTTGTTGGCGAGCTCCCCGGGGCCGAGCGCGCCGCGGGAGAGCCCGATGATCTTCGTGGGCTCCGACAGCCCATCGTCGAGCATCACGTTGAACAGCGCCGGGGCGAGCTTGCGGCCCGCGAGGTCGCCGGTGACGCCGAAGATCACGACCGACACGGGCTTCAGCCGCTTCTTCGGTTTGCCCTCCGCGAGCACCTCTCCGACGATCGACGGCGCCGCGGGCGCGTCGGATGGGGAAGCAGCAGGAGCAGGGGGCGTGGGAGCGTCGGCCATCGCTCGCTACTGTCTCGCCGCGCTCGCCCGCGGTCGAGCGCTCGCGCCGCCGACTTGCGCGATCACGAAGTTCGAGGCGGTCGCGGATCGGGGCAGTTCGCCCGGACGAGATCCGGACCCGCCCCGGGTCAGCCCAGCTCGGAGCCCGCGGCGTCGTCGACGAACCAGACGACGTCCAGACCCTCGATCAGCTGCGCCGGATACGCGTACGGATGGCGCGGTCCCATCAGCACCTCGTGGAGCGCTGGGGCCTTGTCCGCGCCCGCGACGAGCACGCGCACGTACCGCGCCGCTGCGATGGTCCGAGGCGTGACGGTGAGCCGGGTCGCCTTGCCGTGGGCGAGCGGCGAGTCGATCGGATTGGCGACCACCCAGTGGGTCGTGTCCGCGAGCGCAGGGCTGCCCGGGAACAGCGACGCGGTGTGGCCGTCGGGCCCCATCCCGAGCAGCATCACGTCGAGCACGGGCGGCTCGCCGAGGGCTCCGATCAATTCGGCTTCGTACTCGGCCGCGGCCGTGGCCGGATCCGCCTCGCCGCGGAGGCGATGCACGCGCGCGGGGTCGAGGCCGAGCACGTCGATCATGGCCTCCCGCGCCATCCGGTAGTTGGAGTCCGCGTGATCCGGCCCCACCGCGCGCTCGTCGCTCCACCACAGGTGGGTCGACGCCCATGGCAGCGCCGCCCGTCCCCGCGCCGCGAGCACCTCGAACATTCGCTTCGGCGTCGAGCCCCCCGACAGCGCGAGGTGGAACACGCCGCGCGCGCGGACCGAGGCGTTCGCGAGGCTCTCGACCTCGTTGGCGGCCGCGACGGACAGGCTCGCGAGATCGCGGAACGTGCGGAGCTCGCCCATTACTTGCCGGCGGGCTTCTCGACGTGGCCGCCGAACTGGAACCGCATCGCGGACAGCAGCTTCTCGGCGAACGTGTGGTCCTGCCGGGAGCGGAAGCGCGCGAACAGCGCGGCCGTGATCACCTCGGCCGGGACGGCCTCCTCGATCGCCGCATTCACGGTCCAGCGGCCCTCGCCGGAGTCCTCGACGGAGCCCTTGAACTTCGTGAGCTCGACGTCGTCGACGAGCGACTTCGCCGTCAGGTCGAGCAACCACGACGACAGCACGCTGCCGCGCCGCCAGAGCTCGGCGATGTCACCGACGGGCAGGTGGAAGCGGTGCTGCTCGGCGACCCCCGGATTCGCTGCGCCCTTCATGATGTCGAAGCCCTCGGCGAGCGCCTGCATCACGCCGTATTCGATGCCGTTGTGCACCATCTTGACGAAGTGACCGCTGCCGGTGGGGCCGCAGTGCAGGTAGCCGTCCTCGGCGGTGCCGGGGACGTTCTCGCGACCGGGGGTCCGCTCGAGGTCGCCGCGGCCGGGGGCGAGCGTCTTGAGCGCGGGCTCGAGGCGCGCGAACGCCTCCTTCGATCCGCCGACCATGAGGCAGTACCCGCGCTCGAGGCCGTACACGCCGCCGCTCGTGCCCGCGTCCATGTAGTCGATGCCGCTCGCAGCCAGCTCCTGGCCGCGGCGCACGTCGTCCTTGAACATCGAGTTGCCGCCGTCGACGATCAGGTCGCCTTTCGACAGCAGCGTGCCGAGCTCCTTCACGGTCGCCTCGGTGGGATCGCCGGCCGGGACCATCACCCAGACCGCTCGCGGCGCCTTCAGCTGCTGGACCAGCTCGGCGAGCGATCCCGCGCCCTTCGCGCCCTCGCCTACCAGCTGCTTCACCGCGTCGGCGCTGCGGTCGTAGACCACGAGCTCGTGGCCACCACGGATCAGACGGCGCACCATGTTGGCGCCCATACGACCGAGTCCGATCATTGCGATCTGCATGCGTATCCTCCGCGGCGACGTTAACGCCGGTCATTGCGGACGTCTGCGCCGGAGCGCAACGAGTTGGCGCGTGGCACGATGAGGCGTGCAGCGGTGGTCTTGGTTCGCAGCGTTGGCGCTCGCAGCGGGCTGCAGCCCGAAGCGGCGCGACGAGGGTCCACCGTCGTCGGGAGTCGGTGGGGCGGAGGGCTCCACGAGGCGCGGGATCGGTTCGTCGCTCGCCGGGGCGACGGTCCAGGGCGCGGCCGGTTCGGCCGGTGGGGTATCGCCCGCGCCGATCCCGGCGTCGCCCGACGGGACCGTGTCGGGGTCGCTGCTGCCGGTTGCGCCCGGACCACCACCACCGTACGACCGGTTCCGTCCGCACATGAAAGAGGCGGATGTCCTCGCCGCGATCGCCGAGGCCGGGATCACGCCCCATCCGGCCGAAGCGGACCTCGAGCTCCCGAACCTCACGACCTACGCCACCGCGATTCCAGGGGTCGTCGCTACGTTCGACTTCGATGGCGACCATCGGCTGTCCGCGGTGACGTTCTACGGCCCCGCGTACGGGCACCTGCGACCATTGGTGCTCGCCCGGTGGGGTGATGGCGCTCCCGGGTCGGCCTACCCGATGTTCGGGATCCAGCGCGAGTGGCCCGCAAGCACGGTCGGATGGCGCGCGTCGCTCACCTACCCCGATCCGCACCCTGACCCGACCGGCATGGGCGCGTACATGGCCCGCACGACCGCGGTGCTCCGGATCGAGCGTGCCGACAACCGTGCTGGGGACGGCGCGCCTGGCACCGCTGCCACGGCCGCAGGGGCCGGAACCGTTACTGTGACATCGAGCCTGTGGGGGAAGCTCGCGCCGCTGATTGGATCGCCGCTCGCGTCCGCCAATCCCGTGCTGGGACGCGGGCTGGTGCTCGAGATCGACGATCGCGACGACACCGCCCGGACTGCCGAGCGCTCCGCGCGTCGCCAGGGATATGCGCGGCTCGCGACGCCCTGGAGCGCGGAGCCGTGGGAGGTCGTGCTCCACGTCGATCCCGCGACCGGCAAGGTCGCCGACTGCGCCGTGACCGGTACCACCGATGACGAGGCCGCGCGGGTCGCGCTGTTTATCAGCCTGCGCGCCGCCTTCGGGACCGCGAAGACCGCGATCTCGGACGCCGGTCGGGTCGAGATCGCCTTCACGACCCCCGCACTCGAGCTCCGCATCGGGGAGCGGTCCGACACCTGGATGATCGTGCTCCGCGCGCGGTGACGGCCCAGCCCGGGTCCGGCGTCACACCCGGAGCACCGCCGCCGCAGACCGCGAACGCGAACGCGAATTCTGGGCGCCGAAAAAGAGTGAAGGCCCCATCTTGCGATGGAGCCCTCAAAACCCCGGCAGCGTCCTACTCTCCCACAGCCTTGCGGCTGCAGTACCATTGGCC
>JAYSYE010000061.1:0-7295 GCA_043716635.1 Deltaproteobacteria bacterium | reverse complement strand
CCGCCGACCTCGATGGTCGCGATCACCTCGTCGGACGCCCGCACGAAGAGCCCGGTCGTCGACAGGTCGTGGACGTCGACGACGTGCCTCGTGCCGTCCACGAAGATCTCCGCGGCCAGGTTCATCGCGTAACGATCAGCTTGGCGGCGCACGGTCCTACCTGGTTACGCGAGTGAGCCACGCCCGCATAGGCCTTTCGCGGCGCCGGACCCCACCGTTACCCGAATGAAAACCAGGACCTGACCCCGAGGGCTGGTCCGAGGGGTCGAACGGAGATGACGGGTGCCACCACGCGCGTGTTACCAGGGGCCATGGCGTGGCTGGTGCTCGCAGACGTCCGGGTCGCGCTCGGCGCGCGGGAGGTCGTCGCCGGCGTGTCCGCCGAGGTCGGGTCCGGCGAGCTGGTCGTCATCATCGGCCCGAATGGCGCCGGCAAGACCACGCTCCTGCGCGCGATCGCCGGCCTCGCGCCCCTGCGATCGGGCCGGGTGACGGTGCGCGGCCACGACCCCGCGCGTGCCGACCGCCGCGTGATCGCCCGGGAGCTCGCGTACCTGCCGCAACAGTACGAGCTCGCGTTCCCGTTCCTCGTCGAGGAGGTGGTGCTGCTCGGTCGCTACGCGGGCCAGACCGGGCTCGGGCTCGCGTCCGCGGTCGATGTCGCGGCGGCGCGCGGCGCGATGGCGGCCTGCGACGTCGAGGCGCTCGCCTCCCGCCGCTTCGACGAGCTCTCGGGCGGCGAGGCGCGGCGCGTGATCATCGCGCAGGCGCTCTGCCAGGGCGCGAAGATCCTGCTGCTCGACGAGCCCACGGCCGGGCTCGATCCCGCGCACGCCAGAGCGGTGTTCGAGATGCTGCGGACCCAGTGCGAGGCCGGCGCCGCGGCGGTGGTGGTGACGCACGATCTCGATCTGGCGCTGCGATACGCGGGCACGCTGTGGCTCGTTGCCGGCGGCCGCCTGGCCGCGCGCGGGACCCCGGCGGACGTGCTCGCCTCCGCCGAGACGCGCGAGGCGTTCGGGCTCGGGATCCACGTCGGCACGCTGCCGGCGGGCACGCCGTTCGCGGTGCCGACGTGAGCGGCTTCATCAGCGGGCGCGGCCGGCGGCTCACGGGTGCTCGCCTCGCCGGCGTGCTCGGGGTCTGCGTGGTCGTGACGATCGTCCTCGCCGCCATCGCCCCGCTGGTCGGGATCGGCGTCGACCGTAGCGGGCGGCACCTCGAGCTGCTCGACCTCGGCGCGTTCGCCGACGGCCACCCGGCGCACGCGATCCTGTGGATCCGGATCCCCCGCGTCCTCGCCTCGCTGCTCGTCGGCGGTGCCCTCGCGGGCGCGGGATGCGCGCTGCAGGCGCTGCTGCGAAACCCGCTCGCCGAGCCATTCACGCTCGGGATCTCGTCGGGCTCGGCGCTCGCCGCGGTGCTCGCGATCCGCTTCGGGATCGAGGGCGCGTTCGGCGGGCTCGGCGTCGGTGGCGCCGCCCTCATCGGCGCGATGCTCACGCTTCTCCTCGTGTGGCGGCTGGCCCGCGTGGGCACGCAGCTCCCGCCCGCGACGCTCGTGCTCGCGGGCGTCACGATGTCGATGTTCTGCTCCGCGGCGTCCGTGCTCGTGCAGTACACGAGCGACTTCGCGGAGGTCAGCCGGATGCTGCGCTGGATGATGGGCGGGCTCGATTCGATGCGGCTGTCCGCCGTCGGGACCGCGGCGCCGGCGATCCTCGGCGCGCTGATCGTGCTGATCCTCTACGCGCGCGAGCTCAACGCGCTGGCCGCAGGCACCGAGGTGGCCGCGTCGCTCGGCGTGGCCGTCGCCCGCACGCAGATCGTCGTGTTCGCGACGGCGTCCCTCCTCGTCGGGGCCGCGATCGCGCTCGCCGGTCCCATCGGGTTCATCGGCCTCATCGTGCCGCACGCGTTGCGCGCGCTGCTCGGCCCGGACCACCGGCTGCTGCTGCCCGCCTCCGTGCTCGGCGGGGGCGTGCTGCTCACGCTCTGCGACACGCTCGCGCGCCTGCTGATCGCGCCGGCGCAGCTCCCCACGGGCGCCGTGACGGCGGTGCTGGGCGGGCCGTTCTTCGTGATGATCTTGGTCGGGCAGAAGCGCCGCGCCGCGCTGTGGGGGCGCGGGTGAGCGAGGTCCTGCGCCACGTGATCGAATCGATCTCGCCTGCCTCCGCCGCGCACGCGGAGGGCGCGCGGCTGCTCGTGACCGCGGCCGGCGTGCCCTTGCTCGAGCGGCTCGCGATGCAGCTCGGCGGCGCCCAGCACACGGCCCGGCCCCGCGTGGCGCGCCGGACGATCGTCGTGGTCGCGGGTGATCACGGCGCTGGCGACCCCGGGGTCTCGCTCGGTGCCTCGCACCCCACGGTGACGGCGGCGCTGGCGATCGCGGACGGCACCGCGGCGCTGGCGCACGTGGCGCGCGCCAGTCGGACGGCCATCGTGCTCGTCGATGCCGGCGTCGCCGAGCGTGCCGCGATGCCGGCAGCCGCCGTCACGTTCGGGTCCGGACCCACGCGTGATCTCCAGCGCGAGCCGGCCATGTCCGTCGCCGCCGCCATCGCGGGCCTCGAGTCCGGAATCGCGCTCGCCGTCTCGCTCGCCGACGCGGGCCTCGATCTGCTCGCGACCGGCGCGCTCGGCCTCGGCGCGGAGGTCGCGGCGGCCGCGCTGCTCGAGGCGCCGCGTCAGACGCTCATCGCCGCACCGCTCGACGTCCTCGCCGCGTTCGGGGGCGCGGAGACCGCGGTGCTCGCCGGCCTCTTCCTCGGCGCGGCCTCGATGACCATCCCCGTGCTGCTCGATGGCCACGCGACGGGCGCCGCCGCCCTCGTCGCCGCTGCGCTCGCCCCGAACGTCACCGGCTACCTCGTTGCCGCGCATGCCGGGTCGCTGTCGCACCCGCGGATCCTCGAGCGCCTCGGCCTCGCGCCGCTGTTCGCCGTGGGGCTCGGGCACGGCGAGGGTACGGGAGCGGCCATGGCGATCGCGCTCGCAGATCAGGTGGCCGCGCTGGTAGATCGATCGCCATGACCCAGCGCCGCCACCACACGCGCACGTTCGAGGTCGAGCGCACCACCGGCTCGCACGAGGTGCTCGACCGGCTGTTCGTCTACGGCACGATGCGCAAGGGGCAGACGGCCCGCGCGATCCTCGCGAACTCGGTGACGAAGTGCGTCGAGGCCTCGACCACGGGCTGCATCTACGCGTTCCCGATGGGCTACCCCGGCTTCAGCGACGTACGTACCACCGGCACCGGCACCGGCACCGTGGTCGGTGAGGTCGTGTGGCTGACCGATCTGGCGGCCACGTTCGGGCTGCTCGACGCCTTCGAGGGCGAGGACTTCGCCCGCGTGATCAAGCAGGTCACGACGGAGACCGGCGAGCAGCTCTGGGCCTGGATCTACACGCTGTCTGATCCGGGAGCCGTGCAGTACGGATCGCTCATCGAGGATGGCGACTGGGTCCGCTACTGGACCGCGCAGTCCTGACGCGATCCGCGGACGGCGAGTCCCGTCGACGTCAGATGAAGAAGTGACTGAGGATCGCCATCGAGAGGGCGGCGAACGCGGCTGCCATGGTCCCGATCGACACCCTGCAGGGCGATCCGGAAGCGGTCATGCGAGTGGGCACGGGCCGCACTTTGCGACTTCTACGCGGAGAGTCAAGGGCTGCGGGCGCCCACGCACGCCGTCAGATTTCTCGCTTCACACCAAGCACTTGCGTGGTTCGATTAGGACCCGCGCGCCTGGCGAATGAGCCGTAGATAGGCGGTCTGCGCACGGGCGGCGAGGTCCACCAGATCCGCGACGAGTGCGTGCGGGAGCGGCCCGCCCAGCGTGTGGGCGTACACGAGATTCACCGCGCGCTGCTTCACGAGGATCGGAACGACCACGACTTCCGTCGGCTCCGGCGAGACCGCGAGGGCCGTCCACAGCTTGCGCTCGACCGGTCGCGCGGTCGAGGGCGGTACTCCGACGAACGCGGTGCCAGCATCGTGCGCCGACTGCAGCGAGGACGCCCCGCCGAGCGGCAGCGACAGCTCCTCGATGGGCGGCGCATGGCTGGCGCTGCCGACGGCCGGGCTCGCGATGTAGCCGCGCCAGCCGAACGCGTTGCCGTCGCGGATCAGCAGCACCACGAGCGCGTCGCAGCGCCCGCGCGCGAACTCGACGAATGCGTCCGCGATCTCCTCGCGGTGCGGTGCCTGGTCGATCTTCGCGCAGGCATCTGCGAACGAGCTCGTCACCGGCACACCATCGCCGAGCGCTGTCACGGAAGCCCGCCGTCGCCGGGGCGCCAGCGTGAACGCGGGCGGCATGACGAGGCCCTGGGCAGGCTGCGAGCGCCGCCGGTCCCCGCCCTCGCCGCTGCTCGCTGCCGTGTCGTCGGGATCCGGGGGGGTTGCGGGCGCGACGAACCCGGGCTCGCTGCTCGGCTGCCCGCTGCGGACGAATCGCGCCCGCCGCGGCAGGCCGAAGTGCCGCTCGAGGTAGTAGAGCGCGCGCAGCTCCGGCACGACGTACGGCGTGATCGCCACGCCGAGGATCGCGCGCAGCTCGTCGAGCGCCGCGGTATCGGACGGATCGACGATCGCCACCGCCGCGGTGGTCGTGCCACCACCGAGGTACCCGAGCGGGATCGCGCGCAGCCGGTGCGCGTGTTCGGGGCCGAGCCGTTCGAGCAGCGCGACCTCGACATCGTCGAGCAGCGATGGCGTCGCCACCGGGAAGCCGCTCATCTCCGCGAGGTAGGTCGACAGCAGCTCGAGATCGAGGAAGCCGAGCTCCACGAGATTCGTGCCGAGCCGACCGCCGTAGAGCACCTGGTTGCGCAGTGCCGCTTCGAGCTGCGAGAGCCCGATCGCCGCGTTGCGCAGCAGCAGCGTCCCGAGCTTCATGACGATGCCGAGCATACACGCGCCACGTGAGCCGCGTGAGCCGCGTGATCCGCCCGGCGTCAGCGGGCGTAGCGCGTCGGGTCGCCGCCGCCTGCCTCGGCGAAGCCCTTCCTGCGCAGCGCGCACGCGTCGCAGCGGCCGCACGCCGCGTCGCCGATCGGATCGTAGCAGGAGTGCGTGATCCCGTAGTCGACGCCGAGCGAGCGCCCGAGCTCGATGATGCCGGCCTTCGTCAGCTCGATGAGCGGCGCGTGCACGTGAAACCCGCCGCCCCGCGTGGCGACCTGCGCGAGGGCCTCGAACGCGCGCACGAACTCGGGCCGGCAGTCGGGATACCCGCTCGCGTCGAGAACGTTCACGCCGATGAAGAGATCGCGCGCTCCGAGCGTCTCGGCCCACGCGAGCGCGAGCGAGAGCAGCACCGTGTTGCGTGCGGGGACGTAGGTCGAGGGCACATCGCCCGCCGCACCGATCTCCGCGAGCGGACGATCCTTCGGCACGGCGATGTCGGCCCGCGTCAGCGCGGAGTGCGCGAGCGGCGACAGATCGACCTCGACGATCCGGTGCTCGGTGGCACCGAGGGCCGTCGCGACGCGCGCCGCTGCATCGAGCTCCACCTGATGGAGCTGGCCGTACTTCACCGTCAGCGCGTGGCACGCGAACCCACGCGACCGCGCCACGGCGAGCGCGGTGCTGGAATCGAGTCCTCCGGACAGCAGAACGACAGCGGCTGGCACGCCGAGGACCTTACCCGGCGCGACCGCCGATCGCAGCTTCAGCGCATCGCGTAAGCTCTCCGCGTGACCGTTCGCGTGCCCCGGTGGCTGCCGGTCGTTGCCGCGTGGGCCTGCGTGCTGGCGACGGTCGCGTACTCGGTGACCGAGCGCTGGGCGGTGCTCGGGGCGAGCCCGTTCCCGCTCGGCGTGGATGGCTACTTCTATCCCGTGCAGCTGCGGGCGCTGCTGCAGACGGGGCACCTCGCCTACCCGGCGTCGCCGCTCGCGTTCTACCTGCTCGCGCCGTTCGCCGCCGCGACCGACCCCGTCACCGGCGCGAAGGTCGGGGCCGCCGTGCTGTGTGCGCTGATCGCGGTGCCTGCGTATGTCGTCGGCGTCCAGCTGTCCCGCCAGCGTGCGGTCGGGGTGCTCGTCGCCGTGCTCGCCGGCCGCAGCGCGGGATCGGCGTACTGCTCGATCGAGTTCGTGAAGAACGGGATCGGCCTGACCGTGGCCGTCGCGGCGCTCGCGGCCGTGCTCGGCTGCCTACGGACACCGACGCGGGCTCGCGTCACGGGGGCGCTCGTCGCCGTCGTCGCTGCGGTGCTGACCCACAAGATGGCCGCCGCGATCGTGGTCGCCATCGCGGTCCCCGCCACGCTGTCCGAGCTCGCGGGGCGCGGCATCCTGCGCGGGCGCAGGCTGCTCTACGCCGTGAGTGCGCTCGCCCTCGCCGCGATCGCGATGGTGCTCCTCGGGGCCGCCGCGCCGGAGCGCTTCCTGTCACCGGCGGATCTCGCGCTCGTCGCCGGCATGGTCACGCGCACGCCCCACTTCGAGCTGCCCGCGCTCCTCGTCCCGCGCCACATGCTCGGATACGAGCCGCTGCTGTGCGGGCTCGTGACCCTCGTCGCCGCGGTCGGCCTCCTCGCCGAGCGCCAGACCCGCGGCGGTCGCATCGCCGGCGTGCTCGTCGCGCCCGTGCATCGGTTCGGCCTCGTCCTCGCGGCTCGACTCGCGCCCGCGTCGGCAGCCGGCGACGCCGCATCCGGCGACACCGCCCCCCCCGCGCCCGCATCCGGCGCCCCCACGTCCACCAGCGCGACCCGGCGGACCGTCCGCGAGCTCCACCCGCTGCCGTCGTCGGGACTGCGCATGGCCGCGTGGTGCATCCTCGGCTTCGGCGCCCTCATCGCCCTGCCCTGGCTCGCGGTCGACGATCCGGACGGCCTCGGCTTTCGCATCCGCGTCGCGGCGTTCGTGCCGATGGCGCTCGCCACCGCCATCGCGCTGCGCACGTGGCTCGTCGCCGTCCCCGCGCCGATCCGCGCCACCGCCGTGAGTGTGCTCGTCGTGCTCGCGACGCTCCACACCCCGGGGACACGCACGGAGGGCCGCGTCCTGATGCATCCCGCGCTCATCTCGGCCGTGACCGCGCTGCCGTCGCACGTGCCGCCCGGCGCCGTCGTCGTGATCCCCGAGCGCCACCTCCTGTTCCTCGCCGCCTGGTACACCCACCTCGACCTGCGCCTTCGCCCCGACGGAATCCCACCCGCACGCCTCGTCCGCGCGCTCCCGCTGGGCGGCTTCATCGTGGCCGGGTCACCGCTCGACGCCGCGCTCATCGCCGCGCGCGGCGAGCCCTCGATCCCACCGCCGGTCGGGCTGCACGCCCG
>JAYSYE010000007.1:0-24227 GCA_043716635.1 Deltaproteobacteria bacterium | reverse complement strand
GGGGAAGACCCATACAAACCGAAGGAAAACGAAAGGCGTTTCAACCCGAATTGTCCATTATGAAGCAAAGATGCGGTGATCTGTCAGGATGCCGCCTGGCACACCCTAATCTGCCCCGCAACTTTTGCCTAATGGGCATTTGTGCTAAAGCGCCCTCTATAAATCCTGCTTTTTCAGCAAAGCCTGCAGACCGGCATCGAACCAATTTCCTTCTTGGCACTCTTACCTTCCGAGTGCTAAAATTGATTATAATTATCAAGGAGAATTAGGATCATGGATACTGCAATGAGTTTACCTATGCCATCTGCCGTTGGCAGCTTGGAAAGCTACGTTCAATCGGTTAACCGCTTCCCCATTCTGTCGCAGGAGGAGGAGTTTGCCTTGGCGACGCGCTTTAAGACGGCAAATGATTTGGATGCGGCGCGCGAGATGGTTCTTTCTCACATGCGCGTGGTGGTCAGCGTGGCGCGCGGCTATGCCGGTTATGGGCTGCCGCAGGCCGATTTGATCCAGGAGGGCAACATCGGCCTGATGAAGGCGGTGGAGCGCTACGACTACAAGAAGGGCTTCCGGTTCTCGACGTACGCGAGCTGGTGGATTCGCCACGCGATCAGCCGGGCCCTCGCCGACAAGGGCCGCGAGGTACGGCTCCCCGTGCACATGATCGACGCGCAACACCGGCTGACGAAGGCGCGCCGCGCGCTGACGAGTCAGCTCGGCCGCAACCCCACGACCGAGGAGCTCGCGACCGCGACGTCGATGCCGATCGACAAGATCGAGAAGATGCGGAGCTGGCTGCTCGAGCAGTCCGTCTCGATCGACAAGCCGGTGGGAGACGAGGAGGGCCGCGTGCTCGGAGAGATCCTCGAGGATCCCGACCGCGAGGCCGTGTCACCGACCGAGGATCTCGAGTGGGCGGCGCTCACCGACGAGGTGCGCACGATGCTCGGTGAGCTCCGGCCGATCGAGGCGGATATCCTGCGCCAGCGCTTCGGCCTCGGCACCGAGCAGGAGCTGACGCTCAAGGAGATCGGCGACAAGTACAAGCTGTCGCGCGAGCGCATCCGCCAGCTCCAGGAGCAGGCGCTGGGCAAGATGCGTCGGGCGCTCGTCCGCCGCGACCTCCTCTAGGTCCGGCCCGGGTCCGACGTACAGTGTGCGACTGCGGATTGGCCAAATCGCGCAGTTTTCGGTAGGTTCGCGGGATGTCGAGGCCCCTGTCGCGCGTCTGGCCGGTACTGCTCCTGGCCCTGGGGCTCGCCACGGCGTGCACCAAGGACGACAAGAAGCTGAAGGTCACGGGGCTGGAGCCGAACTACGGCGACCTGCTCGGCGGCTCGTTCGTGACGGTCCATGGCAACCGCTTCCTCGACGACGGCCCGCGCATCGTGAAGGTGTTCTTCGGCAATCGCCAGGGCACGGTCGTCCGGTTCATGGATGACGACACGCTCATCGTGCAGGCGCCCGGCGGGAAACCCGACGAGACGGTCGATGTCGTGATCCTGTTCGAGCCCGGCGGCAAGATCCGCATCGACAAGGGCTTCACGTACAAGGACACGTCGGCGGACAAGCTCGGCGTGGAGAAGCTCGACACCACGACCGTCGACAAGAAGTAGCGGTCCGCGGCCCCGCCCGACGGCGGGCTCAGCCCTGAAAGTTCAAGCGGAACAGCTGCTGGCCGAGCAGCACGAACGACTCGTGCCCGATCGCGCGCTCCGTGTTGACCTTCATGAAGGTGCCGTTCGAGCTACCGAGGTCGCTGAGGTACACGCGACTGTCGCGCAGGATCACGCGTGCGTGCAGGCCCGATACGTAACCGTCGTCCGGGAAGTTGATCTCGCCACGCTCGCGCCCGAGCGTCACGCTCTCGCCGAGCAGCGGGAACGCAGCCCCCGTGATGTCGCGGCCGATGATCACCGTCAGCTTGCCCCAGTAGCCCGGGTTCGGACTTCCCATCAGCTCGGTGCCATCGGCCGTGGGCTGCGGCGGTTCGATCACCTCGAAGCGCAGCAGCTCCTGGCCGATGCGGATGATCTGGCCGCTCATCAGCTCTTCCTCGGCCGTCATCTTCACGAAGACGCCATTCAAGCTGTCGAGGTCGCGCACCACGCCGGTCTGACCGCGGATGTCGAGCATCGCGTGCACGGGCGAGAGGTAGCCATCGTTCTCGAACACGGGACCGAAGCTGCGGCCGAGCTTGTTCTCGCCCGGGCGGAGGTCGTGGGTTCCGCCCTCCGAGCCGTCGGGGCGGATGAGCGTCATCGACAGGCGCGCGCGTGCAGGCGCCGCGACGGGCCCTCCCATGCCGGGGGCGGCGGTGGGCTGCGTCGGCATCGCATTCGGTGCGCTGCCCTCGTCCATGCGGAACCCGCACGTCCCGCAGAACCGGAAGCTGGCGGGCACGTCGCTGCCGCACGACGGACACGAGCGAGTGCCCGGCACCGCATGCGGCGCGAACCCCGGCGAGAAGCCCGGGACCCCGGGCGGCGGACCCATCGGTTGCGGCATCGGACCTGGCGGCGGGGCGCCCCCACCGCCGAGGGGGCCAGCAGGCGGCATTCCCGCCATGCCCGCGCCCGCGGGGCTTCCGAGCCCACCGGTTCGAGCACCGACGTTACCCGGCCCGGGCTGCGAGCCGCGGTTGCCGGGCGGGGGCTGCGCGGGGGCCGCGCCCATGCCCGGCATCCCCGCCATCGGCACGCCGATATTGGGGCCGACGCCGGGCTCCGCCATCATCGTCTTCATCATCCCCATGTCACCACCGGCCTTCGGCGCAGTCGCCGTCAGCTCGGCACCACAGCCAAGACAGAACTTGTAGTGGTCCTGGTTCTCTTTCCCGCAACGATGACAGACGGTCATGGTGGCTCCCTCAGACAATTTCAACTCGCAGCAACTGCTGACCCAAGAAGACGTAGTCGCCGTGTTTGAGCACGCGCTCGCCGTTCACGCGAATGAACGTCCCGTTGCGCGACCCGAGGTCCGTGACCACCAGGCCCGAGCCGGGGCTTGCCGCGCCGCCGGAGAGCCGGACCTCCGCGTGGTGTCCCGAGATGAACGGGTCCTCCGGGAAGTTGATCTCGTTGCCCTCGCGTCCGATCGTGACGACCTCGCCGCGCGGCCGGAACACCCACCCGGGCTGGCCGCCGCGCAGGGCCTGGCGGATCTCGAGCGTCGCGCTGCGCGGCATGCTCGCCGAGAAGTACGTGCCCTCGAGGTCGGGGGCGTCGTCGGGCTGGGAGGCCTGGGTGATCGTCAGGACCTGCTCGCCGACGAGGATGGTGGCGCCCAGCGCCAGCTCCGAGGCCCCCGCGAGGCGCACGAACACGCCGTTGAGGGAGCCTTCGTCGCGGACGGTGAGCTGCGCTTGCTCGGCTCGATAAATGAAGTTCGCGTGCGTCGGTGACAGGAAGGGGTCGTCGGGAAAGGAGATCGGGACGTCACCGCGGCCCGCCTGATGTTCGATCCCGGCGAGGGTGAACGAGACCCCATCCTCACCATCGCCGCGGATCAGCGTGAGCTTCGCGCGGGCAGCCTGGACGGCGCCGCCGAAGAACAGGGTGCTGCGGCCGACCTTCGAGGTCGCGGGGGCTGGCTGAGCGGCGGCGGCCACGGCGCGAGGGCCGACCCGCGTGGTGCTCTCGAACTGCGGCTCTGCGATCTTCGCGCCGCAGTTCGGGCAGAACCGCGTGTTCGGGGACACCTCCGTGCCGCACTTGCCGCACTCGACGATGTCGAGCCCCGGCGGCGGCAGCGTCACGGCGAGCGCGGGGGAGTCGCTCGCCGGTGGCGGAGGCCGACTGGCGCCGCGCGCGCGGCCCGGTTCGAGGGCGACCGGTGCGCCGCAGCGCTTGCACTGCGGCACCCCGATCGGGGTCAACGCGGTGCACGCGTCGCAGACGAGACCCACATCCATCGCGGTGGAATCCTACTCTGTTGCGAAACGCAGGGTCAAAATCGACGCAGGCAGAACGGGTAGAAATGGCCGGAAGATCGGGGGGCTAGGATCCCCCGGCGGCCCGCCGCACAACCGGGTCGGGGTCGCGGGTGAGCTCCGCGCGGCGCTGGGCGGCTCGCGGATCGCTCACCGTGCCGAGCGTCCGCGCTGCGGCAGCACGCACCTGCGGGATGTCGTCGTGCGACAGCGCCAGCAGCGCGCTCAGGCCCGCTGCACCCGGCAGCGGTGCGGACCCCACTGCCTCGCGCACGAAGGCGCGCGGATCGCTGGCCGCCGCGGTCAGGGCCGCGGGATCGCCACCCGGTAACAGCTGCCCGAGGGCGAGCGCGGCGCTGCGGCGATCCGCCCAGCTCGGGCTCGCGAGTGCGGTCGTGAGGGCCCCCACGAGCAGCGGCGGCGGCGCGCCCCGGCGAACCGCGAGCACGACGATCGCCCGCATGCCTGCAGCCCGAACGGGCTCCTCCGCATCGGCGAGCGCCGTCGTGACGGCGGCGTCCGCGGCATTGCCTCGCGGATCGAGCTTGGCCGTGATGGACACCGCGAGCGCGCGGAGCTTCGGATCGTCGCTGGCCTGCTGCGCCGCGATCACCGGTGCGATCCGCTCGCCGATCGTCGCGAGCGCCGTCGCGGTCCGGGCGTCTGGTGCACCGGCCGGCGTCAGCGCGCCGAGCGCGAGGCTCGAGGGTGCGCTGTCGAGGTCGGCGAGCACCGACACGACCACGTCCCGGTGTTCGCCGAGCGCGTCGAGGATGCCCGCCGCGATGTCGGTCGCGTGATCGATCACGAGCTGCGGGCTCGCGGCGACGTGCGGGAGCTCGCCGGGGAATGCCGCGATGGCCGCGATGTTGTCGTACCGCGCACGGTTCAGCGGGTAGTCCGACAGCGGGCCAGGGCGCGATGCGGCGACCCCCGCCGCACCGGACACCCGCGCGATCGCCCAGACCAGCTCGTCGTTGCTGCGCCCCGCGCGCGCGAAGTACGCCCGCACGAGGGGTCCGAGCGCCTTCGGCTCCGCGAGCTGACCGAGGCTCCACGCCGCGAGCCGCTGCGCTTCGCCGCGGTTGTCGGCGAGCGCCGCGAGGAGGGCAGGGACCCCCGCGCGAATGCCACGGGCGCCGATCGCATACGCACACGCGGCGCGGGTTGCATCCTCTCGGCGCGCGTCCGCGAGCACCGCGATGGCGGCGGGTCCCACGCGGGGGTCGTCCACCTGCGCGAGACCGAGGCAGGCCAGGGTGCGAACGGATGCCTGGCGATCGCCCGTGGCGCTCCGCACGAGCGCTGGCACGGCGCGCCGATCGGCGGTGCGCCCGATCGTGAACACGGCAGCCTCGCGCATCGAGACCTCGTCGTGGTCGACGAGTGGGAGCACGTCGTCGAGGACCTTCGGATCACCGAGCCGACCGGCCGCGACGAGCGCGTCGACTCGGACCTCCCGATCGATCGACTCCTGCAGCGTGCCGATCCGACGCGTGTCCTTCGGCGGCTCCTGCTTCGCCATGTGCACCAGCGGAGCGGCTGCGCCCTTGTTGCCGAGGTGCCCGAGCACCGCGACCGCGACCCGCTGCTGCGTCGGATCCTTCTCGTCGCGCAGCGCCTCGAGCAGCGGCTGCAGCCCGTGCCCGCCGATGCGCGCGAGCTCGGCCTGCGCGCTCGTGCGGACCTCCGCCGTGCCGTGTCGCTCGCGGTCGACGAGCCAGGGCACGTAGCGCAGGTACAGATCCACGAGCACGTGCCGGAACACCGGCTTGTGCGCCATGATGAACGACAGCGGCGAGAGCACCTTCTCGAGCTCGCCGAGCGAGAACGTCATCTCCTCGAGCACGATCGCGTCGCGCCCCGCGCGGCCGATGATGTCCTCGTTCGTGGACGTGCGCAGGATGTCGCGCAGGATCTCGGCCGCGCGCTGCGGCTTGCCCGTCTGCACGTAGAGCTGAGCGAGCGCGAACTGCGACTTCGTGTTGCGCGGGTCGAGCGCCAGCACGGCCTCGTACGCCGTGATCGCCTCGTCGAACCGCTGCATCTCGACGTAGCGCTCGGCGAGCCGCTCGTGCGCGTCGGGCGCGCTCGGGTTCTTCGCGAGCGCCTTCTGCGCCCACTCGATCGCCTCGTCGTCCTTGCGCTCGAGCGTCTTGATCTCGGAGATCATCTGGTAGACCTCGCGCTCGCGGCTCGGTTGCGCGATGGCGAACGCCTGCAGCAGCGCGACCGCCTCGGGATAGCGGCGCGTATCGCGATACGCCTTCACGAGCTCGAGCGTGAGGTCGTTGTCCTCGGGCACGCGCTCGTGCAGCGCCGTGATCGTGGTCGTGGGCTCGCCGAGGTCAGTCGCGCCGATGCCGGCCTTCGGGCGGATCTGGTAGTAGGCGTAAAGGAAGTAGCCGCTCTCGTTGTCGCCCCCCTTGAACCCGGCCGTCCACTTGTCGACGTACTGTCGCTCGCGGACGCCGCCCTTCGTGATCGCCTTCACGATCCGGAGCCGGGCGTCGCGGCGCGCGAGCCGGTCGGTGGCCTTCGAGCCCGTGAGCGCCAGCACCTGCTCCCAGTCTGCGACGGCGTCGCTCCAGCGCTTCTGCGACTCGTAGACGCTCGCCCGACCCTTGTAGTGCTCGGGGTTCTTCTCCTCGAGCTTGATCGCCTTGTCGTAGTTCGCGAGCGCGTCGACGGGCTTGTTGTGCTCCGCCATGACCTCGCCGAGCTTCGCGAAGCCGCTCGCCTTGCCACTCGCGGTCAGGCGCTTCCAGGTCGCCATCGCGCGCGTGGCGTCGCCCTTCTGGAGGTATTGCTCGCCGAGCGTGATGAGGTGGCTCGGATCATCGGGCTCGATCTTCGCGAGCTTCTCGTACTCCGCGATCGCAAGATCCTCCTTGCCCCAGCGCTGGTACAGATCGGCGACCGCGGACAGCACGCCGGCATCCGTCGGGAACCGGCCCTTCAGCTTCACGAGCAGGTCGAGGGCCTTCTTCTCGTCGCCGCGGCGCTGATAGCGGTCCGCGAGATCGAGCTGGAAGCGCGGCTCTCCCGGTGCCGCGCGCACGACGGCCTCGTACTGCGCGATCGCCTCGGCATCCTTGCCCGAGTTCTCCAGCAGCGTGATCAACCGGCGCTGGGTGTCGAGCTCCCACGGCGACTTCGCGACCGCCTTCTTGAGCGCGGCGATCGCCTTGTCCTGGGCGCCGGTCTCCTCGTAGAGCTTGCCGAGCGTGGACCACTCGAAGTGACCGCGGGTCGCCTCGGGCCACTCCTTCTCCGACTGCGCGAGGAGCGCGGGGAGCGCCTGCTTGCGGCGATAGATGTCGACGATCCGGCCCGTCAGCTCGACCTCGAGGTAGTAGCCCTTCGGCGCGAGCTTGATGGCGCGCCGGTACTCGGCGACGGCCTCGTCGTCCTTCTGCATGGCCTCGAAGGCCTGACCGCGGCGCGAGACCACCTCCATCCGCTTGCTCGGGTCCCCGCCGAGCAGTTTCTCGGCGGCCGCGTAGCTCTCGAGCGCGACCTGCTGCTTGCCGGCGGCGAGCATCGCATCACCGCGCTCGATCCACAGCTGCGCGTTCTTCGGGTCGAGATCGAGGAACTTCTGGAAGTAGCCGTTCGCGCCATCGATGTCGCCCGCGGCGAGCGCGAGGTCGGCGAGCGACCGTAGCGCTGCCTTCTTCATGTCCTTCGACGTCGCGTTCGCGAGCGCCTGGTCGTAGGCGGCCCGCGCCTCGGTGGGCTTGTTCGCGGCCTTCTGCACCTCGCCGATGAGCAGCCACGTCGGGGCATCCGCGGCGCTCGCGGCGACGGCGCGGGTGAACAGCCCGAGCGCGCGCGGATCGTCGCCCGTCTGCTTGTACATCCGTCCGAGCACGACCAGCGCCGACCAGTCGGTGGGCTTGCTGTCGACGGCCTTCTGGTACTCCTCCTTCAGCAGATCGACCGTGCGATACCGCCGGTACAGCTCCAGCAGCTTCGCGAGCGCGCCCGCGTCGTGGGGATTCTTGCCGAGCAGCGCCTTGTAGCGGGCGACGACGGACTTGTCGAACGGATCGCGCTGGACGCCCCAGTCACCGGCCTGCGCCCGCGCGGCGTGAGGAGCGACCGTGGTGGCTGCGGCTGCCGCGAGCGCGCACGCGAGGAGAATCGGGAGGCGCCTCATCCAAGGCGGATGATAGCGTGACCGAGCGTCGCGTGTTACGCCCGGATGCGAGCGAGCAGCGAGCCGAGGTTCTTGCGCCGGCTCTCGATGCAATAATCGCGGATGGTGCGCGCCTGGGATCGCGCCATCGCAACGAATCGCACCCCGAGCCCCGACGCGAGGCCGTGGGCGTCGCGATCGTGCTTGCGGTAGCAGATCTGGCCGGACGCCCAGATCGACTCGGGGATTCCCGGGAGATCGAGCTCGAGCCCGACGACGAGGCCAGGGGGCGGCGCGAGCATCGACACCGCCGACATCGAGAGGCCGCTATCCGAGAGGTCGCCGGCGAGCCCGCGAATCGGTCGGTCGTGCACGTACGAGGTGACCATGGCTTCGAAGGGGATGCGGAAACCTAAGCGACGATCGTTCAACGGGTACCTCGGGTGGGGAGATGTGGGATAAGCGTAATCAGTGGGCTCGCCGGGACCAAGTTTTTCTCCGGCGGCCACCCGCCCGCTCGCAGATGCCGTGCGCCACCTCTCGCGACGGATGGCGGCGCTGGAGACCGCGCTCGCGCACTGGCTCGCGGCGGCGACCCGACCGGGCGTGCCCCCGCGCGGCGGAGCCGTGGCAGCGCTGCTCGGGGGCCCGATCGAGTGGGAGCTCGTGCGCGCGACGCCGCAACCGGGCGTCGCTGCACCCGGAGGTTCCGGCGGCGTGACGCGCGTGGCTGCACCGGCGCCGCACCCGGATCCGCATGCGGCGACGGCGGAGGTCCGGCTCGGTGCGCTCGCGATCGAGGTCCAGGCGTCAGCCAGGGGCGTGCGGGCGATCGCGCAGCGCGTGCTCGGCGGCCCCGCGGAGCTCGCGGCCCCCCGGCCGCTCACCGAGGCGGAGCGCGCGATGTGGTGCGTCGCCATCGCCGCCGCCCTCGACGATGCGGGCCTCGGCGGCGAGGTGTGGCCCGTCGAGCGGAGCCCCGGTGCGGCGCGCGGGGACGTGGTCGAGCTCGTCGCGCGGGCCCCCGCGATCGGGGCCATGACGGTCGTCGTCGCGGTGCCGCCCGAGCTGCTCGCCCGGGCCGCACCGGCGCGCCCCGTACCGCCGTGGACCTTCGCCGTGCCGGTGCTCGTCGCGCGGACGTGGCTCGCCCCGGGGGCGCTCGGGGCGCTCGCGGTGCGCGACGTCATCGTGGTCGAGCCGGTCCTCGCGCTGGTCGTGGGGGATGGGCTCGTCAGGCTCGATCCCGTCGGCGCGGCGCCAGCGGCGGTGGAGGCCACGGTCGCGAGCGAGTATGGTGCACGCCCGATGGCGATGGCCGATGATGCGCGACTGGAGCTCACCGTGGAGCTCGGCAGTATCCGGCTGTCGCTGCGGCAACTCGGCGAGCTCGCGGTGGGCCAGGTGGTCTCGCTCGGGCGCCCACTCGCGGGATCGTTCGAGCTGCGGGCCGGCGGTCGATCGATCGGCCGCGGCGAGCTGGTGGATGTCGATGGTGAGGTCGGGGTCCGGGTAGTTGCGCTCGAAACCGATCCTGCTCAGGAGTAACTAGCGATGCCTGTCTACGAGTACGCGTGTAAGAGCTGCGGCAAAGAGTTCGAGTACCAGCAGCGGATGGCCGATCCGGAGAAGACGACCTGCGAGGCCTGCGGCAAGGACACGCTCGAGCGGATGATCTCCCGCACGGCGTTCCAGCTCAAGGGCGGGGGTTGGTACAAGGACCTGTATTCGTCGACGAAGCCCGAGTCGAAGGGCGACGCGAAAGGCGACCCGGCCGCCGCAGGCGCGCCGAGCGCCCCGGCGTCGACGGGTAGCGACGGCGCGTCCGGTGGTGGCGCGGTCGCCCCCGCGGCGAGCGCACCTGCCGCGAGCAGTCCCGCAGCGTCGGCTCCCGCTCCGTCGTCGAGTGGCGGCGGTAGCAGCAGCAGCTCCGGAGGGAGCAGCGGCTCCAGCGGCTCGTCGAGCGGCGGTGGCTCGTCGAGCGGCGGCGGCTCGTCGAGCGGCGGCGGCTCGAACACGCCGTGACGGCGACGGTGATCGATGGCAAGGGCGCGGCGGCCCGGCTCCGCGGCGAGGTCGCGATCGCGGCCGCTGCCTTGCGCGAGCGCGGCATCGCGCCGACGTTGGCCGTCGTCCTCGTCGGCGACGATCCGGCGTCGGCCGTCTACGTACGCAGCAAGACCAAGGCAGCGCGCGAGGCCGGGGTCGACATCCGCGACCACAAGCTGCCGGCATCCACGACGCAGGCCGAGCTCCAGGCGCTCGTCGACCAGCTCAATGCCGATCCCGTCGTCGACGGCATCCTCGTGCAGCTACCGCTCCCCGCCGGGCTCGACAGCGACGCGATCATTCGCTCCCTCGATCCGGCCAAGGACGTCGACGGCCTGACTCCGACGTCGCTCGGCTACCTGGCGCAGGGTCGCCCGACCTTCGTGCCGTGCACGCCGAAGGGCTGCATGCGGCTCCTGCGCGAGCTCGGCGTCGAGACCACGGGCGCGCGCGCCGTCGTGATCGGTCGCAGCGTGCTGGTCGGCAAGCCGATCGCGCTGCTGCTCGCGAACGCGAACGCCACCGTCACGATCTGTCACTCGCGGACGCGTGACCTCGCCGACGAGGTGAGACGCGCGGACATCGTGGTCGCGGCCGTCGGTCGTCCCGAGCTCGTGCGCGGCGAGTGGATCCGCGAGGGGGCGATCGTGCTCGACGTCGGGATCAACCGCGGGGCCGATGGCAAGCTCGTGGGCGACGTCGAGTTCGCCGCTGCCGCGCTGCGGGCAAAGGCGATCACCCCGGTGCCCGGCGGCGTGGGCCCGATGACGATCGCGTGCTTGCTGGAGAACACCGTCGAAGCGGCGCGCGCGCGGCGCCTGATCGAACGCTGACTCGGCCCGGCCGGCCGCTGCCTGCCGGTTGACAGCCCGAGTCGACTCGTCAGGCGTCGTGAACGTGGCTGGGCTTCGCGAGCGCGCGGACGAGCGCGAGCTGGAGCTCGGCAAACGGCGGCGGGTTGCTCGCGAGCTCGTCGGCGCCATCGCGGCGCGCGTGCTCGCGGAGCTTCGGATTCGCCATGAGCGCGATCGCCGGCACCGGCGGGACCTGGGACTTCGCGGCACGCAGCGTCGTCAGCCCGCCCTCGGTGTCGAAGTCGAGGTCGATCACCACGAGATCGAGCTCCGGCGACATCAGCGAGAGCGCGGTCGCGACGGTCTGCGCCTGCACGACATCGGCGGTCGCGATGATCGACTTGATGGAGCGGGCGAGGGCGGTGCGGTCCTGGTTGTGGCCCGACAGCAGCAGCACGTGCACGCCGCGAAACGTCCCGACCAGCAGATCGATGACCCCGCCGAGCTGGGGCGCGACGTCCTGGAACTCGACGCCGAGCCCCGGTGGGCCCTCCGCGCTGTCCGGGGGGCGGCACCATGCCACGACCCCGTTGAGGCTCGCGGGGCCCGTGCCGGGGATGTGCAGGTCCACGGTGACGGGGCTGCCCTCGGGGATCACGGTCGCGGTCTCGACGAAGAGTCCGCCGCGCGAGAGGTTCACCGAGTAGGCGACGAGGAAGGACGACGCGGTGCGGAACTCGACCGCCACCGCGTACGGCATCCGCTCGAATTCACGGTCCATCGGAGCGGCTGTCAGTATCACGTAATTGACGCAGCCCGTGAACGATCCGGACGCGGGCGGCACCGCGGTCCGGGCCCCATCCGGCTCGCAGAGGAGGTGGGTCTCAGAGGAGGCGATCGAGGAGCCGGTCGAGGTGATCGAGGTCGAGGTACCGGATCTCGATGCGACCGGCCTTGCCCGGCGCGTCCTCGAGCACGAGCACGGGGCCGCCGAGTGACCGCGTGAGCCGCTCCTCGAGGTCGCGCACCGACGCCGACTTGCCGGACGCGCGCGGGACAGGCGGCTTGCTCGCCTCCGCCGCCCCGGTCTTCACCTTCTTGACGAGCGCTTCGGTCGCGCGGACCGAGAGTCCCTTCTCGACGACGGTGCGCGCCGCGCGTTCGATCGATGCGGCATCGTCGAGGCCGAGCAGCGCCCGGGCATGGCCCATCGCGAGGCGCTCGTCCTCCACGAGCTGGCGCACCGGCGCGGGGAGCTTGAGGAGGCGGATCGCGTTGGCGACCGTGCTGCGGTCCTTGCTGATGCGCTCGGCGATCGCCTCGTGCGTCAGGTGATATTCGTCGACGAGGCGCTGGAACGCGATCGCCTCCTCGAGCGGTCCGAGATCGGCGCGCTGCAGGTTCTCGACGAGCGCGCGCTCGAGGGCGACGGCCTCGGCCACGTCCTGCACGACGACCGGCACCTGACGGAGCCCGGCGCGCTGCGCCGCGCGCCAGCGGCGCTCGCCGGCGATGAGGAAGTACCCGGTGGTGCCCGGCCGCGGCCGCACGACGAGGGGGACGATGATGCCGTGGGCGACGATGCTGGCCGCCAGCTCTGCCAGCTTGGTCTCGTCGAAGCGATGTCGCGGCTGCTCGGGGCTCGGGTAGACATCCTCGATCTCCGCCTGGAAGTACGTCCGGGGGCGCGACCCGCTGGACGCCACGCTCGCCCCCATCGTGCCGTCCGCGCTGCTCGCGGCCATCGGACCACCAGGCGCAGCGCCGGTACCGACCGGTGCGGCCTGCCCGGGGCGGGACGGAGGCGGCAGCAGCGCCGAGAGGCCCCGTCCGAGCCCGCGCTTCTTGGGGTCAGCCATCACGACCGATCTCGCACGGATCGGAGCCCGCCGCGATCACGCGGAACCGCCATGTACGCCAATCGTCACGCCACCGACCGCGAGCGTGGCCATCCGCGCGAGGAACTCGTCGGCCACGGCGAGGTAGCTCTTCGTCCCGGGCGCCTTCAGGTCGTAGAGCAGACAGGGCTTGCCGTGGCTCGGGGCCTCCGACAGGCGAACGTTCCTCGGCACGGTCTCGGTGAACACCTTGTCGCCGAAGTACTGCACGACCTCGGCCTTGACCTGGTTCGCGACCGAGAGCCGCCCGTCGAACATCGTGAACAGCACCCCGTCGATCGCGAGGAGTGGGTTGTAGGCTGCCTTGATCTTCTCGATCGTGCCCACGAGCGCCGACAGGCCCTCCAGCGCGAAGTACTCCGCCTGCATCGGCACGACGACGCCCGCCGCCGCCACGAGCGCATTGAGCGTCAGCATGCCGAGCGACGGCGGACAGTCGATCATGACGTACTCGTAGTCGCTGACGACCGGGGCGAGCGTATCGGCGAGCACGCGCTCGCGGCGGTCCGCGGAGATGAGCTCGATCTCGGCCCCGACGAGGTCGGTGGTCGAGGGCGCGAGGAACAGGGTCGCGATCTCGGTCGGCTTGATCACGTCGAGGATGGAGGCCTCGCCCACGAGCGCGTCGTAGATCGTGCTCTCGACCCGGTCACGGGGATAGCCCACCCCGCTGGACGCGTTGCCCTGCGGATCGAAGTCGACGAGCAGCACCCGGTGGCCACGCGACGCGACCGAGGCCGCGAGGTTGATCGCGGTCGTCGTCTTACCGACGCCGCCTTTTTGGTTCGCGACCGCGACGATCCGGGTCATCGGCCAAGCGATTAACACGCAGCTATGACGAAAAGTTGGTCCGGATTCATCTGTCGCGTACTTTGTACGCAGATGTAGGACATGTCGGTCATGTCCTCGCTCAAGGAGCATGTATGTCTGGATTTCCGCGCATGTACACGTCGTTTGCCGAGTTCGAGCGCGAGGAGCTTCGGCGCCTCGACTCCCTCCACACGTCGGTCGACGACATGGTCGAGGAGCGGTTCGCAGAGGAGCTCGATTTCGGCAGCGCGAGCGGCGAGGCGCCGCGCAAGCGCGGTCGCCCGCGCAAGAACCCGCTCTAGGGCGGCTGCAACGCGGATCCCGGCATTCGCCCCGACGCGATCCAGGTCGGGACCGTCCGGGGTGCCGGTGGGGTAGTCTCCGCGGCCATGCGATGCACGCGCGCACTCTCCGTCCTCGCCCCGATCGGGGTCGCCCTGGCCGCCGGTAGCGCTGCCGCTGCCACCCTCTCGGTGGGCGCGGGGCAGACCTACCCGACGATCGCGGAAGCCGCTGCGGCGGCGGCGGACAACGACATCATCGAGATTCACGCGGGCACGTACCGCGAGGCCGTCACCTGGCGAGCCGCCGGCTTGACCGTCCGCGGCGTCGGGGGCCGGCCGGTCATCGATATGACGGGGATGCCGATCAGCAACGGCAAGGGCATCTTCGTCGTCGATGGCAGCAACTTCACGGTCGAGAACGTGGAGCTCGTCGGCGCCACCGTCGGCGATCGGAATGGCGCGGGCATCCGCTGGGAGAGCCCGGGCTCGCTGACCGTGCGGGGCTGCATCTTTCGCAGCAACGAGAACGGCATCCTCGGCGGCGGCGCGGCGCACCCCGAGAACACGGCCGTCATCGAGCAGAACGAGTTCGTCGACAACGGCCGCGGCGATGTCGGGTACACGCACAGCGTCTACTTCGGCGATGCCGAGTCGGTGACGTTTCGCGGGAACTGGAGCCACGCGCTGTGGCCCGATGGTGCGGACGTCGGGCACCTCTTCAAGTCGCGCGCCCGGCACACGTACGTCCTCTACAACCGGCTCACGGCCGAGGGGACGCATTCGAGCTACGAGATCAACATGCCGCAGGGCGGCGACGGCTACGTGATCGGGAATTTGATCCAGCAGCGCGTCGGCGATCAGCGCGTCATGATCAGCTTTGCCGACGGCGACGGCACGCAGTATCCGGGGTCGGCGCTGCGGGTGGTGAACAACACGTTCGTGAGCGAGAGCTCCGGCGATGCCACGTTCATCCGCACGTCGCTCGCGGAGGCCGTGATGACGGTGCGCAACAACCTCGTCATCGGCCCGGGCACGCTGGTCACCGGCGGTGTGATCACGATGGACCACAACCTCGTGGGGTCGGCGGCCGACCTCGTCTCGGCTGACATGTTCGACTACCACCTGGTCGCGGGCTCGGCGGCGATCGACGCGGGCGGGGCCCCGGGCACCGACGTGACGCCGCTGATGCCAGCGTTTCAGTACGTGCACCCCACGAGCCTCGAGACCCGGGTCGTGGTCGGCAGCGCGATCGACGTCGGTGCGTACGAGTTCGGCAATGCGCCCGTGCTCGGCGACGACCTGCCCCCCGGCCGGGACGCTGGGACCGATGGTGGTGGCGATGACCCGGGTGCCCCGGGCGACGGCAGCGGCTGCTGCAGCGCGCAGCACTCGCTCCCGAGCGGCTCGCTGGCGCTGGTGGTGGGCGTCGGCATCGCGCTTGGCGGCCGCCGCCGCCGACGGTCGAAGTAACGATCGGGCCGCGCCGGGCGAGTGCCTAGCTCTCGATCCCGTAGTCCTTGAGCTTCTTGTAGAGCGTGGAGCGATCGATCTCGAGGATCGCTGCCGCCTGCGCCTTGTTCCCCGCGGTCGCGGCGAGCGCTGCGATGATGCCGTCGCGCTCGAGATCCTTCAGCGATCGAGCGACGGGCGATGCGGCGCGCTCGATCGGCGCCTCGACGGCAGCCGCCGGTCCGGCTGGCTCGTGCGACGGCAGCGGCAGCGACGCCGAGCCCAGCGGCGGGGTCGGCGAGGACACCCGCGTTCGCATCGAGCCGCTGGCACCTGCATTCGCGGTCGCCGCGCCGGCGATCACCGGCGGCAGATCCGCGAGCATCACGACCTCGCGGTCCCCGAGCACCACGGCGCGCTCGACGGCGTTGCGGAGCTCGCGCACGTTGCCCGGCCACGCGTAGCGCACCATCGCGGCCAGTGCGTCGGGCGCGAACCCGGCGATCCGGCGCCCGGCCCGGGCGCGAAACCGCGCGAGGAAGTGCTCCGCGAGCAACGGAACGTCCTCCGCGCGGTCTCGCAGCGGCGGCACGTCCGTCTGGATCACGCCGAGCCGGTAGTACAGATCCTCGCGGAACGTCCCGCGTCGCACCATCTCGAGCAGGTCGCGGTTGGTCGCGGCCACCACGCGCACGTCGACCTCGATCGACTTCTGCCCACCGACCCGCTCGAAGCGCCGCTCCTCGAGTACGCGCAGGAACTTCGTCTGCAGCGGCAGCGGGAGCTCGCCGATCTCGTCGAGGAACAGCGTGCCCGTGTCCGCCATCTCGAACCGGCCCGCCTTGCGCTCGGTCGCCCCCGTGAACGCGCCCTTCTCGTGGCCGAACAGCTCGCTCTCGATCAGCGTCTCCGTGAGCGCCGCGCAGTTCACCGCCACGCACGGCCCCTTCGCCCGCCGGGACGCCCGGTGGATCGCGCGCGCCACCATCTCCTTGCCGGAGCCCGACTCGCCGCCGAGCAGCACGGTCGCATCGCTGGGGGCAACGCGCTTCACCAGCTCGAGGACTCGCAGCGCGGCCGGGGACTGGCCGATGAACTCGCTCGCGCCGGCCGGCCCTCGCAGCTCCTCCTCGAGCGCATCCGCGCGCTTCGAGAGGGTCTCGCGCAGCTCCGCGCCGAGCCACGCCGCCCCCGCGAGATGGGCGAGACATCCGAGCGCCGCCGCATCGGCCTCGTCCCACGCGGGCCCGCGCCGATCGATCCAGAGCACGCCGATCACCTCGTCCCCGTGGCCGTGCACGGGCGCCGCGATGAGCGCGCGACCGCCGGTCTCTGCGGTCACCACCTGCTTGCCTTGCACGACTCGGTCTGCCAGCTCGGCGGGCACCTGCAGCTGCGTGGACTCGGTTCCGCCCACCACCGCCGCGATCGGCGCGAGCTGCTGGCCCGACATCGCACCCACCCTCGGGCGCGCCGCCGTGAGGACGAACGCCCGCTGGGCCCCGAGCGCCGTCAGCGCCGCGTCGCACGTCGCCCGCGCCACCGCATCGCGACCCGCGCCCGCCTCTCCGCGCAGCCGGTCCCCGAGCTGGGCGAGCGCGGTGAGGTGACGACGCGACCGGTCCTCCACGCTCGTGAGCGCGAGCAGCTGTCGGCTCCCGATCTCGCGCGTGACGTGGCTCGACGCCCGCGTGACCGCGACCCCGTGATCGGGCAGGTACGCGAGCCGCGTGCTGCCGAGCACGATCTCGTCGCCGGCCTCGAGGCGGTGGTGCGTGGGCTCGCGTCCGGTCGTGAGCTCGCGCCCGTTGATCGACGTCCTCGCCTTGGCGCTGTCGTTGACCCAGCACAGCGCGCCGTCGCGCAGCTCGACGAGGCCGTGCTGCCGCGAGACCGCCGGATCCGTGAGCTGCACGAGGTTGCCCTCGCCGCGACCCACGCCGCCGCCGCGCATCGGGAGCTCGAACTCGCGACCCGCATCCGGCCCGTCGATGACCACCAGGCGTGCCAGCGGCATGGCGCGATGGTACGCGCCTCCGTGAGGCACGGGTAGGGCGGCCGGCGAGGGCCGCGGCGGCGGTGGTAGGGTTTCCCGCATGAGCCGAGTAGCTGCGCTGGTGATCGCGATCGCATGTGGGTCCGCTTGCAGCGGCAAGTCGAGCTCGACGACGACGCCGGGCGGAGCCACCGTGATCGTCGCGAAGAAGATGCGCATCTCGTGGGGCGTGAGCCCGATGGGTAACGGTTCGGACGTCTACCTCGCATCCACCGACGAGACGGGTGGCCAGGTCAGCCACTCCGTCGGCCACTACGCGGGGACGTGCGCGGCCGCCTCCGCTGCGCCCGCGATGAAGGCGCTGATGACGGTGATGTGCCAGTCGCCCGATGGTGGGGGCGACGAGATCGACGCGGTCGTGCGCGACGGCGAGGTGATCATCCTGCACGTGCGCTTCGAGTCCGGCATCACGCCGGATCCCATGGGCCGCGAGCGGGTGACCTCGATCCCGATCCCGATCGGCACCGCGGTCGAGGTCGCGCGCTGAGCAGCGCGGGGTAGGCGCGGCGTCGATGTCACGGCAATGCGAGCGAGCTGCGACGGAACCGCTCGAGGATGAAATAGTTCAGGCGCAGCCGCGCGGGGCCGAACGCGTAGTACGCCTTGCCGAGGTACAGGTCGGGATTCTCGCCGTCGACCTGCACGAGGTAGTCGCGGAGGCCCGCCGTGATGTCGAGCCGCGGGTTGCCGCCCTTGCCGTAGTCGAGCAGCACGGCGTGCAGGTACTTGTTGTCGTGCGCCGTCGCGTCGACCGCGGCGACCTGGTAGAAGCCGAACCGCTTCGGGGCCTCGTCCGATGGCTTCGTGCGCCAGCGGCCGTCGATCGCGTTCATCTCGACCGGTGAGTTGTAGCCCATCAGCCGACCGTCCTCGGCGGTGTGGAAGCCCTTCACGAACTTCTTGATGCCGACGAGCGTCCCGAACGGGATCGAGTTCAACGGGAGCCGGTTGAGGCCGCGGAACTCCCAGCCCGCCAGGCCCTCCAGCTCGGGGCGCAGCCCGCGCATGAACACTTCATCGAGCGCGCGAAAGCTCATCTGCTCGAGGCCGAGCGCGGCGGTCGTGGGGAACGGGGTGGGCTCTGTCGATGCGACGGCTGCGTTCACGTGAACCTCTTTGCGTTGTCGATCACGAAGCCCGCGTTGCGAGTGGCGAGCGCCATGATCGTCTCCATCGGATTGACACCGATCGGCGTCGGGAACAGCGATGCGTCCGCCACCATCAGGCGGTCCGCGTCGTACACCATGCCGAACTCGTCCGTCACCGCGGCGCTGCGGTCGGCCCCCATTCTCGCCGTGCCCATCATGTGCACCGTGACGAGCTCCATCCCCGAGGCCGGGATGTGCTGCCGGAGCAGGCGCCGCGCGTCGTCGGCGCTGTGGAGATCCTTCGCGCCATGGAAGGGCAGCAGGATCCGCTTCGCGCCCGCCGCGAAGAGCAGCTCGGACAGCAGCGAGACCCCGCGCTGGAGGTTCGCGGCATCGGCCTCGGCGAGCTGGTAGAACGCCTGCGGCTTGCCGTCGATCGTGCGGACCCGGCCGGTCGCCGTGTCCTCGCACAGCATGCCCGCGAGCAGCATATGATCGTACCGATCCATCAGCCGCCCGAGCTCCGCGCCGCGGTGCGGGAACGACATCGCGAGGATCGACGGCGGCATGCCGATCGCCGCGAACACGAGGCCCTGGTCCTGAAACTCGCGCACCTGGTAGGCCTGATGCGCGCCCTTCCAGCCCGTCACGGGCTCGTCGAAGATCGCCACCACCTTCACGTTCGGGTGCATCGAGAGGTTCCTCCCGACCTGCCCCGACGGTGACTTGAATCCCGAGCGGGCGAGCAGGGCGGGCGTGTGGATCGCGCCACAGGCGGACACGACGAGCTTCGCGCGGACGGTGAGCTCGTGGCCGCTGCCGTTCACCCTGCCGACGATGCCGGTCGCGCGCTTGCCGTGACGTGTGATGGTGTCGACCCGGACGTCCGCGAAGATCCGCGCGCCGTAGTGGAGCGCGCGCGGGATGTAGCTCACGAGCGAGCTCTGCTTGGCACCCGTCGGGCACCCGAACGCGCACCGGTTCGAGCCCACGCAGTGGTTCTGGTTGCGCAGGTTGCCGATGACGTTCCAGCCCTTCGCATCGGCGCCCTGCTTGAGGAGCCGGTTGTCGGTGCCGATCGCGTCGTCATCCATCGGCGCGACGTTCATGCGCTTCTCGACGCGGGTGAAGTACGCGTCGAGATCCGCGCCGATGCCGCGCAGCCCGGCCTCTCGCTCCCAGCGGGCGAGGATCTTGTCGGGCGTACGCCACGACATGCCGCCGTTGATCACCGTCGAGCCGCCCACCGCGCGACCCTCCTGGAACATCACCGGGGGCGAGCCGACAGCCACGGTCGCGCCGCCGTCGCGGTAGAGCTGGCGCACCATCGCCGACGTGTCCGCCGTGAAGTCGCGCGTCTGGTAGTAGCTGCCCTCCTCGACGATCACGACATCGAAGCCCGCCTCGGCGAGCTCCGCGGCGATGGTGCCTCCGCCGGCACCGGAGCCGACGATCACGACATCGGTGTCGACCACGGTGTCGCCGTGGATGTCGACGCGCGTGTAGACCCCGTCGGGGCGCTCACCCTCGACGAGTGGCGCCTTGTACGCGACGGCCATCACGCCCTCGCTTTCTGCTGCCGGCGGGTGGCAGTCGAGACGACGCGCACGCCCGGTCGCAGCGGGTCCGGCGCGAGCACCTGCGACGCCTGCGCCGCTGCGGCGACGCGATGCACGGTCAGCCGCTTCTGCTTCACCTTCTCGATCCACGGTCCGGGCCGGTACCCGAGGCGCTCCATCATCGCGGGCTGCTCGTAGCAGGCGAGCGACATCAGCTGCTTCACGCCGCGCGCGAGCTGCACGTGGATCGGCGTGACGCCATGCTCCCACGACGCGAAGTACGACTCGGCGCGGGCCGGGTCGAGATGGCGTGCACGCGTGCGGTAGCGGGGCAGGGCGCCGAGGTCGTACGTCGCGAGCCCGAGCGCGAGCCCCTTGCCGAGCAGGGGCGGCGACGATCCGAGCGTCAGCCCCATGTGATCGACGATGGCCTCGGCGAGGGGCCACGCGACGCTGGGGCACACCACCGGGACGAGCGAGAGGAGGACCGCGCGCGTGCCCGCGCCCAGGGTCGACGGCGATTCGCTCACGCCATCACCTGCAGCATCTTCACGAGGTGCTCGTCGTGGCGCGCCAGGTAATCGGCCATCACCTGGTGCGCGGCCTCGGCGTCACCGGCTTCGAGCAGGTCGAAGAAGCGCGTGTGGCAGGCGACGTAATCGTCCGGGGTCCGGACTGCGACCTGGAGCGCGGACGCAGCGTCGAACCAGATCGCGGCGAACCGGTTCAGCAACCAGAGCCCGGGCGTGAACCCCGCAGCCTCGACGATCTGGCGCATGACCTCGAAGTCCTCGCGCGCGTAGCCCGGTTGACCGCGGAGCTGCCAGGCGCGCGCCATCGCGAGCCGCGCGCCCGCGGTCCCGCCCTTCGGGACGCGTCCTGCGGTCAGGCGGATCACCTCGAGTACGACGGCGCGGCGCATCTGGAACATGTCGACGAGGATCCTTCCGATCGACGGCTGCCCGGCCGCGGGGGTGCCGTAGCGCAGGTAGGCCGCGACCACCTCGATCGACCAGTCGCGGTAGCTGCGCACGACGATCCCGGAGCCGCGGCGCGGCTCGATGAGGTTCCACTCGACGAGTCGGCGCAGCGCCTCGCGCAGGGTGGGCCGCGATGCGCCCATCTGCCGGGCCAGATCGCGCTCCGCAGGCAGGCGCGCCCCGGACGCATAGTCGCCGCGGACGATCGACGCCAGCAGCCGCTCGAACACGGCGTCGGCAGCGGTCACATCGCCGGCAGGTGCAATCCCTGGGTTGGCATGGGCGGCAGGAACACGGGATCCCGGCCCTGAGACGGTGGTAGCGGCCTCGGTGAGCATTTGGTCTTACCAATTGGTAAGACCAAGGCGCGTGCGCGTCAACAGGAATCATGAGTCGTGCGAAAGGTCCTGTCATTACAGGCAGGTTGCCTTGACGGTCGATGAGCGCGCTCGCTACGTTTCAAGCCATGACCAAAGCGAAGGCAGGAGGGGAGCAGCCGGTGGAAATCCCGGACACGCTCCCGATCCTTCCACTGCGCAACTCGGTGCTCTTTCCGGGCGCCATCATCCCGATCGACGTGGGGCGCCGGAAGAGCGTCCGGCTCGTCGAAGACGCCATCGCGAAGGAGCGCCCGGTCATCGGCATCCTGACGCAGAAGGATGCGCGGACCGAGGATCCGGGCTCGGGCGATCTGTACATGGTCGGGTGCGCGGCGCGCATCCTGAAGGTCATCAAGCTCGCGAAGGACAACTTCAGCGTCATCCTCCAGGGCGTCTCGCGGTTCGAGGTCTCGGCGTTCGACGGGCAGGAGCCGTTTCTCGCCGCCAAGGTCCGCTCTGTGCCCGACGCGACGGCATCCGATGTCGAGCTCGACGCGCTCGTGATGAACCTGAAGGACATCGCGAAGCGCGTCGTGAAGCTGATGCCCGAGTTGCCGAAGGAAGCGGGCGCGCTCGTCGACAGCGTGACCGAGGCCGGCCACCTCGCGGATCTCATCACGTCGCACCTCGAGCTCGAGGTCGGCGAGAAGCAGGACGTCCTCGAGACGTTCGACCTGAAGGCGCGCACGCGCAAGGTGCTGCAGTTCCTGTCCCGCCAGCTCGAGGTGTTGAAGGTGCGCGAGCGCATCAACACGCAGGTGCAGGAGGAGATGGGCCGCAACCAGCGCGAGTACGTGCTGCGCCAGCAGCTGAAGGCGATCAAGGAGGAGCTCGGCGAGCTCGACGACGGCGGCGGCGACCTCGACGAGTTTGCCGAGAAGATCACGAAGGCGAAGCTGACCGAGGAGGCCGAGAAGGTCGCCCGCAAGCAGCTCGATCGCCTGAAGGGCATGCAGCCGTCGAGCGCCGAGTACACGGTCACGCGCACGTACCTCGAGTGGCTCGTCGAGCTGCCGTGGTCCGTGTCCACGGACGATCACATCGAGCTGTCCGAGGTTCGCCGCTGCCTGGACGATGACCACTACGACCTCGACAAGGTGAAGAAGCGAATCATCGAGTACATGGCCGTCCGGAAGCTGAAGAACGACAAGAAAGGCCCGATCCTGTGTCTCGCGGGCCCGCCGGGCGTCGGCAAGACCTCGCTCGGCCGCTCCGTGGCGCGCGCGATCGGACGCAAGTTCGGCCGCATCTCGCTGGGTGGCGTGCGCGACGAGGCCGAGATTCGCGGACACCGGCGGACGTACGTCGGGTCGCTGCCGGGTCGCATCATCCAGGGCATCAAGAAGGCAGGGACGAACAACCCGGTCTTCGTGCTCGACGAGATCGACAAGCTCGGCCACGACTTCCGCGGTGACCCGGCGAGCGCGCTGCTCGAGGTCCTCGACCCCGAACAGAACTCGACGTTCAGCGATCATTATCTGGAGGTCACGTTCGATCTGTCGAAGGTGCTGTTCATCGCGACGGCGAACCAGCTCGATCCGATCCCGTGGGCACTGCGCGATCGTCTCGAGATCATCGAGCTGGCCGGCTACACGCGGCAGGACAAGAAGAACATCGCCCGCAAGTTCCTCGTGCCCAAGCAGCTCGAAGATCACGGGCTCACGACCGAGCGGTGCGAGATCAACGACGAGGCGCTGTTCGAGGTGATCGACAGCTACACGCGCGAGGCCGGGGTGCGTAACCTCGAGCGCGAGATCGGCAGCGTATTCCGCGCGACGGCCGTGAAGGTCGCCGAGGGTCACGCCCAGGATCACGAGGTGATCACGCCCGAAGTGGTCGAGGCCGTCCTCGGGCCGAAGAAGTACGTCAGCGAGGTCGCGGAGCGTGTCGGCGAGCCCGGCGTCGCGACAGGACTCGCGTGGACGGCGGTCGGCGGTGACATCCTCTTCATCGAAGCGACGCAGATGCCCGGCAAGGGCAAGCTGACCCTGACCGGTCAGCTCGGCGACGTGATGAAGGAGTCGGTCACGGCGGCCCTCTCGTTCGTGCGCGGTCGCGCGGCTGCGCTCGGGCTCGACCCGGGTAACTTCCTCGAGAACAAGGATCTCCACGTCCACGTGCCCGCGGGCGCGGTGCCGAAGGATGGTCCGAGTGCCGGCGTCACGATGTACACGGCGCTCGTGTCGCTGTTGACGGGCGTCGCGGTGCGGCCCGACGTCGCGATGACGGGCGAGATCACGCTGCGCGGCGAGGTGCTGCCGATCGGCGGATTGAAGGAAAAGCTGCTGGCCGCGCATCGCGGAGGCATCAAGCTCGTGATGATTCCGGAAGAGAACGTGAAGGACCTGGCCGAGATTCCCGACAACATCAAGAACAGTCTCGAGATCCAGGCAGTGCGGTGGGTCGATCAGGTGCTGCAGACCGCGCTCGAACGACTGCCCGAACCGGCCGTCGATGCCGCGGCTGCGGTGCCGCCGTTGCCTGCGGCGACCGGTGACGCACAACCGGCATCGCTTGTGGTTAAACACTGAAGGGGCTGCACCGCCCATCGGCTTCGCGCACGTCTCCGAGATGAGCGTGCGCAACTCTCGCAGACAGGCATTGCTTTCGTCGAATGCCTGTCGCCAAACGATGCTTCGCAAGTGAGCCGATGTCTGCTTGACACTGAGGCGAACGGCTTGCTATAAAGCCGGATCGAACAACGCGCATCCAATCCGATGCGCTTCAAGTCGAATCGAAAGGGGACAACGTGAACAAGTCGGAGTTGATCGATCAGATCGCAAAGCATGCCGATATCTCCAAGGCTGC
>JAYSYE010000600.1:0-2967 GCA_043716635.1 Deltaproteobacteria bacterium | reverse complement strand
CTTCGCGCGGACCCGCGCGGCTCAGCGCGGGCAGCTGGCGATCGTGACGAGCTGACGGCGAGCGAGCTCGAAGATCGCGTCGTCGGCGGGCCACGAGGCCCGTGCGCCCGGGCGCGCGTCGGCGAGCGCCACCGGGAACAGCGCGGATGCGATGGCCGCCGTCGCAGCGGCATTGCAGCGCGCGGCCGCCTCGAGGAGCTGCCGGTCCTGGAGGCCCCGCCGGAGCGACGCGAGGCGCAGCGTCGGCCGGCAGCCTCCGGTCGGGCTCCCGTCCGGGCTCCCGTCCGGGCCAGCGCCGGGCAGCGCGAGCACGCCGTCCAGGTTGCCATGGTCCTCACCGCCGTCGAAGCTCGTCGCATCCGTGTCCACGTGCAGCGGCCGACCGGGCAGCGCCGCGCCGTGCCGGTTGTAGCGATCGTGCCAGTACAGCGCGTCCCACACGTACCAGGTCGCGATGTCGTATCGCCAGCCGATCCAGCCCCACGTGCGGGTCCCGGGCGCGACCGCATCGAGCACGACCGAGCCGGCGAACGGGGGCGCACCGTTGTACGTCCAGCGCGCGACCCGATCGCCCTCGCGATGCGCCGCCTTCCACGAGATGTACAGATCGACCGCGGCGCCATACTCCGCGCGCGGCTCGTCCGTGACGGCCACGCGAAACGTGGTCGGGCCGGCTCCCGCCGCGTGCGCCGCGTCGCCGAGCGCGCGCAGCTTGGCCCGCGTCGCCGCGTCTGCCGGCTCGTCGTACGGGATCGCGAATGGCACCTGTCCCGTCCCCTGCGTGGCCGCGATCCAGCCGCGCACGGCCTCCGCGGCGAGCGCTGGGTCCGTGGGGATCACGACCGGCACGTCCGTCGCGCCCACGAGCAACGACCTCCGCGTCGGCCACCATGCGAGATCGAGATCCGGCGAGAGCAGCACGCCGTGCTCGCGAAACATCGCCACACATGCGCGCTCGTCGGCCGAGGGCACCGCCCGATCCGGATCGGCCGCGCCGGGATCCCGCTGCCACGCGAGCTCGCGCGGATCCTCGTAGGCCCAGACGCGCGTGACCCCGAGCGCCGGCAGCGTCGCGGTCGCGATCGCCAGGCTCACCGGAATCTCGCGCGCACCGACGCGCAGCGAGCCGGTCAGCGTCCCCACGGCCGCACCCGGCCCCACCACGACCTCGAAGTACGTCGCGAGCCCGGCAGGATGCGCAGTCGCGCGCAGCGCATCGGGATAGGTGCCCTCACCATGGCTCCCACCGTAGAGATCGGTGGACTTGCGACGCACCCGGATCCCCTCCGCGACGTAGCCCCGAACTTGCACATCGGCACCAGCGATGGCGAGCGACACGGATTCACCAGCCCGATCGAGCACCTGGAGCCCGAGCGTCTCGCCGCGCGCGGCGACGAGCGACACCCGTGACCCGTCGAACCACGGGGACGTGGCAGGCCACGCATCCTCGAGCCTCAACCGCGCGGACTCGCCGACTACCGCGACGTCGGCCCCGCCTGTCGCCTCCGCGCCCCGCCGACACCCGGGCGAGGCCGCACATGTGACAACCAGGCCCATGGCAAGTGCGCGCGCGATGGACACCTCCACGAGCCCCAGCATACCGATCATCGCGTTCGCGAAGGACTGGCACGAGGACCCGACCAGCAATCATCATGTCCTCCGGGAGCTCGCGAAGACGCGGCGCGTGCTGTGGCTCAACTCGCTCGCGACGCGCACGCCCAAGCTCGGCTCGGCGCGCGACCTCGGCAAGATCAAGCGCAAGCTCGGCGAGTTCGCCGCGGGCCCCGTGAATGTCGAGAACGACCTGTGGGTGTTCTCGCCGCTCGTACTGCCGCTGCCGCACAGCCCCGTCGCCCGCTCGATCAACCGCCAGCTCCTGCGCGCCACGGTCCGCGGGCTGCGGTGGAAGCTCGGCATCGACCACTTCGAGCTGTGGACGTTCTTGCCGAGCACGGCGGACTACGTCGGCACGCTGGGCGAGGACCTGTCGGTCTACTACTGCGTCGACGAGTGGTCGATGTTCGATTACCTCGACCGCGATCAGATCGTCGCGCAGGAGCGCAAGCTCCTCGGCCGGGTCGATGCCGTGTTCGCGATCAACCACGCGCTCGCCGACGCCAAGCGCGCGACGTGCGCGGCGACGTTCGTCTCCCCGCACGGGGTGGACCACGCGCAGTTCGCACGCGCGCTCGATGCGGAGACCCAGGTCCCGGCGGACCTCGCCGCCCTGCCCGGTCCGCGCATCGGCTTCTACGGAACGCTGCAGAACTGGGTGGACACGGGGCTTCTCGCCGCCGTCGCGCGCGCGCGGCCGGAGTGGTCGATCGCGCTGATCGGCCAGCAGCTCGGCGACCTGTCGGCACTGAGCGGAATCCCGAACATCCACCTGCTCGGGCAGCGCCGTCATGACGAGCTGCCCGCGTACTGCAAGGGGTTCGACGTCGGCCTCATCCCCTACCGGATCGACGAGCGCATGACGTTCGTGAATCCGTTGAAGCTGCGCGAGTACCTGTCCGCGGGCGTGCCGGTCGTGTCGACTCCGGTACCGGAGGTCATGCGCTACTCGCACCTCGCGAGCATCGCCGATGGGCCCGAGGCCACGATCGCCGCGATCGAGGGGCTGCTCGCCGCCGAGACTCCCGTGACGCGGGCGACGCGATCCGCGTCGATGCTGACGGAGACGTGGTCCGCGCGCGTGGCCGAGGTGGCGCGCACGGTCGCGGGGATCGCGGCGAAGAAGCGCTCGGCGGGCTCGGGCTCGGGCTCGGGCTCGGGCTCGGGCTCGGGCGCGACGACCGACGTGGACCTCGCGCGGTTCCCCCTCTCCGAGCGCGTGCCGGTCCTCGTCACCGGGGCGTCGGGCTCCGTCGGCAAGGCGATGGTCGCGCGGCTGCGCGCCGATGGCCACCGCGTGCGGGTGTTCGTGCGGCGCGTCCCCGCGGTGGCGGAGAGCGGCGTCGAGTACGC
>JAYSYE010000599.1:0-26937 GCA_043716635.1 Deltaproteobacteria bacterium | reverse complement strand
TGGTGAGCATCAGCGACGCGACGCTCGCCGCGTTCGAGAGCGCGTGGCGCACGACCTTGGCGGGATCGAGGACGCCGGCCGCGAGGAGATCCTCGTACACGTCGGTCGCCGCGTTGTAGCCGAACGCGCCGGTGCCGAGGCGGACCTTCTCCACCACGACCGAGCCGTCGACGCCCGCGTTCTGCGCGATCTGGCGGAGCGGGGCCTCGGCGGCCCTGCGGATCAGGCGAACGCCCGCGTCGCGCTCGTCGCCGAACTTGAGCGAGTCGAGGGCGCCGAGCGCGCGGATCAGCGCGACGCCGCCGCCGGGGACGATGCCCTCTTCCACGGCCGCGCGGGTCGCGTGGAGAGCGTCTTCCACGCGCGCCTTCTTCTCCTTCATCTCGGTCTCGGTGTGGGCGCCGACGCGCACCACGGCCACGCCGCCGGCGAGCTTCGCGAGGCGCTCCTGGAGCTTCTCGCGATCGTAGTCGCTCGACGTGTCGGCGATCTGCTTGCGGATCGACTCGACGCGGCCCTTGATCGCCGTCTTGTCGCCGGCGCCGTCGATGATGACGGTGTTGTCCTTGTCGATCTCGATGCGCTTGGCCGAGCCGAGATCCTTCAGCGTCGCCGTCTCGAGCTTCTGCCCGAGGTCTTCCATGAACGACTGGGCGCCCGTGAGGATCGCGATGTCCTTGAGCATCTCCTTGCGGCGATCGCCGAAGCCCGGGGCCTTGACGGCCGCGACCTTGATCGTCCCGCGGAGCTTGTTCACGACCAGCGTCGCGAGGGCCTCGCCGTCGACGTCCTCCGACAGGATGAGCAGCTCGCGCCCGGCCTTGACGACCTGCTCGAGGAGCGGGAGCAGATCGGCCATCGCCGAGATCTTCTTCTCGTGCACGAGGATCAGCGGGTTGGTGAGCACCGCGAGCATCTTCTCGGGATCGGTGACGAAGTACGGCGAGAGGTAGCCGCGGTCGAACTGCATGCCCTCGACCACGTCGAGCTCGGACGTCATCGTCTTCGCCTCTTCGACGGTGATGACGCCTTCCTTGCCGACCTTGTTCATCGCCTCGGCGATCATCTCGCCGATCTCTGCATCGCCGTTCGCGCTGATCGTGCCGACCTGCGCGATGTCGGTCTTGCCCTTGGTCGGGGTCGCCATCGCCTTGATGTGCTCGACGACGGCCGTCACCGACGCGTCGATGCCGCGCTTGAGGTCCATCGGGTTGAGGCCCGCGGCCACGAGCTTCGCGCCCTCGTTGAAGATCGCCTGCGCGAGCACGGTCGCCGTGGTGGTGCCGTCGCCGGCGACGTCGGAGGTCTTGGACGCGACCTCCTTCACCATCTGGGCGCCCATGTTCTGGAACTTGTTCTCGATCTCGACTTCCTTCGCGACCGTGACGCCGTCCTTGGTCACCGTCGGGGAGCCCCAGGACTTCTCGATGACGACGTTACGACCGCGGGGGCCGAGGGTCACCTTCACCGCGTTGGCGAGGAGGTTGAGACCCTTTGCGATCTCGGAGCGAGCGCTCGACGAGAAGATGATTTCTTTGGCTGCCATGTGCGTGGTTCCTTAGCTTTGCGTAGGTGATGCGGATGAGATGGGAGCCGGAGGATCAGTCGATCACGGCGAGGAGGTCTTCCTCGCGCATGATGAGGTGCTCGTCGCCGTCGATCTTGACCTCGGTGCCGCTGTACTTGCTGAACAGCACCTTGTCTCCCGCCTTCACCTCGAGCGCGACGATCTTGCCGTCCTTGTCACGCTTGCCGGCGCCGACGGCGATCACCTTTGCCTGGATGGGCTTCTCCTTCGCGGAGTCCGGGATGAAGAGGCCACCGGAGGTCTTGCTCTCCTCCTCGAGGCGCTTGACGAGGATGCGATCGTGCAGCGGACGGATTTTCATGAAGCTCTCTATAAGCACCCGCCGCGTTCCTGGCAACCCTTACCTTCGAGTGCTAACAACTACCTCGATAACGTAGTAATTCCGGGGTCTTGAAAATTCGCGCAGTCCCCCCCGAGCTGACGATCCTCGGTGTGAACGGCCGTCGTGGTAAGCACGCGGGCGATGGCTACGACGGACTACGAGAAGTACATCCGCACGGACGAGCTGCTGTCGCTCCAGAAGCGGCCCGACGAGCTGTCGTGCCACGACGAGCTGCAGTTCCAGATCGTCCACCAGGCCAGCGAGCTCTATATGAAGCAGGTGGAGCACGAGCTCCGCTTCTTCGCGAAGCTCGTGGGCGAGGGCCAGATCGCGCGGGCCGCCACCGCGCTGAAGCGCGTCGGCACGATCCAGCGCGTGCTCCTGCACTCGATCGACCTGCTCGATACGATGGCGCCGACCGACTACATGACGATCCGCACGCAGCTCGGCCGCGGCTCGGGCCAGGAGTCGCCGGGGTTCCGCATGATGCTGAAGCTTCCCGGCGAGATCGTGTGGCCCGCGTTCGCGGCGTTTCTCGAGCGCGAGGGCAAGACGCTGCGCGAGATCTACGATCATCCGCACGACCACCACGCGCTGCTGACGCTGTGCGAGGGCCTGACGGACTACGACCAGCTGCTCCAGACGTGGCGCTACCGGCACCTGATGCTGGTCTACCGGATCATCGGGACCGGTACGCCATCGCTGAAGGGCAAGCACTCCGAGCTGCTCGCGCAGGGCCTGAAGACGCGCTTCTTCCCCGCGCTCTGGGACATCCGCGACGACCTCTTCGGCGACTGGACCAAGGCCCAGGCCGCCAAGGGCTCCGACTCCGGCTACCACTGAGCAGCACAGCAAGGCGCGAGGCTCGAGTCTCACCGCGAGGCGCGAGCCTCACCGCGAGGCGCGAGCCTCACCGCGAACCCCATCGCGAGGCTCCGATCAGCCTCGACCAGCGCCCAGCCCCGTCCACCGACAGGCACTTCACCCCTGCGAACGCCGGGCTCAGAAGAGAGCGCCATGGTCCCGCGTCGCCCCCCGGTGACCGTCGAGGGCAGCTTCTCGACCGGACGAATCGCGGAAGGCCGGCCCTCGCGCGCCGGCCACCGCGGCCGCCTCCGACCAGCTTCTCGAGTGGTGACGCGGCCTGCCAACAAACAAGAACGTGCATTCTTATTTAGCCGGCAACGCGAGTCGCCAGCCGATGGCCGCCTGACTTCAACCACTTGCGCTGGCCCGCCCGTTGCTTCTGTCCGGTGTCATGCGAACCATGACACGCCTCGCGGGCATCTTGACCTTCGGCCTCACCGCTCTCGCCGGCTGCGCGAGCGATCCGACCACCGACCTGCTCGAGGGTCCCGGTCAGATTCCGCATCCGACGCAGGGTGCGGGCAAGGCCGACGGAACCGCGGCCCGCACGTTCGTGCAGGCGACCATCACGGGGGCCGAGTCCGGCGCGGTCGATTCGCGGCTCACGCCGTACGTACCCGTCGTGTCGCTCGACAACGTCCTCATCTACGGCTGCGACACCTGGAAGTTCTCGGCAGACAACGTGGGGCTCGAGATCGAGCTCACCGAGCTCGTGCACTCGTCCTTCGTGATCGATCCCAGCGACCCCACGCGCGCCCACAACCGCCTGGAGGTCTTCATTCCTCGCCACTACACCGGTGCGGGTGACTACACGGCGGAGGCCTCGTACTCGCCGAGCAGCGAGGCGGCCGCCGCGGGGCGCTTCTATTCGACCACGAACGCGTGTGCAGTTCATGTCGCGAGCGGTGACGGCATCACCGGCACGTTCGATTGCACGCTTGCGAGCCAGGCTGGCGCCTCCGTCGCGATCGCGGGCACGTTCGCGTGCCCGGGCACGGACCGCGACTCGCCCAACTTCGTACGCTGGACGCCGCCGACCCGGTGAGCTGAGGTTCGAGGCCGCCACCGGCGACCGCGCGAGGTACCGGGCTCTGCCATGACCTTCGAAACTCTCCGATCACAGAGGCTCGAGCCCTCGCGACTGCGCCCACGCGCGCGGTCATGCCAGCCCGACTGCGCAGCCGCTGCGGCGAGCCGGCGGGCTTGCATCGAGGCACCGCGCCGGGACTCCCAGGCATGGGATCGCGTCGCGCAGTGTCAAGCCTCACAAATCGCGAGCTTGCGCGCCGCGCAGGGATCAGGCGGCGTTCCAGACCCCGGTGCGTGATCTGGCACCCCCGACGATGTACCCGGTTTGGACCTGAACTGCATTTACTGGTAGACATCCGCCGTATTAACGAGCACCATGTCAGATGTGACGGCGAGGCGCGCACGGCAGCTGGAGCTGAAGGTCCGCGCACCGGGGACGCGGGCGCCCGGTGCCGGACGGCCGAAGAAGCGGTGGCCGAAGGGCGTGAAGGCGCCAGCTTCGCACGCGAAGCGCGAGCCGTTCGTGAAGGGGCGAGCCCTCCACGTGACGCTGCGAACGTTGCCGGTCGCCAGGAACCTCCGGCGCATGGACGCGTATCGGGCGGTCCGGATCGGCGCACGCGTCGTGCTCGCGCGCAGCGGGTTCCGCCTGGTGCACTTCAGCATCCAGAGCAACCACATCCACCTCATCGTCGAGGCCGAGTCTCGGGTCGAGCTCTCGAATGGCGTCCGCGCATTCTCGATCTCGGTCGCGAAGTCACTGAACGCGAAGCTGGGCCGACGCGGACCCGTGTTCGCGGATCGCTACCACGCACGGGCGATCGCGAGGCCCACCCAGATGCGCAACGCGATCCAGTACGTGCTCACGAACTGGCTGCACCATCGCCCGGACCACCACGAGATCATGGAAGAGGTCGACCCGTACTCGAGTGGCGCCAACTTCCTCGGCTGGAAGGAGCTCCGCGGCTCGCGACAGTTCGTGCGCGACGACGCGTTCGAACGCGTGTCGCTCGCAACCCCGCTGTTGTGGCTCACGCGCGACGGCTGGAGGCGCGGCGGCGAGATCAGCGTGTTCACGGTTCCCGGCTGACGAGCTCGGGCAACGCGCTCGTGAGGACGACTCGTCACGGCTCGGGGGGACTTACTTCAGGCGCAGCAGCAGGCCATACGTGCCGCCGACCCAGACGTGCGAGGTGTCGAGGGCGAACACCGAGTAGAGCTTGCCGCCGCCCGCGTCCGACGCGGCGGGGCCGACATCGGAATCCACGGCCCACGTGGCGCCGGTGTCGGCGGTCGTGAGCAGCAGCGCCTGGCTCGTCGTGAAGTCGAAGCCGACGAGGTAGCCGTGCACGCCGTCCGGGGCGAAGGTCGCGGCGCGCAGCTCCACCGAATGCGATGCGATCGCGGCGGGCAGCGCGATATTCGTCCACGCCGCGCCGGCCGTCGTCGTGCGCGCGAGGTACGCGCCCGCGGTGTTGCCGGAGCCGAAGTAGGCGATGCCCGTCGAGGGCGACGCGAACATCACGCCGCCGGGCTGCGCGGCGATCGCCGGCGCGGGCACGACGAGGTCGTGCGGAAGGAACGAGCGGCCGCCGTCGGTGCTGATGCAGATCATCGGCTCCTCGTCCGGGTTCGCCGTGTACGCGATGAAGTTGCGGTCGGCGCTGACGAACACCGCGTCGCGCGTGACCGGGTTGTTCGAGCCGCTCGGACGCGCCTGGCACTGCGTCACCGGCACGACGGCGGGGATCGGCGGGTTCGCCTCGGGCGCCCACACGTCCTGGAACACGACGTCTGGCCCCGGCGCGCTCCCCGTGGTGACCGTGACCACGCCGGACGAACGAACCAGCGTCGCGCCCGTCGCGGTCTGGCGATACGCGAGCATCGGCTCGATGCCCATCTGGTTGCGGCCGTTCTTCTGGATCGAGAACGTGTGCCCCCCGTCGGTGCTCGTCACCGCGTCGTTCGCGTGCGCCATCGCGATGAAGCCGTTCGGCGTCTTCTCGATGCCGGTGAAGTCGACGGCGCCGACGAGCGAGAGGCCCGTCCCGTTGCCGCTGAACGCGACGCTGGTGACCGCCGTGCCGCTCGCCTCGAACACCGCGCCACCGTCCGCGGACGTCTGGTTCGCGCCCGTCGACGTGATGACACCCGTCGTCGGCGTCGTGAAGTAGATGCCGGTCACGACGTCGTTACCCTGGTGGTAGACCGTGTCGCCGGGGACCGACGTGTCGTCGACGAGCGGCATCGCGGCCCAGCGGGCATTCGTGCCACCGCCACCGCCACCGCCACCGCCGCCACCACCATCGCTCGTCGAGTCGTCACCCGTCGTGTCGTCCCCGGCACCTGTCGCCATCGTGCACGCGGAGCCGAGGAGGCCGGCCGCCAGGATCGTTGCCCATGTCTTGATTTGCATGGCGCGCACATCGGCCACGCCGCGCAGCGGTTGCGTGCAATCGGCAGGAAATCGTCAGGGACCTCGCCGGACCTCGTAGTACCTCGCTAGATCGACGCGGCGGCGGTGCGCAGCGCCGTCGCCGCGGCCTCCCGGCCCACCACGCACTTGTCATGCGCGACGATGAAGCGCTGCAGGTCGGGCAGGGCGGCGAACCGCTCCAGCGTGGCCCGGAACGCGGCGCGGTCCTTCACGAGCAGCAGCTTGGTGAGCCGCGAGACGCGCGGACCACCGGCGTTGTTCATGACGGTCGAGATGATCCGAGCGACCGTGCCCGTGGGCCGATCCATGTTGAACACCGCGTCGTTGACGATCACCGTGGTGCCATCCTTCGAGGACACGACGAGCGCGCCCTCGGCCTTCCGCACCCCGCCGATGTACTCGACACGCGTGGCATCGTCGGCGGGAAACTGGTCGTACGTCGCGTCGACGGGGACCACCGCCTCGACCTGCTTGCTCGCTCCCGCCGGCGCGATCACCTGGAGCTGCGGATAGCGCGCCTTGTACGCGGCCGCATCGAGGCGATGGAACGCATTCGGAACGATGAGGATCGCGGGCCGGCCCAGCGCCTCGAGCTGCGCCTGCTCCGCCTCGCGCAGCGCGATCGCGTTGTGCACGAGGAGCGAGCCGTCCGTTCGTCGGACGACCACCATGTTCCGATGGAGCGGGATCCGCGGGACATCCCCCTGGACCCACCACAGGTTGTCGGCGAGTTGCTCGATCGGCCCATGACCGCGGACGGTCCACTCGGAGGATGGCATTGCCATGGGCGGACGGTAGCGTGGTAAACGGTCCCTCCATGCGAAGGGTCGCGTTCATTACCGTGCTGTCGCTGGCCGGCTGCAACTTCGCCGTGAAGCATCCGGCCGTGACGGTCGGCACCGTCGCGGGTGTGATCGCGCTCGGGACGCTGGAGCTCAACACCAGCGATCAGGCGAAGTCGTTCGAGATCTCGGGCGTGATCGGCGTGAGCCTCGGAGGGATCGCCGCGATCGCGCTCGCGATCGGCAACTGGCGCACCGGCGAGGGACAGGCCTCGCCACCGCCACCGCCACCGGTCGACTGGTCGAAGATTCCCGACACGACGCCGGTCGTGACACCGGCGCCCACCCCCCATCCGGCGCCCGCCCCGAATCCGACCACCGCGCCGGATCCTACGCCCGCCCCGAGCCCCGCGCCGACTCCATGATATCCCATTCGCATGGGTGACCCCGTCGCGGACAGCCTCCTCGAGCACCGCGCCAAGTTCCCGGCGCTCGAGCAGTGCGTGCATCTCATCTCGCATTCACTCGGCTGCGTCCCGGCGCAGGCGAAGGCAGACCTCGCGGAGTTCTTCGACCTCTGGCAGACGAAGTCGATCACGGCCTGGTCGGACTGGTTACCCGAGGTCGACCGCGCCGCCGAGCGCATCATCAAGATCATCTCCGCGAAGCCCGGCACCGTGATCATGCAGCAGAACGTGTCGGGCATCATGGCCACGCTCGCGTCGTGCTTCGAGTACACGCCCGAGCGCAACAAGGTGGTCTACGAGGCGCTGCAGTTCCCGACCGTGTCCTACGTCTGGCAGGCGGAGGAGCGCCGCGGCGCGAAGTGCGTGCTCGTCCCGTCGGCCGACGGCACCACGATCGACGCGGATGCGATGTGCGCCGCGATCGACGAGCACACGCTCCTCGTCCCGATGTCGCACGTCGTGTTCTCGTCCGCGTACATCCAGGACGTCCGCAAGATCTGTGATCGCGCGCGCCAGGTCGGCGCCCACGTGATCCTCGACTGCTACCAGTCGGTCGGGACGGTCCCGTTCGACATCACGGAGCTCGGCGTGTCGTTCGCGTGCGGCGGCAGCGTCAAGTATCTCTGCGGGGGCCCGGGCGCCGCGTGGCTCTACGTCCGGCCCGATCTCATCGAGCAGTTCACGCCGCGCGTCACCGGGTGGTTCGGCAACGAGGCGCCCTTCGCGTTCACCATGCCCGCGCAGACGTACTCGGACACCGTGTGGCGCTACATGGCCGGCACGCCCGCCGTCTCGGCGCTGTACCAGGCGCGCGCCGGGCACCAGATCATCGCCGACATCGGCGTGCGAGCCATTCGCGAGAAGAGCCTCGTGATGACGCAGACGTGCATCGACTGGGTCGACGAGCTCGGGATGAAGCTCAACAGCCCGCGCGCGGCCGAGAAGCGCGGCGGTTCCGTGGTGTTCGACTTCGTGGGCGCCGCGGACGTCTGCCGCGAGCTCAATCGCCGCAAGTTCTTCTGCGATCACCGCCCGACGGCGGGCATCCGCATCGCGCCGCACTTCTACACGAAGCGCGAGGAGCTCGATCTGTTCTTCGCCGAGCTCAAGACCATCCGCTCGGGGACCGGCAAATAGGCCGTATACTGAGTCACTTGCCGAGGAGGCCTCGTTGAAACTATCGGAGTTCATCACGCACGCGACGCCGCAGATCATCGCCGAGTGGGAGGCCTTCGCGCGGAGCTGCACGCCGGCCGCGACCGCGATGGATCTCGAGCAGCGGCGCGACAACGTCGCGGGCATGCTGAAGATGATCGCGACGGATCTCGAGACTCCGCAGACCAAGACGGAGCAGCAAGCTAAGTCGGTCGGGACCGATAGCTCGGCCGCCGTGAACACGGCTGCCGCGGCGCATGGCACGGACCGCGCCACCAACGGGTTCACCCTCGCGCAGATGGTGTCGGAGTTTCGCGCGCTGCGAGCGAGCGTGCTGCGGCTCTGGGCGGAGGCGCAGCCGGCGTTCGATCGCGGGAACATCGACGAGATCACGCGCTTCAACGAGGCGATCGACCAGCTGCTGGCCGAGTCGGTCCAGACGTACGCGGAGGACGTCGACCACGTGAAGGACCTGTTCCTCGGCGTGCTCGGCCACGACCTTCGCAATCCACTCGGCGCCATGATGATGTCGGCCACCGTCATGATGGCCAAGGAGGGGCCGGAGTGGGTCCACGCCAAGACGGCCTCTCGCATCCTCTCGAGCGGGGCCCGCATGAACGGGCTGATCAGCGATCTGCTCGACTTCACGCGGTCGAGGCTCGGCGGAGGCATCCCGATCACGCGGACCCCGATCGACCTGGAGGAGACGTGTCGTGCGGTCTGCGACGAGATGTCGGCCTACCGGCCCGACTGCGCGGTTCGCTTCGAGGCGGCGGGTCAGCTGCGGGGTTCCTGGGATGGGGATCGAGTCGCGCAAGCGCTGTCCAATCTGCTGGGCAACGCCTGTCAGCACGGCACGCGCGGTGAGCCCGTCGTCGTGCGCGTGCTGGGCGGTGGCGATGAGGTCGTGGTGAGCGTGTCCAGCCAGGGTCCGGTCATCCCGGAGCGGAGCCTGCGCGACATCTTCGACCCGTTCCGGCAGCTCGATCCCAGGGGGAGCACGGCGACGGAGCACGGCAGCATCGGCCTGGGGCTGCACATCGTCCAGGCGATCGCGACCGCGCACCAGGGCACCGTGGACGTGACATCCACGATGGCGGGCACCACGTTCTCGTTGCGCCTGCCGCGTAGTATGTCCACATAAATCGCGGTTTACGGGGGTGCGCCAGGCCGCACGGCACGCCGGCGATTACTCGGGGCACGTGAGCCGCCCGCCGCGCCCGGTGAATCTCGCGGCACTCGTGCGCGAGCTGGATCCGCTGTTCCGCGCGACCGCGAAGTCGGTCCCCGTGGAGGTCACGATCGATGCGGACCAGCCGGCGGTCGTCGCCGACGAGACCCAGCTCCGGCAGGTGCTGCTGAACCTGGTGCTGAACGCGGCGGACAAGGGCATGAACGGAGCGCTTCCGATCGTCCTGGTGACCGGGTACGGTGGTCTCGCTCAAGCGCGCGACGGGCTGTTCGACGGCGCGCTCGCCAAGCCGTTCAGCCTCGTGGCTCTCTGCGCTGTGCTCCGACCGCTGCTGCCGATCCGCCCCGAGTGATTGCGACCATGCCCGCCGATTTGACCCAGCTCGCACGCGCGCTCTTGCTCGCGGAACTGGGCCCGGCTGCGAGCGATGCGACCGTTCCGAGCGCAACGGGGCTCGCCTCGTCGTCACTCGTGGCCGTGGCGATGGCCTGCGTGTGGACGAAGCTCGAGCTGCACTTCAAGGGTCTCCTCGGCGACGCCGGCATTCGCGCGGTGCTCGATCGGGCGGTTGCGATCAGTGGGGCCCGAGTCGCGTGGTTGGTGCGCCCGGCGCCGGGCGCGCCGGGTGGGGCGAGTCACCTGCGCTCGATCTTCGAGGTGCAGACCCCGGAGGCCGGGGTCGCCGCCGCGGGCGTGCTGGTGTCCGAGTTCTCGGCGTTGCTGGGCCGGTTCATCGGGGTCGGCCTGGTGAGGCGGTTACTCCACGAGCTGTGGCCCGACGTCTACGAGTCGGTTTTGAAGGAGAAGTCATGACAGAAGCGGTCGTCATCAACCAGTTGCCGAGCGGCGTGCCCGGTCTGGACGTGGTCCTCGGCGGCGGGATCCCCGAGTTTTCGTTCACTCTGATCGCGGGAAGTCCCGGCTGCGGCAAGACCACGCTCGCTCACCAGATCATGTTCGCGACGGCAACGCCGCAGCGCACCGCGCTGTACATCACGATCCTCGGCGAGCCCCCGCTGAAGATGCTCCGCTACCAGCAGCAGTTCGCGTTCTTCGATGCGGAGAAGCTGTCCACGTGCGTGCGGTTTCTGCACCTCGGAAGCGAGCTGATCGAGGGCGGGCTCGGCAAGGTTCTCGAGCGGGTCGTGCAAGAGGTGACGGCGATGCAACCCAGCATGGTGTTCGTCGATTCGTTCCGCGCAGCCGTGGCGAAATCGGAGGAGCCCGGTCAGATGGGGCTTCACGACTTCGTCCAGCGGCTCAGCGTGTACCTGACGGGTTGGGAGGCGACCACGTTTCTCGTCGGCGAGTACGACGAGTCCGAGATGGGGCACAATCCGCTGTTCACGGTCGCGGACGCCATCGTGTGGCTGAGTCAGGAACGCAGCCGGAACTCGATGGTCCGCCAGGCGAAGGTCGTGAAGATGCGCGGGCAGGCGCAGCTCCCGGGGCTGCACACGATGAAGATCTCGTCCGCGGGGGTGAAGATCTATCCGCGGCTCATGAGCCCGGATATCGTGCGGGACCTCGTGGATACGACCGCGCGGCGCGGCACCGGAGTCGCGGCGCTCGACGCCATGCTCGGTGGAGGGCTGCCGATCGGGTACTCGATGCTCGTGGCCGGTCCGTCGGGATCGGGCAAGACGGTGCTCGCGAGCCAGTTCGTCCGCGAGGGGCTGGCGAGGGGCGAGACCGCGGTCATCGCCGTGTTCGAGCAACGGCCCGAGGCGTTCCTGAGCCGGACGCCCCACGGGCCCGCGTTGCGAATCGGGACGGAGGCCAACCGGCTGAAACTTCTCGACATGCGACCCGTCGATCTGTCCATCGACGAGACGATGGAGACGCTCGCGCTCGCCGTCGACAAGCTCGGGGCCACGCGCGTCGTGATCGACTCGCTGTCGGGCTTCGAGCTCGCGCTCGCGCCGGCATTTCGCGAGGACTTTCGCGAGGCCGCCTACCGCATGATCGCGGAGCTCGTGAACCTCGGGGTCTCGGTCTTGATGACCGCCGAGGTGATCGACTCGTACACGGAGCTCCGGCTCGCGCCGCACGGAATCTCGTTCCTGACCGACGGTCTCATCCTCCAGCGCTTCGTCGAGATCGATGGTGTGATGCGCAAGATCCTCGCCGTGACGAAGATGCGCGGCCTCGAGCACAGCCACGAGGTGCGGCTCTACGACATCGACGAGACCGGGATCGTGGTCCGCGATCGACCGACCGGCTACGAAGGCATTCTCACGGGCGCGCCACGGGCGCGAAGCGAGGTCGCACTTCGTGAAAATTCTTGAAGGCACGCCGCCGACCGAGCGCGACGCGTTGCTGGTGCAGATCCGGGGCGTGAACGAGCAGTTGCTGCTCGCGACGCTGCGCGCGGACGTGGCCGTGGCCGACGCGAATGCGGCGAACCAGACGTCTGCAGATCTCGCCGAGCGAGAGGCCAAGCGCCGCTACACGGCCGAGGAGATCACGGGAAAGCTGCTCGCGAGCGAGCACGCCCGGCTCGTGACGGCGCGCGCGAAGGACGAGTTTCTGGCCATGCTGGGGCACGAGCTGCGAAACCCGCTCGCGCCCATTCTCATCGCGCTCGACGTGATCGCGGCGCGGGATCCGACCGCGTTCCCGCGCGAGCGCGCGGTGATCGAGCGCCAGGTGAAGCACCTGACTCGACTCGTCGACGACCTGCTCGACGTCTCGCGGATCGCGAGTGGCAAGATCGAGCTTCGCCTGGAGCTCGTGGAGCTGGGGACGGTCGTGGCCCGCGCCGTCGAGCTCGCGAGCCCGCTCCTGGAGGCCAAGCACCACCATCTCGATGTCGACGTGCCCGAGCATGGACTGCTGATCAACGCCGACCCGGTGCGGTTCGCGCAGATCGTCAGCAACCTCATCGTGAACGCGGCGAAGTACACGCCCGACGGGGGCCTCGTGGCCGTGGCGGGCGACGTGGTGGGGGAGGACGTGCGCGTCCGGGTCCGGGACAACGGGATCGGGATCTCGGAGGCGATGCTGCCGACGGTCTTCGAGCTGTTCGCGCAGGAGTCGCAGGCGCTCGACCGGGCTCCGGGTGGACTCGGCCTGGGGCTCGCGATCGTGCGGTCGCTGGTCACGAGTCACGGCGGCTCCGTCACGGCCTCGAGCGGGGGCAGTGGTCGCGGCAGCGAGTTCGAGGTGCTCGTGCCCTGCGTGAATCATCTGCGGGACTCGGCGGCCCCGGCGCTGCCGGAGACCACGCCGCTGCGCGCACCGCCCTTGCGGTTGCTCGTCGTGGACGACAACCGCGACATCGCAGAGCTGATGGGCGACGTGCTCGGAGTCCAGGGCCACGACGTGCGCGTCGCGTTCGATGGCCCCTCCGCGCTCGCCATCTGCGCGACCTTCACGCCCGATGTGGCGTTGCTCGACATCGGTCTGCCGGTGATGGACGGCTACGAGCTCGCAGCGAAGCTGCGCGCGGCGTTGCCAGGAGTCGCGCTGAAGCTGATCGCGATCACCGGCTACGGCCAGCTCGCCGACAAGCAGCGCGCGTCCGACGCGGGGTTCGCCCTGCACCTGGTGAAGCCCGTGGACATGAAGACACTCGAGGCCGGCCTGATCTCGGTCACGACGCTGCAGCGCTGACCCGTGGCGTGAGCTCGGCGCCGCGTCAGAGCCGGCCGATGATGCCGATCGTCGGGACGACGACATCGGGCTCGAACTGCGTGTTCGCGATCCCGAAGAAGTGCTCGTAGCCAACGTCGCCCTGGACGCTGATGTGACCATTCACGACGATCTCGACGCCGGCCGCGATGCGCATGCCGATCGCGAGCTTCGTCGCGCCGGCGTCGTTGTCGTAGACGAACCCGGGCACACCGGCGCCGACGTACGGGCGCAGGAATCCGGTCAGGAACCGGTAGCGGCCGCCGAGATACCCACCCGTCACGCTCGAGCGCAGCACCAGGACCTCGCCCTCGACGTGGCCGCGCGCGATCGCGAGACCGAGGCCCCCGGCCGCACCGCGCAGCTTGCCGTCGACGCGCAAGATCGCGAGCACGCCGGAGTGGATGTGCTCGGGCTCGGGTACGAATGCGGGGAGGTCGCCGCCGTCGATGGTCTGGAACGTCGGCACGATCGCCGCGACCACGGGACCCGAGTAGCCGGCGCGGACCTGGCGCACGTTGCTGGTGCCACCGTCGGAGCCGTACTGCGTGCCCGTGACGAGCCACGCCTCGACGTGATCGGGAGCCACGGCGGGCGGAGCTTGGGGAGCGACCGTCGGCCGCTCCACCGCGGCCGCAGGTTCGGCCACGGCCGGTGCGGTCACGACCGGTGCGGGCACGACCGTGGCGGTCACCTCCTTCACCTCGCCGTCGAAGCCGTTCACCGTCTGCTCGGTGGTCTGCGCGCCGCTCCGCACGCGCACGAGGTGGATCCCCGGGCGCACGCGTGTCTGCAGCGAGGTGCCGACCGCGATGAACGGACCGGCATCGAGCGACAGCTCGGAGCCGCGTGGCGTGACACGGATGGTGAGGATCGTGAGCTGCTCGTCGAGGCGCAGCAGCAGCTCCTTCACCTCGGCGACGCGCTCGGGCCCGGTCGCCGGGTCGAGGAGGTAGCGCTGGTACGTGTTCGCCGCGTCGGCGAACCGACCCATGTCGCGCAGCGTCGAGGCGATGTTCAGGAGGATCTTGGGGCTCGGGAACGTCCCGTAGGCCTCGAGGAAGTTGGCGAGCGCCTGGTCGTAGTGCTGCGACTCGAGCTGGTTCAGGCCCTCGAGCATGAGGCCCTGGGCGCGCGTGCGCTGCGCCGGATCGCTGACCGGGATCGCAGGGTCCTGCACGATCGCGCGCAGTGCAGCGGTGACCGCGGCATCGTCTCGCACCGGCGCGAGCGGGACCGGCTCCGTGGGCGGGGTGGGCTGCGCGAACGCGACGCGCGCGGCGCCGAGGAGCAGCGCGCAGGTGAGGCTTCCGCTCGACCGGATCACAGGTCGCGCTCCACGGGCGAGCCGTTCGCGGTCGTGGCGCCGGTCGCCGGTCGCGTCGGCAGCGCCGGTGACGTCGGCGGTGTCGGCGGTGTCGGCGGTGTCGGCGCGGTGGCGTGCGGCGGCACGCGCTTCGGGCGGGCAATCACGCGGGGCAGCGCAGGCGTGAGCGTGGCATCCGGCCCGGGGGTCCGCATCGGCACCGCGACCACGGGCACCGCGACCACGGGCGTCGCGACCACGGGCGTCGCGACGGGTGACAGCACGGGGGTCGGTGTCGGCGCGGCACGCTCGACCAGCACGGTCGCTGGCGCCGGTCGCGCCGCGTCGTGCCCTGCGCGCCGCAGCACGAGCCCCCCGATCCCGGCGGCGATCCCGAGCGTGATCACCGCCGCGACGATCGGCATCGCCGATCGCGACGGCACCGCCGGCACCGGGATCCGCGTGGACGAGCTCGCGGCTGCGGGCGCGGCCAACCCGGCGGACGTGCTCGACCCGACGGGCGCGAGCGACCCGGCGGGCGCGAGCGACCCGAGCGACCCGATCACTTCGTCCGCGCTGGCGGGCCGATCCGCGGGCTCCTTCGCGAGCAGCCTCGCCACCAGCGCGGCGAGCCGTGGTGTCACGCCGGGTACGATCGCCTCCAGCAATTCCGGCTCGCTGAACATCTGCATCGCGATGACCTCCCCGGCGCCGGCGCCCACGAACGGAGGTCGGCCCGCGAGCAGCTCGTACATCACGCAGCCGAGCGAATACAGATCTGCGCGCGCATCGATCGCCGATGCGGCGCGCGCCTGCTCCGGCGCCATGTACAGCGGGGTCCCCATCAGCGCGCCGTCCTGCGTGAAGCTCGTCGCGGTCTCCGCCAGGAGCTTCGCCACGCCGAAATCGAGGACCTTGACGCGCGTCCCCGTCGGGTCATCCCGGTCGGGCACGAGGAAGACGTTGTCGGGCTTCAGGTCACGATGGACGATGCCCTTCGCATGCGCCGCACGCAGCGCGCTCGCGATGCCCCGCGCGATCGCGATCGCCTCCGCCTCCGCAGGCCGCACCCGCTCCGCGAGCCGCGCCGCGAGCGAGCGCCCCTCGAGCAGCTCCATCACCAGGTACGCGCGGCCGTCCGGCGTGTGCCCGAAATCGAGCACCTCGACGATCCCCGGGTGCCGGATCGCTCCCGCCGCGCGCGCCTCGGTGAAGAACCTCTGCACGAGCGATGCGTCGGCGACGAGCTCGGACCGCAGGAACTTGATCGCCGCGGGCCGTCCCAGCAGCTCGTGACGCGCGCGGTACACGGTACCCATGCCGCCGGCGCCGAGCTCGCTTTCGATCCGGTATCCGCCGACGACGGCGTCGATCATCGCCGACCTCGGGGTTCTGTCAGGACGGCGACCATCACCCTCGGTGGACGAGTGTGCTCCACTCGCGCGCAAGCTTCAATGCAACGGCAGAGGGGCATGATGCTACGGTGTCGGCCGCCGTGCTGTCCGTGCCATGTGGTGATCTGCATCGGCGCACCGCGGGCATGGTCAGCGCGCTCGTGGCCGCGAGCCTGGGCACCGCGGGTGCCGCGCCCGTCGCGACTCCGGGCAGGCCCGACGCGGCAGCCGCCGAGGCAAGCGACGCGAACCTCGAGCCCTCGACCGAGCGGTCGGGCATCGTGCCGACGCTCGCCTTCGGTGGCGGCTTCACGCTCGGCTTTGGCATCCCGAACGCCACCGGCACCGGGGGCGCCTTCGCGCTGCGCGTCGCGGAGGTCGCTTCGCGTCGCGCGCTGGTGCACGTCGAGATCGTCGCCGCCGCCCTGTTCTCGCGCAAGGGCTCCGACGAGGTGAGCGTCGCGTACCGCACCGATGCCGCCGCCGCGCTCGTGGGCGGCCAGTACTACGTGAACCGCTCCGTGTGGGTTCGCATCGCGGCCGGTGTCGGCAACTATCACGGCAACCCCGCGACCGTGATGACGTCGACGGGGCCGCTCGAGATCCCCGGCGTCCCGCGCATCTGGGGCGTCGCGGGCTCGGTGGGTGCAGGGTTCGAGCTGTTCGCGGTGGAGCATCTGCACGGCGGGTTCGAGGTGATGGCCACGACTCTCGCGACCTCCGACGGGATGGTCACCTCGAACGCGATGCTGTTCTCGATCTCGCTGCGCTAGGAGGGTGAATGGCGTAGCCGTTCGGGACCCCCTTGTGCCGGGCGAACCGCGCAAGGCGCGCCCGGCCTGGCCGCAGCTACAGGAGCTCCTCGATCACGGGCTCGCCGCGCGGACTGTCGCCCTCACCGCCGGAGTCGTCCTCGACGGCTGGCTCTTCGGGCGTGCCCGGGTCGCTGCCCACCACTTCCGGATCCTCCTCGGTAGCCTCGGTCAGCGCGATGTTCACGGTGTCGCGATCGGTCTTCGTGTACGGCACCATGCCATGCCCGAAAGCGGTCGCCGTCGACACGTACACCTGCGCGCCCGCGACCGTGGTGAGCGTGTAGTGTCCGCGAGCATCCGTGGTCGCGGTCGCGGCGCCGCCGCTCGGTCCGGTGCCGTCGCCGTCGGCGTTTGCCTCGCCGCCCTCTTCGCCCTCCTCGCCGCCCGGGGCGGCCTGCACCTCGGCGTTGGCGACCGGCGCGCCGCTGGCGTCGGTGACGACCCCGTTCACGGTCTTCGCTACCTCGGGACCGATCGCGACCTCGACCTGCACCACACCGCCCGGGGGCACGTCCGCCTGCAGATGGTTGGCCTGACCCCGCCACTTCGCGATCATCCCGAGCTGACACGCCGGCACGTCGTCGACCGTGAAGCGCCCATCCTGCACGCGCACGAGGCGGCGCTCCTGCTGGAACGCGTGCCAGTTCTCGCCACCGCAGCCGTAGAAATCGAGCTCGAACGCGCCTTCCGCGAGCGTGGTGGTCGTGCCCTCGATGCGTCCCGTCGCGGTGAGCGCGAGCCGCACGTTCTGCTGGGGCGACTGCACCACGAGGTCCGCCGCACCGCGATTCGCCGCGTGCGCACCGAGCGCGTAGCGACCCGCAGGCAGCAAGTACACCGCCCAGTGCCCGGCCGCGTCCGTGCGCTCCTGCTGCGCCATCCCGCCGTCGTCGAGCGGAGCCACCTCGACGTCCGCGAACGCCACGGGCTTGCCCTCGTGGTCGACCAGGATCCCTGCGAGGTCCGGCGCGGCCTTGCTGATCGTGAGCGTCACGTGCTCGAACCGCGCGCCATCGGCGCACGCGAAGGACTGCTTGTCGGACGGAGCCGACTTCCAGGGCCACGCGCGCAGCACCACCGGGCCAGGCTCGGTGCTCGTGTACTGGAACGTGCCGTCGTCGGCGATCTTGGCGGCGGGCCCGAACTCCGTCTCGCCTGCGCCCCACTGCTTCTCGATCGCCCCATCGCCCGACGGGGAGCCATCCGCCTTCACGACCCGCCCCTTGATGATGCAGCCCGCGACCATCGTCAGCTCGACGTGGTTCTTCGCCTTGGCCGTCACCTGGAGATCCGCCGGATTCACGCCCGCGAACCTCGGGTGGGACGCCTCGAACATGTAGTAGCCGACCGGCACGCGCATCTCGAACGTCCCCGCGGCATCGGACTCGGTGACGTCGCTGCCGAGGGCAGGGCGCGAGCGAGGCCCGGCCGCACGAATTGCGACGCCCGCGATCGGGTGGCCGGCCGTATCCTTCACGGTGCCGGTCACCACCCCCGCGATGCGCACCGGCAGCTCGATGCCGGACGTGCTCTGCGTGGCGACGATCGTCGGCATCACGGTCTCGTCCGGCGCGTCGACATCGTCGGGCTTCGGCGGCTCGGGGATCAGCTCGCGGTCGCGCGACCCCACGGAGAGCACGCTGTCAGAGCGCACGAACGCGCGGTACACGCCCGCGGGCACGTCGATGCGATACGAGCCGTCGGCCGCCGTCACGCCGGTGCTCTCCCCGGTGGCGCCGCGGAACACCACCTCGACATCGCCGACCCCCTGGTTCGACTCGATCTCGATCACCGAGCCGGCGAGCGTGACCATCCCGGACCTCGAGGGATCCGCGGACCCGATCCCGAGATCGATCTGCCCCGTCCGACCGCGGGCCGCTGCAAGCGCTGCCGCGAGCCCGCTGCTCGCTCCGGCGCGTTGTCCGGCCGTCGGACGGTCGGCATGGGAAGTCGAGTGGGCGTGCGGTCCGGAGCTGGCTGTCAGCGCGATCGCGCCGAACAGCACCGCACCGACGGCCACGAGACCGAGCTGGCGTCGCGTCATGCCCCTTCAGGATGCGGCGTCGCGGCCACGGACGCCAGCCTTTTACCGCCGGCGCTCCGGCGTCACCACGCCAGCTACGTGTAGGTCAGCGCCCCAGAACTTCGACGACGACGGCGGTGATGTTGTCCTTACCGCCCCGCTGGTTCGCGAACGCGATCGAGGCGTCCGCGCACTCCGCGAGGTCGCCTTCGCCGCAGAGGTCCTCGACCTCCTTGTCGGTGTCGAAGTACCCGTGAAGCCCGTCGCTGCAAAGCATGAACCGATCGCCGGTCGCCACGTCGAGGTCGGCGGTGTCGACCTGCACATAGTCCTTGTGGCCCACCGCGCGCGTGATGACGTTCTTGCCGGCGGCCTGCTCGGCCTCGGCCCGCGTCATCATCCCGTGCTTGACCTTGTAGTTGATCAGCGTGTGGTCCTCGGTGAGCTGCAGCACCGAGGATTTTCGCACGCGATACACGCGGCTATCGCCCACGTGAACGGCGTAGGCCATGCCGCCGCGGACGAGCAACGCCGACAGCGTGGTCGACATTCCCTTCTTCTCGGGGTCCTGCTCGGCGAGCGCGAACACCATGTAACAGGCGTTCTTCATGCCCGCCTCGAGCAGCCGGCGGATCTCCCAGACCTGCTCGCGATCGCCGCGCTCGATCTGGGCGGCGATCCGGTCGAGCTCTTCGGAGGCGCCGAACACCCACATGCGTAGCTGCTCGACGGCCTCGCGGCTCGCGATCTCGCCCTTGTTGTGACCGCCCACGCCATCGGCCACGACGTAGAATCCGCGCTCGTCGTCGCGAAAGAAAGCGTCCTCGTTGAGCTGACGCTTCCGACCGACGTCCGTCCGTGCCACCGATGCCAGCTTCAAGCGTCGTTATCGTATCGCGTTCTTGCTACGATCGCGATGTGGTGAGCGACCGGCCCGCACTCGGTGCGCTCGTCCAGGACCGGGCGGGGGACATCCTCGCGGGCTGGCTCGTTCGGTTCGAGCGCTCGCCGCTGCGGTTCCGGCGGGGTGCCAAGGCCGTCACCCACACCGCGCAGGTCTCCGCCCTGGTGGAGTCGCTCGCCGAGGCGGCCAGCGGGGGCGCAGCCGACCTCCAGATGGGGTCGGACGCCACGCGCGAGCTCGAGCGCAGCGCGTCGTTCCTCGGGGCGCAGTTCGCGAGCGAAGGTGCGACAGGGTACGACGTTGCCGCCATGCTGCTCGAGCTCCGCGACGTGATCGCGGGGATGGTCGAGGCGGACGACGCGGCGGCGCTGACCCGGCTGTTCGAGTGGCTCACGGTCGTGGCCCTCGATGCGTTCGCCGCTTCCGGCCTGCAATCGCTGCGCGAGCGAGTGGCCGATCAGCTCGAGGTCGGGACCCCCGTCGTCGAGATCCTGCCGCGGGTTCCCGCCGTGATCTTCGTCGGGGCACCGAACGCGTCCGTGGTCGACAATCTCCTCGCGCGCGCCTGGATGCTCGCGGTCGGCACGGGGGCACCGTGCCTCATCCTCGACTGCGGCGGGCTCGCGGAGCCTGCGGAGCGTCACTTCGAAGGCGGCTATCAGAAGTTCCTCGACCAGGTGGCGGGGAGCACGCTCCAGGTGGTGCTCGCGACCGCGCGCCGGCCGCTGCGGGAGCGCGTCGCCGCCGCCACGACCGGACGGGGCGTTGCATTTCAACATTTTGACCGTCTCGATTCAGCCGTGTCGCACGTCATCGAGCGCAGCGGCCAGCTCCTGATAAAGCGCACGTAACCGACGTGTCGGCCCCGCGCGGGCGCTCGAACCCGTGTGTTACCGTGACCGAACCGGTGGGAGATGTACCGAGCAGTTTCGGCCGCTACCATCTGTTAGAGCGGTTGGCGTTGGGTGGCATGGCCGAGGTGTTCCTCGCGACGGCCCCCGGCGAGCACGGCTTCCAGAAGAAGGTCGTGATCAAGCGGCTGCTGCCGCACCTGGTCGAGGACCCGACCTACAACGCGATGTTCATCGACGAGGCCAAGCTGACGGCGCGCCTCGTCCACCCGAAGATCGCGCAGACGTTCGAGCTCGGCAAAGTCGACGACGCGCTGTTCATCGCGATGGAGTTCGTCGACGGGATCGACGTGCTCGCGCTGCTCCGGGAGTTCGCGGCGCGGCGGCGTCGGGTGGAGCCGCAGCTCGCGGCGTGGATCGCCCACGAGGTGCTCGACGCGCTCGATTACGCACATCACCTCAAGGGCGAGGACGGCAACGAGCTCGGCATCGTGCACCGGGACATCTCGCCCTCGAACGTGCTGCTGAGCGTCCGCGGCGATGTGAAGCTCGTCGATTTCGGGATCGCCCGCGCGGTGGATCCGGGCCGCGAGCACAAGAGCAAGAGCGGCACGCTCAAGGGCAAGTACGGGTACATGTCGCCCGAGCAGGTGATCGAGCACCCGCTCGACATGCGGAGCGACGTGTTCTCGGTCGGCGTCGTGCTGGCGGAGCTGCTCACGGGACGGCGGCTGTTCGCGGCCGCGAACGAGCTCGACGTCCTGCTGATGGTGCGCGACGCGAAGCTCGCGCGGTTCGACAAGTACGGCGTCGGGATCGAGTCGAACCTCGCGGAGATCGTGCGACACGCGCTGAAAAAGAACGTCGACGAGCGCTTCCAGTCGGCGGCGCAGTTCCGCGATGCGCTGGGCGAGTGGATGTACGAGCACCGCATTCGCGTGACCCCCAAGCAGGTCGCCGAGGTCGTGACGGATCTGCGCGAGGCCGTGGTGAGGCGCCGCAACCGGCCGCCGAGCACGGGGGTCGAGGAGATGATCGTCGACCGCGCGCCGAGCACGGCCGACGACGAGCCGGTGATCTCGGTGGAGGGCGGCGACAGCCTGCCGGTGATCTCGGTGTCCTACGAGGGCGGCGCGGCCGCGATCGAGGAGAAGCAGCGGCCGATCTCGGCGAGCGAGCTGGCTGCGGCGGCGCCGCGGCCGGTCCCCGTGGCGAGCGGGAAGCCTTCGCAGCGCGCGGAGACGGTGCAGTCGCGTCCGCTGACGGTGCCCGATCCGAGTCTCGCGGCCGAAGCGGCGCCGTCGCAGGAGACCCCGCCCGCGGTGGTGCGCGAGCGCGCGCAGACGGCGGGGGGGACGCCACCGCTGCGAGCGCCCGCCGGGTCCACGGCGCCGCGCGTCGCCACCGAGCGATTCTCGCAGATGGGGGAGCGCAACAACGATCGGTTCGCCGAGCGGTTCGCCGACCGCCCGGGGGAGCGCTCGGGTGACTGGCTCGACCAGAGTGGCGTGATCGAGCTCCCGATCGCGGACACGATCAGCGCCGCCGTCGAGGCGATCACGATGCCCGACGATGACGCGCCGCCGCCGCGACACGCCGCCGGCACGACCCCCCGCGGCCTGCACCCGGCGCCGGCTGCGGGCAGGATCGGCGCGGGCAGCAGCGACCCGCGCAACCACGAAGACTCCGCGATGCGCGCGTTCGACGATCTGCTCGATGCGCCGCGGTCGATCTCGGTGGTGAGCCCGCCCACGGAGGAGGAGGCGCTGCGCAAGCGTCCGCCCACCCCGCCGGCACTTGCAGATATCGCCGAGCCCCCGGATGACGCCGGCGACTTCGGCGTGACGTCGCCGCTGCGGGTGCTGTTTCGCCTGATGACGGCGCGGGCGACGGGGCTCCTCGTCGTCGCGATCGGCGGGATCAAGAAGGAGATCTATATTCGCGATGGCCAGCCGGAATACGTGTCGTCCAACGTGGCGAGCGAGCTCTTCGGCAACTACCTCGTCACGAAGAGCGTGCTGAGCGATGGCGAGCTCGCGATGGCGCTCGCGATGATGCCGCACTACGGCGGCAAGCTCGGCGACACGCTGGTCGGGCTCGGCCTGATGAAGCCGCTCGAGGTGTTCCGCCACCTGACGCGTCAGGTGCGCACGAAGATCATCGACGTGTGCACGTGGAACAAGGGCTCGTTCGGCTGGTACGCGGGCCGCGAGAACCCGCGCGAGGCGTTCCCGCTCGACTTCAATGCGTTCGAGATCCTGGGGGCCGGTGGGATGGCCCTGTCTGACGACCACATCGAGGCCTGGATCAGTCGCCGCGCGAGCGACAAGCTGCGCGCCTCGCGCACGCGGCGGATCGGTCCCGAGCGGTTCGAGGTGAAGGGGCTCGTCGAGGTCTGCGATCAGCTCGACGGGCGCCGCAGTGTCGGCGAGCTCGTCGATGGCGAGGCCGAGCGCGAGGACCGCCTCAAGCTCGGCCGCATGCTCTGCCTGCTCGAAGCCTGCGACCTCGCGAAGCAGACGTGAGGACTCGCCATGCGGACCATCATGGCAGCGCTCGCGTGCCTGGGAGGATGCGGTCGCTACGGGTTCGTGGACCGCGTTGACGGCAACAACGACGACGCGGCGGCAGCGAGCGACGCGGCCGACGCGGAGCCCGACGCAGCCGAGGTGCGCTGCGGATCGCGCGAAGTGCTGGCCGAGAGCTTCGACGACGCCACCGCCGGTCCGTTCTTCATGTCGTTCCCCGCGGGTGGCGTTCCGATCGTACAGACCGGGTCCGCCGTCGAGTTCCAGCTGACCAACACCGCGAGCGGCGAGTATGGTTCCTACGCGAGCGTGAGCATCCCGGCAGGTGACGCGTGCGTGGTGCTCGAGGTGCTCGACGTGCCGACCCCGAGCCTGGGCGGCGCCGCGTACATCAAGCTGATCGGCACGCAGGAGCAGATCGAGTTCTACTATCGCTCGGGGGACGTCGAGGCTCGCTACCGGGTGGGGGGCACGCTCCAGAACCCGGTCCAGTTCCCATGGGATCCGGTCGAGACGCGATACTGGCGATTCGTGCGAATCGGTGCCGGCACTCGCTGGCAGACCTCGGCGGACGGCGTGAGCTATGTGGACCGACTCAGCCAGCCGAGCATCACGGTCACCGGCATCTTCCACCTGGAGTTCGGTGCCGGGGCGAACTCTCCGCTGGTCGGCGACGGCGGCAAGGCGCGGTTCGGGTCCGCGCTCGTCCTGCAGAACTAGGAGGGTGAGGGGCGTAGCCCTTCGGGACCCCCTCGTGCCGGGCGGAACCACGCGAAGCGTGGACCGTCCGATCCAGGGGCGGGCGGACCCACACCGAGCGTGGCCAGCCCCGCCTGGCGCGAGCTCAGCGTGCGCCCGTCAGCCACGCGTGAACGGACGGCGCGAGCACCGCGCGCTGCGCGATGCACTGATCCATCGCCTCGATCGCGTTGCGCGTGGGGCGCGCGCCACTCGGCAACGCGCCGAATGTCGCGGTCAGCCATGCCGCGTCGGCGTCGCGCGTCGTCGCATCGCAGAGCTCGAGAACCCGGAGAAGGTCCAGCGCGGGCGGATAATCTTCGTCGGCACTCGTGCTGAGCCGCGCGAGCAGGAGAACGATGTTCTTCCGGATCCACGCGCTCCGCACGTGAATTGACTCGGCGTCGCTGTCGCCGCCGAGCATCGCGCCCAGGTCGTGCTGGTCCGTCAGCTTCACGAGCAACGCATCGAGCATCGCCGTCAGCCGCTTCGCATCGCGGATGCTCGCCAGCACTCCGATCAGCTCGTGCCGCACGTCGCTGCGCGGCTCCGCGAGCATCTCGGCGTACAGCCGTTGCGCGACGGCCGGGCTCGCCTCCACGGCGAATCGCAGCACCCACGTGCGGGTCGCCTCGGGGAGGTCTTGCCAGCGGAGGGCGAGCTTCACCGACTCGCGGTCGAATGTCGGGTCACGCACCAACCACGCGGTCGCGAGCACGAAGCTGCGCCGCGTTTCGGTGTCGAGCGAATCCCTCGGCCGCGTCACGAGGCCAAGGTGACTCGTGAGTGCAGCGAACAGCGTCCGCACGCGCGCTCGAGCGGCGGGCAGGTCTGCATCGGCGATCGTGTTGGCGAGGCCGAACGGGAGTCCTTCGCTGTCGGCGATCTCCGTGGACGAGTTCCCCACCGCGTCGCCGAGCAGGAACCGATCGCCGCTGATCAGCCGCGGCACGAACGACATCATCAGCGCGACGGGCAGCGTGCCCTCGACCGTGCCGGTGCGAATCGCCTGCACCACCGTCCGCTGCTCGTCGTGCGAGAGCAACTTCCAGGCGTGATCGCGCAATGCGGTGGCCTGCGCGACCGTGAGCGCCGGCCGCGCGTACGCGCGTGCGCCCGCGCCGGGCAACACCCACGCGGGACACGCGCTCGCCGGAAGCTCGACGTCGGTGCGCGCCTGGTCAACCCACGCGCACGCATCGCCGCGCGAGTGATCCGCGCGCTCGTACGCCACGCACAGCGGCAACCGCCACAGCTGCGGATCGGGCAGGGACGTGATCGAGGGCGGGGGCGTGCCCGCCGCGACGAAGCGATGCTGTGCGATGACCGCGCGCGCCGGCTTTCCGGCCTCGCATATCACGGTCGTGTCGAGCTCGGGGATGCCCGCCTGCTGGAGGAATGTCGAGAATGCCGCCGCGAGCGGCTCGCCGGATGCGGCCTCGAGCGCCGTCACCAGATCCGCGAAGGTCGCGTTGCCGTGCGCGTGCTGCGTGAGATACGCGCGGATGCCGTTCTGGAACACGGTGGGCCCGACGTGCGCCTCGAACATCGACAGCACGCTGCTGCCCTTCGGGTACGTGATCGAATCGAACGCGTTGTGGATGTCGTTCTCGTCCTCGATGGGCTGACGGATCCGACGCGCGGTGCCGAGCGAATCTGCGGCAAACGCCTCCGCACGCCGCGACACGACCTTGCCATCGTCGTGGGTCGTCGGGTCCACGCCGAGGACCACCTTGTCCTCCATGAACGTCGCGAAGCTCTCGTTCAGCCAGATGTCGTCCCACCACGCCGCCGTCACGAGATCGCCGAACCACTGGTGGGCGGTCTCGTGCCCGAACACCTCGAGGAAGTCGTACTTCGACGAGGCCGTCGCGTTCGGATCCAGCAGCGAGTAGTCGAGGCCGATCGTGATGAGACCGGCGTTCTCCATCGCGCCGTTCCCGTCCCGCATCAGCAAGTCGAGCTTCGGATACGGGAACGGGATGCCGGTCCAGGCCGCGAGCACGTCGACGACCTTCGGCATCACGCTCGCCGCATAGGCCGCGCGTCGGGCCTCGCCGTGCGGAGCGAGCACGCGGAGCGGGGTGCCGTGCGCGTCGGTGCCAGCGTCCACGACATCGAAGGGGCCGACGCCGAACGCGACCAGATACGAGGGCAGGGGCTTCGTCGGGGCGAACGTCACGCGCTCGTGGCTGCTGTCGAGAGGCGCGCGCGCGAGCTCCGGCGTGTTGGACACCGCGACGAGGCCCTTCGGCACGTCGAGCGTGAGCTGCCACGGCGTCTTCAGCCCGGGCTCGTCCACGCACGGGAACACGAGCCGGGCGCTCGTGGCTTCGAACTGCGTGACGACGTACGGCTGGCCGGCGTACGTGGTGAGGTACGCGCCGGCATCGGCGTTGGTACGCACGACGCCGTCGTAGTCGAGGCTGATCACGTAGTCGTCACCGACCGCGAGCGGCGCGGGCGCGGTCAGCGCGAGGAATCGATCGCCGTGCTGCGCCGCCACGAGCGTCACGCCGGCCGTGCCCGCCCTCCGCACGCTCGCGCTGGTGACGTGCAGCTCCTTTGCGTTCAGCCAGATCACGGCGCTGCGCTGCCTCACGCTGCCCGTGATCTCGACGTGACCGTGCAGCGTCGGCAGCGCCGGGTCGATCGCGAGCCGCGCCGCGTACGAGCTCGGTACGAAGTTCGTGGGCAGCTTCAGCGTCGGAACCGGTGGATCGGCGGTCACGGCGGTCGCGCCGGTCTCGCCAGGCGCTCGCGACGGCGGCGACTCGCCACCCGTGCCCGCAGGCCCGCGCGCGCCGTGCCCCGACCCACATGCCGCCACCACCACCACCACGATCAGCGCCCGTCGCTTCATGGCCCGACCCTAGCAGCAGACCCGCGGAGTGCTCCGGGCGAAC
>JAYSYE010000598.1:0-9084 GCA_043716635.1 Deltaproteobacteria bacterium | reverse complement strand
CCGCGACGATCGGCGCGGCGCGCTACGCCGGGGACGGGGTGTTCATCCTGGAGGCGGGGGACCGCGCGATCGCGGTGAAGGTGCAGCGCACCACCGGTGCAGCGAGCGTGCTGCACCGAGGCGATCACTGGGTGGCGAAGGTTCCGCGCGGACTCGTGGGCATGGACTTCGAGCGGGCGGTGGTGGGCGCCGTGACCGAGGCCCGGTATCGCGAGTGCGCCCTGGCGAACGGTGAGCGCGCGAACCGCGAGTCCGCGCTCGGCGAGCAGGGAACCGGCGACCGGCTGTCGCCGGGTGACATGAACGCCGTCGCGCAGCTGCGCGTGCTGCACCGGACCCGCGACGAGATGGCGACGCGAGGAGCTTCCGGCGAAGCGATGGTCGAGCACGTCGATCGGCAGATCGCGATCCTCGAGTCACAGCTGGGACTCCACGGGACCACGGCGGAGGCGGCTCGCCGGCGCACGGTCGTCGAGACGCAGATCGGCATGCAGAGCGACGCCGCCCGGCGGTCGCGCGCTGCCATCGAGCTCGAGGGCACGCACGGACACCCGGGGATCGACCTGCATACTCACCTGACGGGTGTCGTCAGCGCCGAGGTGTTCCGGCTACGTGCCGACGTGGCGGCGAACGGCCGGGACACGGGGTCGTGGATTCCGTTGCTGAAGCGGATTGCGGCGTTGAAGGGGCCAAGCTTCGAGCATGAGCGCGACTCGGAGCAGCGTATTGTCAGACGCGCTGCGTCGGGCGACGCCGTTTATATCGCAAAGGAATCACTCGCCCAAGTAGGCGAATTACTACTCCGCGCCACAGACGCAAAAAGAGGTGATGGCGCGGCCTACCTGCGTGCCGCGGAGTTCGTGGCGAACGAAGCCGTCGAGACCGCGCTATCTGCAACCCCGGAGACCGACTTCAACAGTGCCTACGAGGTCCGGGACCAGCTCATCAAAGACACCTTCGGCTCGACGCCCGTCGCCGAGCGCACCACCCAGGATGCGTACGACGACTACCTGCGGGAGGCCGTGCTCCAGTTCGCGAAGGAGGGGATCGCGTACGTCGAGACATCGATCAGCGCCAAGAAGGCCGGCGGCACCATGTCCGCCGCGCGCGTGCAACTCGTGGTCGACCAGCTCGTCGCCGAAGGTAGGATCCTGCCCGGCCAGGTGGACGTCCGGATCCTCACGATGATGCACACCCGTTTCTTTGGCGAGCGTGCGAAGCATCTGCCGGCGGTGGACGGACCCGAGCGGTCGAAGTATGCCGAGACGGTCGAGCTGATGCGCCAGCAGCTGCGCGAGCGCCTGGTGGTGGGCAGCGACGTGGCCGGCGCCGAGCACTTCGACTGGGACGGGGCCTCGCCGAAGCAGATTGCGGACCTCTACGCGCTGTATCTGGCCGACGCACTGCGGTCAGGAGATCCGATCGTGCTCCGCCCCCACGTCGGAGAGGGCGCCGTCGATACGGAGGCAGGCAAGCCATTCCATACCGACACGAATCGCCACCTGACCGCGGACGGCGAGCTCCCGCACTACGCGCGCGCCTCCGCGAACATCGAGAAGATCCTGATCGCGCTCGAAGGGCTCCGCGCGAATCGACAGCTCGATCCCACCAAGGTGATCGTGCGGTTCGGCCACGCCACCCACGCGACCCCAGACCAGGTCTCCCGCCTCACCGCGCTCGGCGTGGTCGTGGAGGTCAACTTGCACTCCAACGTCGCGACGGGTTCGTTGAGCCAGACGGCGGGCGCCCACGGCCCCCGGAGTCCTGTCGATCTGTACGACGCGCACTCGTTCGCGTCCCTCATCTACTACGATGTCCCCATCGCGATCAGCACGGATTCGGGGCCGGTCATGGGGACGTCTCTGCGCGGGGAGTACCAGCAGGCGAAGGTGCTCCTCGAGGAGGTCCTCTCAGGGGACCGCAAGGTGCGGGTTCGCGCCGAGGACGTGCGGACCAAGACGCGTGGCGAGCCCGACCGGTTTCGTGGAACTCCGGTCGAGGGGCACCCCGGGCAATACGAGCTATCGATCTCGGAGATGACGCCGGCGGAGCGCTCGCGGTTCATGCACGGCTACGAGAAGCTCTTCACCGATGCGAGAGAATATGCGTCACGGCGGCCGAAGCCCGGCGGCACGGGTGCGGAGTCAGCGCGCCCGGGGGTGGAGCCGTCCATGGCTCATCACGTCGACACCGCCGTGGGGTCAGGGCTCGTGCCCTCCCGCGGGACGGCGATCTTCGAGGGCGTGCGGGCCGATGTGCTGGCGGCCGCCGACCGGTACCGAGCGGCAGGCTACTGGATCGCTCAGGCAGACCTTGCGGGTGGTCGCGTGGTCATCGAGGTCACGAGCCCGGACGGCTCGTTCGCGACCACCCTGCGGTCGTGGGATGGCAGCGGTCCCTCCTATGTGCCGATGGCGCCCCACGACGCCGGGGACCGGCCGATCGCCGATGCCGACGTATTGAGCTGGTACCGTGACCAGATCGCCCGGATCGCGAGGCTCGACCACGAGTGGAGGAGCCAGGGAGTTGCGCTGGAGGAGCGGGCCCGGCGAGCGTTCGAGGTGCGGAAGGCAGCTCGGCTCGGCGCGCGCGAGCAGATGTCCAGCGAGGCAGAGGTGGCGGCACTCGAAGCTCGAGACGTCGCGGTCAGTGGCGCGCCCGACGGCCCGACGTTCGAAGGCCTCGTCGAGTCGCACCTCGCGGACGGCATGACCCGCGAGCAGGCCTACGAGAAAATCATTGCGAGCGCGCAGCATACGAATACGCCGGGCGACCGACGGCAGACGACCAAGGAGCAACCCTGATGAGCGAAACGAGCGGTCCCTTTCCATTTATTGGCGTATCCAGAACCTCCACCGAGCAACGCTTTTACTTCAGCATTCATGCGTGTGCGGCCTGCGGCACCGCCGAGTTCGAAAAACCTCAATACAGCGGTGGCATTATTACTGACGGCGGCCGCCAGTACTCCGGTGAATTCTACGTCTTGGCGTGCTCGGCCTGCGGCCAGATCCGCCGATACCTGTTCGAGGAGGACCGCGCGGCCGATCAGCGATTCACCGCATTCTGTGACGCCGCCTATCGGGCAGAAGGCTTCTTCGGCTGGTTGGACAGCAAGGCTACCCCGTCTCCGCGCCTCATCCGCCTCACCCGGCAATTGGGTCACCCCGACGATCCGTCGCAGATCATCTCGCCGGCCGAGTTTGCCGCCGAACACGCGCGCGTCGCGGCGGGCATCCCGCCGCAAGCGGAGTGGGCGGGCCTCGATTACGTCACGTTCTCGAAGATTCCTGGCGGCCTGATGCGGGCGCTGTCGTGCTTGGTCGAGCTCGCGAAGTTCGCACCCGCCGGCGCGGACGAGGTCGACGTGGCGACCACGGCCTCCGACGAGGCGCGGCAGCTGCGCGCCGAGCACCCCGAGTGGTTCCGCCGCGACTGGATCGACGCGCGGATCGCCGAGATCGGCATCCTCCACGACGCGTGTTACCCCGAGTGGGAACGACGAGCCGCCCTGCCCGCCTCCGAGCCGGCGAGCTCGCTCCATCCCCGCCCGGACGAGCGGCCGATCCTCCCTCCCCTGTCCCCCGCGTCCCTGCGCATGCACGAGCACTGGCTCGACGACAAGCCGGGCCAGCGGCTGTCCGCCAAGGGCGTCGATGCCACTGCGGCGAAGCTCGCCACGCGAAACCTCAGCGCGGCGATCCTCGAGGACGTCATTCTCGATCACGCGGACCTGTCGTTCGCGCGGCTCCACGGGGCCTCGCTCACGCGCGTTCGCGCGCACGAGGCCAACATCAGCAACGCCATGGTGGCCGGCGTCACCCTCGTGGATTGCGACTTCGAGCGGGTTTCGCTCGCGCTCACCAAGCTCGGCGACTCGACGATCACCGGCTGCAAGTTCGTGCGCGCGGACCTCCAGCGCAGCACCTGGTACCGCGCCAAGGTCCGGCAGTGCTCGTTCGCGGACGCGAGCCTCGCGGACCCCGGACTCGACAAGGCGGAGTTCACCGACTGCGACTTCCGCGGTGCCACCTTCGCGTCCACCCGCGGCGTGCTCGGCACGGCCTCGGATGCAGTGTTCCTGCGCTGCGACCTGCGCGATACCGACTGGACCGGCCTGGGCCTGTTTCGCACCCGCTTCATTGACTGCAAGCTCGCCGGCAGTCGCGGCCTCCCCAAGCTCGAGGAGACCGTCATCGAGCGCGCGGACCTCTCGCCCGCCGGCGATGGCAGCTCCCTCGGCGGCCTGCGCGAGGTCGCGGCGCTGTGGGGCATCGACCTCGATGCCCCGCCCCCACCGCCGGCGCCCGCCCGCCCCGTCACGCACGTGAGCCAGCACTTCGAGCTCCGCCACGACGAGGGCGACGTGCTCCTCGACGAGGCCCGCCGCCTCGGCTACCACCCCGCCCACGAGCTCGTCCGCCGCGGCGTCGAGCTCTGGCTGGTCGTCGACGTCCTCGTCCCGGTCGAGTCCGCCTCGCACCTCACCGACACGGTCGCCGCCTTCCGCGCCTCCCAGGCTGCCCGCGCGCGTCCCGCCCCACCGGTGCCCGAGCCACCACCGGAGCCCCCCCCGGTCGCCGCGCCCGAGCGCGCCCTCGCGATCATCGACGCCAGCCTCGACAGCGGCGCTTCGTTCGAGGACACCGTCGCCGCGCTGATCGCCACGGGGATTACCCGCGACCAGGCTCTCGAGGCGATGATCGATCCCGAGTCGCTCCGCGCCCCGCGCCCGCGCTGATGGGAACCGGGCTGGAACCGGGCTGGAACCGCGCGCTGAACGCACCGCCGTGGTTCGATGTTCACGCCCGATCTCGCGGGCGGGAAAGCGGTTCTACGGCCCGCTGGCCGGCTGGGAGCGTCACCAAGCGGCGACTCCGGGCGCATCGGGGGCCCTGGTGGCGCGTACGCGGGTCGCGCGCTGGCTCCGGTCGGATCAGTAAATGATGATGGGAACGGTTCGGATGATGGTGTTGGTATCGAGCGTCACGGCACCGACCTGCGTGAGCAGGCGCCCGTCCACGGTTGCGCCGGTCTGAGCGCTGATGGAGGTCTGCGTCAGGAAATTCCCGGCCACCTCGCAGTACGTGCCGATCACCGTCGACGACCCGACCTGCCAGAACACGTTGGTTCCCCGGGCGCCGTTGAGCAGGATGACGTTGCGACCCGAGAACGAGGTGAACGTCGTACCCATCTGGAAGACCCACACCGATTCCGAGTGACCGCCCGCATCGAGCGTGAGGTCTCCCGACAGGATCTGCATCGACGTGTCCGAGACGTAGAGACCGGGTGCAAGGGTGAGTCCGCCGAGGTCGCCGGTCAGTGGGATCGGGACTCCGCTGTGGTTCGCGGCGTTGTTGTAGGCAGTGGTGAGATCGAGCTTCGCTGTTGCGGCGACCTGATCCCCGGAGTGGACGGTGCCGTCCATCACGACGCCTGGCGGAAACCCGGTGATCGCCGTGCCGGGACTGATGCCGACATCGCCGGTGATCACCGTGAAGCCCGTGTTCGTGATCTCGGAGCCTGCGAGGATCGCGAACGTCCCGGCCGTCCCGAGGTCCACGTCCCCCAGTGGTCGAGCGTCGACGACCAACTCGGCGATGTCGGAAGGGGCGCTGCTGTCGAGCTCGAGCGCGGCCGCATCGATCGGCGGCGCCTCGACGGTGACGGGCGCACCGCAGCCAGTAGCCAAGAGGAACCCGATCAGGGTGGGTGTCAGGACGGAACGAAGGGACTGCGATTGATTCATGAAGCTCCGGGTCGGGTTACGTCACGTCGACGGCGTGGCGGTCATGCAGATCGCTGGCTGATCTATCGCTAGGGCACGGGTTCGACCACAGCACTGTTAGAGATCGTGATCTCCATCTGCGAGAGCAGCCTTCCCGTGATCAACGAGCTCGCGCCGGACGTGAATGCCCCGGAATTCAGGACGACTCCATTGAGGTGCGCACTCGCGCCGATCGTCACGGCACCGGTGACTTGCCAGAAGATGTTCCGGGGCAGCGCGCCACCGGCCAACACGACCGTCGTGGAGGCCGCCATGTTCATCGTCCCGGCGACCTGAAAGATCCAGACGTCCGTCGCGGTGCCATCGAGCGTGATGTCCGTGGTCATGGCGACGGTCTGCCAGTTGTAGGTTCCCGGAGCGAGCGTCATCCCCCCGATCTCGCCACCGATCGCAATGACCGTGGGTGGGCGTCCGGCCGCCTCCGTGATCGCGAGTTGCAGGTCGTTCACCGCAGTCTCCAGATTGGCCGGAGTCGGCGGCAGGTAGTCACGCGCGTATACCTTCCCGACGACTTGCGACGAGGTCGCGTAATCACTTGGAGGCGTGCTCAACGCGAAACCCGTGATCAGGTTGGAGCGGCTAGGACTGATACCAACGTCTCCGGTCACCGTCGCGCCGGCACCACTGATGGCTCGCCGGGAAAGCACAGCGTAGTGGCCTGCAGTCCGGAGATTCACAGGAACCCCAGCCACCTGCGCGCCGGTGGTAAACGTCCAGCTGTACGGCGCCGCGAGGGCAGCACCGAAGACACTCCTGACGCCAGTCGTGATCGTCGCGGTGAATGTGCTATCGACCGCCAGATTGGTGGTCGGCACGAACACGGCCATCGTGTTCGTGTAGCTCACCGTGCCATCGACCGGGACCGCCGTCGGAGCGACGGTCAACGTGAACGTGCTCGCCGTCAGCGTGCCCGCATCCATCTCATCGCTGAATGTGGCGCTGATCAACCCGTTCACCGGGACATCCATGGCTCCGTCGATGGGTTGATTGGCAACGATCGTGAGGCTCGCGACGGCATCCGCCGAGTCACCGCCCCCGCCATCCGGGGCGTGACTTTCTGCTCGGCCTCCGCACGCGGAAAGCCCGAGAGGAAACAACCACAGGTGCGCAGCTCCGGTGAGCGTGATGATGGATCGATTCAACGTGGGTTCACCTTCCGATCTGTCGTCGATACGGTTCCCGCTCGCCACGATCGTCGCCGCGGTGTCCTGCCTGTCGGCAGGCTTCTGCGAAGTAGGACGCCTGCCGCCGCCGCCGCCGCCGCCGCCGCACCACTCGAATCCCATCACCATCTCGGCGCATCCCTATGCCTGGCGCAAGCCATTTCGTGAGTGCGCTGCCGGCCTCAGAACTGCAGCGACGAAACACACGTAAGGTGAAGCAAGCATCGCGACGCGATTGCCCACACGCGCCGCAGTGAATTTCGATCACACTGCGAGAAAAACAGGTCGGCGCCTTGCGAGTGTTAGGCTGAGAGATGACGAGAACCTGCCTGGCCTGGTGCGCGGTCGCCGCGTTTACAACCGGATGCGGATTCAACGTCGCCGGGACGGGCACCACGGACGGGGCGATGGAACCGGACGCGCCGCTCGACGCGCCACCCGACGCGCCACCCGACGCGCCACCCGACGCGCCGCCGCCAACCATTCAATGCTTCGGGACGAGCGGGCTCGCGCTGGTGTGTCTGGAGGCCCTGCCGACCAGCGAGATCACGATCGATGCCGTCGCTTCGATCGACACGGGTATCTCGTCCATGTGCGCAGCATTGCGTGTGGGCAGCTCCGACGTCTGCGTCATCGCGGCCACTGCAATCACGGTCAGCGCGCCGGTGACCGTGACCGGGTCGCGTCCGCTGGTCCTGCTCTCTCTCGGCGCGCTGACGATCAGCGAGACACTGAACGTCGCAAGCCATCGCGGGTCTCCCAACGGTGCGGGTGGCGACGGAGCGCCGTGCAACCCAGGTGTCGATCCAGCGGGAAGCGGCGGGGGGCAAGCTGGCACCTTCGGTTCCCTGGGCGGCAGCGGCGGCAACAGCGACGGCGCGACGGATCGCGGCACGCGGGGCGGCGTCATCGCACCGGCAACGCTGCGCGGCGGCTGTCTCGGCGCAGATGGAGCCGGGAGCCCGAGCTCGCAGGGCCACGGCGGCGGTGCCGTGCTGCTGATCGCGGAGACGATCACCATGAGCGGCGCGATCAACGTATCGGGATCTCCCGGTGGCGGCGCACCTGCGGGTAAGCACGGCGGCGGAGGCGCCGGGTCGGGTGGGATGATCGTATTCGACGCGCCGACGATCACCATCAGCGGGCCGGTCTACGCGAACGGTGGCGGCGGTGGTGGTGGCAGCAGCGGCGGCAGTGGGGGCTCCACCGGGCTCGAGCCACCCGTCGTCGGCGGTGCTACCGGCGGATCCCGCGGCGGCAGTGGTGGCGCTGGCGGTACCGGCTCGCTTGGCGGCGCTGCCGGCGATTCGGGTGCGTCAGGCACCGATAACAACGACGGCGGTGGTGGAGGTGGCGGCGGGGCCGGCGTGATCCTCCAGTTCCGGCATGCCGGTGCGCTCATCATGACGTCACCGCCCGTGCTTTGACCGCTCGCCGACGACTCCGCGCCTTCCAGCGATGACGTGGTCCACGATCGGTCGAAAATTCGGCCCGCGACAAGGCCGAGTTCACCGACTGCGGCTTTCGCGGGCGCCAGCTTCGCCTCGAAGCGCGGGGTTCCCTGGAGTGCCGTGTTCGTGATCGGCAAGGACGGCACGACCGAGAAGCACTGGCTCGCGGAGAACTACCATCCCCGGATCTCGCCTGCCGGCGAGCCGGCGAGCCTCCGCGGCGACGAGGTGGGTCGCCAGGTCGAAAAGCGAAGGGTCGCGGCGGCCGCAGTGCTGACGAGCGTGCCAGTACAGTCGCGTCGACCCTACGGTGTGGTCGGGCACTGCGGAGTCGCGGGGCACGCGCCACCCGTCGGTCTGGGGAACCACGGACGGGTCGCGGTCGATCGCGGTGGTGGCCAGGCGGGCCGGCCCCGCGACCTCGCGCCCGCTCGTGCGCACGTGCACCGATGCGAGCCGATAGGCCGCACTCGACCGGTTCTCGATCTCGAAGAGGAGATATCCATCCGTGCCGAGCAGCTGGCCGCGTCGCACGTGGACGATCACCCCGTCGTCGTTGCGCTCGTGGGCTTCGATCGACACGGCCTCGTTGCGCGCGAGCATGCGCTCCGCGACGAGACCGTCGGCCCGATCGCGGATCTGCGCGTCGATGGCTGCCTTGGCCGCGGCGAGCTCGGCCTGGAGC
>JAYSYE010000597.1:0-2994 GCA_043716635.1 Deltaproteobacteria bacterium | reverse complement strand
ATCCGAATGGCTTCGTGCTCGTGACCGACGCGACGTGGCACTGGCTCCTCGATCGCGTGGGTCGCGACGACCCCCGTGCCCGCCGCTACTGGGCCGCGTGGCCCACGCGATGACGTCCCGCGCGTGATCCGGGGGCACCACCGGGTCGCCCAGCTCCGCCGATCGGCGTGCCGCGCCTGAACAGCCGACGGCGCCCGGGCCGTCGGCGAAGCACGTGTCAGGAACGCCGCGGTGTGATCGCTGGCTGCCAGAGCGTGGTGTGGTCGCGGATATAGTCCGCGATCGTTCGCGGGGGACGGCCCAGTAACCGGGCAAGCGTCGGATCGATCGTCGCCGCCTGGCCCCAGCGCACGGCGACATGGAGCACGGTCTGCACGAGGATCTGCGCCGCCGGCGCCGCTCGGCGGTGGAGGTGTCGCGCGTAACCAAGAATGGACGCTGGGATGTATCGGATCGTTCGACCGAGCGCCCGCGTGAGCAGATCCGCGACGTCCGAGAACGGCACCGCCTCGGATCCGGTGAGCTCGTACGCGAGGCGGCAATGATCGGCCGGCGTAGCGAGCACGAGCGCGGCGATCTCGGCGACATCCGCCACGTCGATGAACGCGACGCGCCCGGATCCTGCCGGCAGGTACACCCGATCGTCCTCGGCGATATCTCGCCGGTACGCATCACCGAGATTTTGCGCGAAGAAGCCTGGGCGGAGGAGCGTCCAGTCCCCGGCTTGCGCGACGAGGTAGCGCTCGACCGCGTGGTGCGGAACGAGGGGGTTGGATCCTGCGCCTGCCACCGAGAGAAAGACGACGTGGCGCACGCCGACGCGTCGCGCCTCCGCGACGAACGGGATGAGCGTCGACGAGACGTTCGAGATCGCGGGCGGCCGCATCAGGAACACCGCGCGGCAGCCGGTGGCAGCGGGTGCAAACGTGGCCGGATCGTCGAAGTCGAGCCGCACCGTGGGCACGTCGGGACCGAACAGGGCCGCCGAGCGCTCCGGGCGCCGATCCCCCGCGCGCACCGCGATCCCTCGCGCCCGTAACGCACGCACGACCTCGCGCCCCGCATTGCCAGTCGCACCGGTCACGAGGACCGGTCCGCGCTCCGCTCGAAGAGGCGTCACGAGCGGCCACCAGCCGGCCGCTCGGGCGCCGAGACCGCCCGGGTCGCCGGCTCGAGCACCGGCCGCGATCGTTCTCGGCAGCCGTGGCGGATCACGCTGGCGACTCCGCTACTCGACGACGCGCGCGCGGGGCAGGGGCTCGGGCTCGGCCTTCTCGCTCTTCTCCAGCGGCCCCGCGTCGCTCGTGCCCGGTCCCATCATCCGCTTGATCGTCGGCGCCACCAGGATCAGCGCGACCGAGATCACCAGCGCGCCGATCACGAGCGTGTAGAACAGGAACCCGTAGCCGCGCGCCTCGCTGAAGCCGGCCGCGCGCCCCGCGAGATAGTTGCCGTTCGCGGCCGCCAGGAACCACGTCCCCATGACCATGCCCGCCATGCGCGGCGGCGCGAGCTTCGACATGCTCGAGAGCCCGACCGGCGAGATGCAGAGCTCCGCGAACGTCGCCATGAGGTAGTAGCCGACGAGGTAGTGACCGCTCACCTGATGGGGTGCCGTGGCCGCCGCCATGATCTCCTCGTGATGCGTGAGCTGCCCCCAGTAGAGGTTGTTCGCGATGATCGTGATGCCCGCCACCGTCGGGATGAGCAGCGCGAACGACCCGGCGGTGAACAGCATGCCGATGCCGAACTTGTTGACGCTCGACGGCTCCTTCTTCCGCCGGGCGAGCGACAGCCACACCCAGGCGGCGATCGGCGCCACGCCGATCACGAACACCGAGTTCGCGGCCTGCCAGTAGGTCGCAGGAATCTTGAAGCCGAGGTACGCGCGCCGCACGAACCGCTCGGTGAACAGCGAGAGCGTGCTGCTCGCCTGCTCGAACGCGGCGAAGAACGCGATGCCACCGATGAACAGCGGGATCATCGCGATGATGCGGCGCTTCTCGTCGGCGTCGCGCGCGCCCTTCACGAGGAAGTAGAACAGCACCACCGAGCCGATCAGCAGGCCGATGCCGAAGATGTTGCCGATGAGGTCCTTGCTGACGGCGATCCCGGCGAGCGAGAGGCCGACGAAGATCGCGACGACCGCCGCGAGCGAGCCCGCGATCGCCCAGAGGATCGTGACGCCGCGCTTCGCCTCGACCGGGTCCGCGGGGATGGTCGGGTGCATGCCCGCGGTGCCGAGCCGCTTGCCTCCGAGCAGGTACTGCACCGTCCCCATCGCCATCACGAGCGAGGCGGTGGCAAACGCGAAGCGCCAGCACCAGCGCGGGTCGATGCCGTGGCCCGCGAGAAAGTGCTTGAACGTGTCACTCTGCGCGAGGAAGCCGCAGGCGATCGGAGCGACGAGGGCGCCGATGTTGATGCCGATGTAGTAGATCGTGAAGCCGGCATCGCGCCGGATGTCGTCCTTGCTGTAGAGCTGGCCGACGAGCGTCGAGACGTTGGGCTTCAGGAAGCCCGTGCCGATGGCGATCAGGAACAACCCCGGGTAGAAGCTCGAGTCGGTCGGCAGCGCGAGCAGCAGATTCCCGAGCGTGATGCCGATGCCGCCGACGACCACCGCCTTGCGCTGGCCGAGGAAGCGGTCCGCGATCCAGCCCCCGGGTAGCGCGAGCAGGTACACCGACGCGAGGAACAGGCCGACGACCACACCGGTGGCGCCGTCCGTCATCTGCCGCCCGCCGTCGGTGACCTTCGCCACCATGAACAGCGTGAGCAGCGCGCGCATGCCGTAGTAGGAGAAGCGCTCCCACATCTCGGTGAAGAACAGCGTCATCAGGCCGCTCGGATGGCCGAAGAACGCCCGGTCGGGATCGCGAGGCATGGGGCGCGGACACTACTCCGAAGGTGGGGCATTCTGGAACTGCGATCGGGCTGCGACAGTCGCAGCCCGTCGCACTGGTCGCACAGTCGCAGCCGTCGCATGCGATG
>JAYSYE010000596.1:0-27222 GCA_043716635.1 Deltaproteobacteria bacterium | reverse complement strand
ACTGGAGCGGCGCCACGCGCAGGTCGTCGCGCTTGGCCACCGCGATTGCCTCGAGTGCGGCATTCGCGCCGCGAAGGGTCGTCTGATAGGCAATCCCGTTCATCAGCGCAGCGCGCCGGAGCGACCGGGAGTCGTGGATCGCCTGGGCGCCTTCCGTCGTGTTGATCACGAACTGGATCTCGTGGTTGTCCATCGCGTCGACGCAGTGAGGGCGGCCCTCCTGCACCTTGTTGATCCCCGTGACGGGCAACCCACGCTCGCGCAGGTAGGCGGCCGTGCCGTGCGTGGCGACCAGCTTGAAGCCGAGTGTCACGAGCCCGCGCGCCACCTCCACCGCCCCGGGCTTGTCGACCTCGCGGACGGACAAGAAGGCGGTACCGCTCGTCGGCAGGCGCGTGCCCGAGGCGAGGGAGCTCTTCATGAACGCCCGCGCGAAGTCGCGGTCGATGCCCATCACCTCGCCCGTCGAGCGCATTTCCGGCCCGAGGATCGTGTCCACGCCCTCGAACTTCACGAACGGGAACACGACCTCCTTCACGGACACGTGCTTCGGCTCGACCTCGCCGTGCGGGAACGCGTTCTGCTCGGCGAGGGACACGCCTGCCATCGCCTTCGCGGCGATCTTCGCGAGCGGCTTGCCGATGGCCTTGGACACGAACGGGATCGTCCGCGACGCCCGCGGATTGACCTCCAGGATGTAGACGTCGCCCGCGTGGATCGCGAACTGCACGTTCATCAGCCCGACCACGCCCAGCTCGGTGGCCAGCAAGCGCGCCTGACGCTTCACCTCGTCGATGATGCTGGCGGCAAGAGAGTAGGGCGGAAGCGAGCATGCCGAGTCGCCGGAGTGGATGCCCGCCTCCTCGATGTGCTCCATCACCCCGCCGACGATCACGGCGCCGGTCTGATCCCGCACCACATCGACATCGAGCTCCACCGCATCGGCGAGGAACTGATCGACCAGCAGCGGGAACCCGATCGTCATGCCCTCGTCCCGGCCGCCGCTCGCCGCGGATCCGGCGAGCCCCACGCGCCGGAAGTAATCCTCGAGCCCGCGCGGATCGTAGACGCGCTCCATCGCGCGGCCGCCCAGCACGTAGCTCGGCCGCACCATCACCGGATAGCCGATCTCGCCCGCGACCCGCCGCCCCTCGTCGAGGCTCCGCGCGATGCCCCAGGTCGGTGCGCGCAGCCCGAGTGTCCTCATCACCTCGCCGAAGCGCTCGCGATCCTCCGCGCGGTCGATCGCGTCGGCGGTCGTACCGAGGATGGGGACGCCCGCGGCGGCCAGCGCGACCGCGAGCTTCAGCGGGGTCTGCCCGCCGAACTGGACGATCACGCCCCAGGGCTTCTCGACGTGACAGATCTCGAGCACGTCTTCGAGGGTCAGCGGCTCGAAGTACAGCCGATCCGACGTGTCGTAGTCGGTCGACACCGTCTCGGGATTGCAGTTCACCATGATCGACTCGATGCCGATCTCGCGCAGCGCCATCGCCGCGTGCACGCAGCAGTAGTCGAACTCGATCCCCTGACCGATTCGGTTCGGCCCGCCGCCGAGGATCATCACCTTGCGATTCGCGGTCGGCGCGGCCTCGCACTCGTCCTCGTATGACGAGTACAGGTACGGCGTCTGCGCCTCGTACTCGGCGCCGCAGGTGTCCACGCGCTTGTAGACGGGATGCAGGTTCGCGGCCCAGCGCGCGGCGCGCACCTCGTCCTCGCGCGAGCCCGTGAGCTGCGCGATGCGCCGGTCCGAGATGCCGGCCCGCTTGTACGGGCGCAGGTCGACGCTGCCGGGCGCCTTGCCCACGAGCCCGTGCTCGAGCTCGACCACGGCGTGCACGTGATGCAGGAACCACGGATCGATGCTCGTCAGCTCGTGCGCCCGCTCGAGCGTGAGCCCGAGCGAGAAGCCTCGCGCGACCTGGAACAGCCGATCCGGCGTGGCCACCGCGATCGCGCGACAGATGTCCTCCAGGTCTTGCGCCGGATCGCCCGCGGGGCCGGCCTCGCCGAAGTCGAACCCTGAGCGGCCGGTCTCGAGCGATCGGATCGCCTTGCCGAGGGCCTCCCGGAACGTACGGCCGATCGCCATCGCCTCGCCGACGCTCTTCATCTGGGGGCCCAGCGTCGGGGTCGCGCTCGGGAACTTCTCGAACGCGAAGCGCGGCCACTTCACGACCACGTAATCGAGTGTGGGCTCGAACGACGCGGGTGTGACGCGCGTGATGTCGTTCTGCAGCTCGTCGAGCGTGTAGCCGATCGCGAGCTTCGTGGCGATCTTCGCGATCGGGAACCCCGTCGCCTTGGAGGCCAGCGCGGAGCTGCGTGACACGCGTGGGTTCATCTCGATCACGAGCATGCGGCCCGTCTTCGGATCCACGGCCCACTGCACGTTGGAGCCGCCCGTCGTCACGCCGACCTCGCGGAGCACCGCGATCGAGGCGTCTCGCATGCGCTGGTACTCCTTGTCCGTCAGCGTCATCGCCGGTGCGACCGTGATCGAGTCGCCGGTGTGGACGCCCATCGGATCGAGGTTCTCGATGGAGCACACGATGACCGCGTTGTCCTTCGAGTCGCGGACCACCTCGAGCTCGAACTCCTTCCAGCCGAGCACGCTCTGCTCGAGCAAGATCGACCGCACGGGTGACTGGTCGAGCCCGAACTGCACCATGCGATCGAGCTCGCCGCGGTTGTAGGCGATGCCGCCACCGGAGCCGCCCATCGTGAACGACGGCCGCAGGATCGCGGGGAATCCGATCTCGTCGATCGCCGCGCGCGCCTCCTCGACTGTGGTCACGAGCACCGACACCGGACACGAGAGCCCGATGCGGGCCATCGCCTGCTTGAACAGCGCGCGGTCCTCCGCCATCTCGATCGTCTCGACGCTCGCCCCGAGCAGCTCGACCCCGTGCTTCGCGAGCACGCCCGCCTTGCTCGCGGCCATCGCGAGGTTCAAGCCCGTCTGCCCGCCGAGCGTCGGCAGGATCGCGCTGACCCGCTCGCGCGCGAGGACCTTGTCCAGCACCTCGACCGTCAGCGGCTCGACGTACGTCGCGTCCGCGACATCCGGGTCGGTCATGATCGTCGCGGGGTTCGAGTTGATCAGGACCACGCGCAGGCCCTCTTCGCGCAGCGCCTTGCACGCCTGCGTCCCGGAGTAATCGAACTCGCAGGCCTGGCCGATGACGATCGGCCCCGAGCCGATGATCAGGACCGATTCGAGATCACGGCGTCGCGGCATCGGCCGCTGTTTATCACGCGGGACGGCGCTTCGGATCCAGCGAGTCGAGTCGCGCGAGCACCTGCGCGTGGAGCTGATCGATCTTCTCGTGCATGTGCTGGATCTGCAGCTCGGCCTTCAGGTTCACGTCGTACTCGATGTTCGCGCGGATACGATCGCGCACGCCCTGGCGGTTGGACGAGAACAGCAGCAGCGTCGCCAGCACGATCGCCTCGAGCGACACCGCCATCGTGAGCAACCCGAACGGGTATTCGTCCCAGTTGCCGAACGTGAAGAGGTGGAGGTTCAAGATGATCCAGATGAAGAAGAGCACGATGTGGAGGACGAGAAACGTGATGCTGCCCGCGAACTCGGCGACGACATCGGCGATGCGCACGATCAGCGGCCCCCTGGCGGCCGCATGCTCCTCGACCTCGTTCGCGTTGCGCGCGGCCTGGTTGCGCAGCAGCTGCTGCGACACGCGCATGCGCTTGCCGGCGGCGACCAGCAGGTCCATCGCGGCGCTCGGCTGCAACTTCAGCAACTCGTCGAGGTCGCCGCGGTCGACGATGATGGCCTCGCCGCTCTCGACGCACTTCGCGGCGGCGGTGCGCGGCCCCGCATCGAGCAGCGAGATCTCGCCGAAGAACTCGCCAGAACCCACCGTCTCGAGGAACACGCTCTCGCCGGTCTTCGTCTTCACGAAGAGCTCCACCTTGCCGCGCTTCACGATGACCATGTAGTCGCCGGGATCGCCGTACTGGAACAGCATCTCGCCCGCGACGAGCTCCTTGATATCGACCCGCTCCGCGAGCAGCGCTCGCTCGTGGTCATCGAGCCCCGCGAACATCGGGACCGTGGCGAGCATGGCGGCCGTGGTGGACATGCCCGACTTTGTAACGCGCTTTTCAGCGGCGGGTCAGCGGCGGGTGAGGATGCCGTTCGCGATCACGAAGTCTTGCGACAGCGGACCCGATCCCTCGATCACCGCCGCGACCGCCTGCACCTGATCGCCCAGCGACGCCTTCGCTGCGGCGAGTACCTCGACGATCGTGCGCTTGATCCGGCCGGACTCCTCCTCCGGCCGGATCAGCGCCGCGATCAGCGGCGGGGCAATCAGCCCCGGCTCGCGACCCGCCATGCCCTCGATCGCCACGAAGCGCGAGTTCTCGTCGAAATCGACCACGTATGGCGCGAGCCGCTGCACGACCTCGGCGTCGGTGCCGGCCTTCCACTCGGAGAACCAGCGCAGCAGATCGATCCGCCGGTCCGGCATCCGGACGTAGCCGGGCGGCTCGCTCGCGAATAGCTCGTCCACGACCTCGATCGTCCTGGCGTGATCGGCGACGCGGCCGAGCACCTGCAGCGAGTAGCCGAGGTGCGGCGCGGTCTTCATGAAGCGCACGAGCGGGCCGAGCACGGCCACGCCCTTCGACGCCAGCGCGTCGACGACCCACGACTTCTCCTGCTCGTCCTCGACGCCCTTGCTGCTCGTGATCGTGAACCGCTTGCACAGCCCGAACAGCGCCTCGTCCGTGCCCGTGGCCACGAGCTGGTCGAGGGCGGCCTGCCGATCGACGTGCTGCGCCAGGTAGTTGGTCGCCCGCTCGACCGTCTTCTGCAGCGCTTTTTCCTTCGAGAACAGTCCGAACACCATGGCGGCCAGGAAACTAGCACGCGCTTGGTCCATAATATCGGCCAGATGCCCGTGCAGAACTCGTCCGTCGCTGGCGCCGCTGCGCTCGCCATTCTCGCGCTCGCGTGCGCCTCGCCCGCGGCCGCCGGCCCGCAGAGTCCGGCTCGCCGCCCGGGCGCGCCGGGACCCGTGGCGGCCGACGCGAGCAAGCCCGCACCCGCACCGGTGAAGTCCGGACCGACGCAGGAGAAGGCGCAGACGCTGCGCGAGGCGGCCGACCAGCTCGACAAGGCGCAGTTCGCGCTCGACCGCGGCAACAAGAACCTCGCCGAGCAGCTGTTCTCGACGGCCGAGCTCCTCGTCGGACCCGACGCCCTCGTGTCCCTCGCCCCGCTGTACCGAGCCGGCGCCCCGACGCGCGTGACCACGCCCACCGCGAAGGTCGACGTCACGGCCGCGCCGCAGCCCAAGGTCGTCGGCAACTCCGAGGCCGACGACGAGGCCGCGAAGGTCGCTCCGCCGAAGCAGGTCGGTGCGCTCGCCGGCACGATGACGATCGGCGGCAAGCCCGGTGGCGCGTACGGGCTCGTGACGCTCGAGCCCGCGAGCGGCAAGTGGAAGCCGCGCATGCCCAGGCAGGTCGTCATCGAGCAGCGCGGACGCGAGTTCCTGCCGAGTCTCGTCGCGGTGTCGGTGGGCTCGACGATCTCGTTCCCGAACTTCGACAACGTGTTTCACAACGTGTTCTCGACCTCGCAGCTCGCGTCGTTCGATCTCGGGCTCTACAAGGCCGGCGAGGCGCGGTCGTTCACGTTCGAGAAGCCGGGCTTCATCCGCCTCGGCTGCAACCTGCACGCGAACATGAGCGCGTTCATCGCGGTCGTGTCGGCCCCCTCGTACGTCGTCACCGACGAGAAGGGCGCGTTTGCATTCAAGCGGCTCGCCCCGGGCAAGTACAAGCTGCGCGCGTGGAGCACGCGGTCGACCACACCCATCGAGCAAGACGTCACGGTGAAGGCAGGGGCGAACGAGGTGACGGTCGGGGTCCAGGCGGATGCGCCCGCGGGCGCGCAGCCGGACAAGTTCGGAGGCAAGCGTGGGTAGAGCCACGATCGCGCTCGGCGCGGTCCTGATCGTGGCGGGTGGGGGGGCGCTCGGGTACGGGTTCACCCGCAAGGCCACCGGCGGGATGACGCCGGAGGCCACCACGGCCATGATCCAGGCCATGGGGCAGCTCGATGGCGACCTCAAGAGCGCCCGGGGTCAGGTCCACGAGCGCGCGGTGAATCTCGCCGGGCTGCGGCCGGTGAGGCAAGTGGTCGAGGGCGATGTCGACTCGGCCAGAGATGCGCAGGCGCAGGGCGATCTGCAGTTCAATCCGAACGCGCTGGAGGTCGTCGAGATCGGCCACCTCGAGGGGGGCAAGCCGGTGCCGCTGCTCACGCAGCCCGAGGGCGCGAAGTTCCGCTCGCACACCGGCAAGACCATGTCGTGGCTCGACCTCGAGGGCTCCGACGTCGTGGTCGCGGAGGTGATCGAGACGGTCCCGCTCCCCGTCACGCCGCAACCCGGGGTCGAGCCCACGCCGTCCAAAGGCGGCTATGTCGGGGTGATGCGCAAGCTCGCGCTCGGCGAGGCGATCGCCCGGCTCGCCGCCGCGAAGATCGACGGCCGGTTCGAGCTGGGCGAGAAGTCGACCCCGATCGGCCGGCCCATTGCGGCCGGTGTGAAGACGGAGACCCGGCAGCTCCTCTCGGAGCCCGCCGCGCACATCGTGGTCGCGGTCCCGCCCACGGTCGCGAGCCTCCCGGTGGGCGTCGTCGGGGCGGGCACGGGCGCCGCGGCGATCGGCCTCCTGCTCCTGGTGCTCGGCATGCTGAGCTCCGGACAGCAGGCCGCTCGCACGGCAACCCGCGATCCCGCGCTGGCCTCGACGGAGCCGGGCATCAGCGGCCCGGCCTCGCGCCCCGGGTTTCAGACCGCGCCGACCGGGGTCACCGGCCCGCACGATCCGAGCAACCCGCCGCAGCCGTCACCGTCCGGGAGCTTCTCCGACCTCGGCAGCGAGTTCGCCCCGGGGCAGATGATCGGCCGCTGGGAGGTGATCCGCCGGCTCGGCTCGGGCGGCATGGCGGACGTGTACATGGCGCGCAGCAAGGGTGAGGCGGGCTTCGAGAAGCTCGTCGCGGTCAAGGTCATGCATGCCCACCTCGCGCGCAATCAGCGCGCGGTGGAGCACTTCCTCGACGAGGCGCGCCTGGCAGCGCGGATCGCGCACCCGAACGTCGTCGCGATCCAGGATCTCGGCAAGATCGGCAACGACTACGTGATCGTGATGGACTACGTCGAAGGCGTGGACCTCGAGCGCGTGCTCGCGTCGGCGCGTGGGGGCGGGCGGCCGGTCCCGATCGCGGTCGGGCTCGGGATCCTCTGCCGGATCTGCGACGGCCTGAACGCGGCGCACACGGCGGTCGGTGCGGACGGCATGCCACTCGGCGTGATCCATCGCGACGTGAAGAGCGCCAACGTGCTCGTGTCCCGGCAGGGCGGGGTGAAGGTGGTCGACTTCGGGATCGCGAAGGCCGCCAACCAGTCGCACGTGACGGTCGCCGGCGAGACGAAGGGTACGCCGTCGATGATGGCGCCCGAGCAGCGCGTGGGCGAGCGGGTCGACGTGCGCGCCGACGTGTACTCGGTGTCGGCAGTCGGCTTCGAGATCCTGACCGGACACGCAGTGAACCTCGACCTCGTGGCGCTCGCTCACCTGGGCGTCGAGAAGTGGCCGCACCTGCCGCCCCCGTCGGAGGTTCGACCGGATCTTCCGGTCGAGCTCGACGCGGTGGTGCTCGGCGCGATGTCGTTCGACCGGGAGAAGCGCCCCGCGAACTGCGCGACCTTCGAGGCGATCCTCGAGGCCGTGATGAAGCGGCATGGCTACGCGGCGACGGACAAGGACATCGCGCGCTGGATCGAGAGCGAGCTGCGGCTGATGGTGCCGCCGTTCCAGGGCGCCACGTCGACGCCGAACCTCAGCGCGTAGGCGCGCTGGCGCCTGCTCGTGTGGTCACGGCGCGATGGCCGTGCCGCCGAGGGTGGCGCCGGCGGCACACGTGTCCTCCGTGGCGTGGCGATAGTGCAGGGCGGCGAACATCGCGAGGGCGTCGGGATCCACGCAGGTGGCGGTGTACGCGAAGCCCCACGCGACGGCGGCGATGCGGACGTCGGCGGGCAGCGCGGGGTCCGCCACGACGATGGCGCGCTGGCGGACCGGCGCCGTGCACGTGGGGTCCGTGGGGAGGGCGCGCACCGCGGCTTCGAGCGCGGCGATGTCGTCGGCGCACCCGGCAGCGGCCGGATCGCAGCGGTACGCGAAGACCACGGCACCATGCTCGGCATCGTGCAACCAGTAGCCCCGCGCGAGCGAGGGGTACGAGCGGTCGTACGCCGCCCACATCGGATAGTGCGGCCCGGTGACGGGCGGGTTGTGCGTGAACGCGATGGTCGAGCCGGCGTCGACATGAGTGCCGGCCGCGAGCGCCAGCACGTCGACCGCGCCGCAGCTGCCGAGGTCGTAGTGATCGAGCACGGTCGCGTCGGGTGAAGCGCCGGGGTCGCCGCCGCCGCACGCAGGCAGCCCGACAAGCAGCCCGGCAAGCAGGCCCACGGAATGGTTCATGGCGAGGACCGTGGTGCTGGAGCGCATCGCGCACATGTCTGGCCCGTAGTATAGAGCCTGCCCGGAGCGCTCCATGGCGAAGATCGATCAGGTTCGCAATCTCGGCGTCGTCGCTCACATCGACGCGGGCAAGACCACCGTGTCCGAGCGGTTCCTGTTCCTCGCGGGCAAGATCCACAAGGTCGGCGAGGTCCACGACGGTGAGACCGAGATGGACTGGATGGACCAGGAGCGCGAGCGCGGGATCACGATCACCGCGGCCGCGATCACGTTCGACTGGAAGAAGCACGAGATCCACCTGATCGACACGCCGGGTCACGTCGACTTCACGATCGAGGTCGAGCGCAGCCTGCGCGTCCTCGACGGCGCCGTCGTCGTGTTCTGCGGCGTCGCGCACGTGCAGCCGCAGTCGGAGACCGTCTGGCACCAGGCCGACAAGTTCAAGATTCCGCGCCTCGCGTTCATCAACAAGCTCGATCGCGTCGGGGCATCGTTCCCCGGGGCGATCGCGGACATCCGCGAGCGTCTCGGCGCGAACGCCGTCGCGATCCAGCTCCCGATCGGCAGCGAGGACGATTTCGATGGCGTGATCGATCTCGTCCGCATGAAGGCGCTGATGTTCTCGGGCGACCTCGAGGACGCGCCCGAGGTGACCGCCATCCCGGCGGAGTACATCGCCCCGGCCGCCGACGCGCGCGACCAGATGCTGCAGGCGCTCGCGGACCTCGACGATGCGATCGCGGCAAAATATCTCGAGGGTCACGAGATCACCCCGGCCGAGCTCGACGCGGTGATTCGCAAGGCGACGATCGCGGTGACGATCGTCCCGGTGCTCGCGGGCACCGCGCTCCGCAACAAGGGCATCCACCCGCTGCTCGACGCCGTGCTCGCGTACCTGCCTTCGCCCGCCGACGTGCCACCGGTGCAGGGCGTCGACCCCCGGACCCCGGGTGGCGAGGGGACCGAGCGGCTCACGCGGGCGCCGAAGAACAGCGAGCCGTTCGCGGCGCTCGCGTTCAAGATCGCGATGGACGAGGGCCGCAAGGTCGTGTTCCTCCGCGTCTTCAGCGGCACGCTCGAGGCGGGTGCCGAGGTCCTGAATGTCCGCACGGGCAAGAAGGAGAAGGTCGCGCGGCTGTTCCGGATCCACGCCAACAAGCGCGAGCGGCTCGAAAAGGCGGTCGCCGGAGAGATCGTCGCGGCGGCGGGCCTCAAGGACGCGACCACCGGAGACACGCTGTGCGATCCGAAGGCGCCGATCCTGCTCGAGCGCATCGACACGTACGAGCCCGTCATCTCGCAGGCCATCGAGGCGGATACGTCCGCCGCAAAGGAGCGTCTCGATTTCGCGCTCGGCAAGATGGCGGAGGAAGATCCCACGTTCAAGTTTCACGAGGATCCGGACACCGGGCAGACGCTGATCCGCGGCATGGGCGAGCTGCACCTCGAGATCATTGTCGATCGGATGAAGCGCGAGTACGGCGTGCTCGCGCGGGCCGGCAAGCCCCAGGTCGTCTATCGCGAGACGGTCCTCGGCGAGGGCGACGGACGCGCGGTGTTCGAGCGCGAAGCGAGCGTCGCGAACCCGCAGGCGATCTACGGCGAGGCCACGTGCCGCGTCTCGAGCCGGCCGCGCGGGAGCGGCATGGAGTTCGGCCAGTCGCTGCCGGCGAGCGCGCTTCTGCCCGACGTGATCGTCGAGGCGGCAATGCAGGGATTACGCGATGCAGCGTCGAGCGGACCCGACGGCTATCCACTGGAAGACGTTGCCGTGCAGCTGACGTCGGTGACGCTGCGCGAGGGTGCGAACGGCGAGATCGGCGCGCGCGCGGCGGCGGCAGAAGCGTTCCGGTACGCGGTGAAGGCAGCGCACCCGTCACGGCTCGAGCCGATCATGGCGGTGGAGGTCCACGTCGACGACGAGTTTCTCGGCGCCGTCATCGGCGACCTCAACCAGCGCCGCGGTCAGGTGCAGGACGTCGGCGCCCGCGGTACGAAGCGCGTGGTCGTCGCGAACGTCGCGCTGCGCAACATGTTCGGCTACTCGACGCGGGTGCGGAGCCTCACCGAAGGGCGCGCGACGTTCTCGATGACGTTCCACGCATACGACACGCTCCAGGCCGGTTAGGCGCCCAGCGGGTCGGCCCGCGCAGCCGCTCCGCACCGCCGCCGCGCGCGATCAGTTCGGGCATTTGAACATCGGGTCGGAGGTGTCGCTCCAGGCGCATGCGAAGGGAGCCGCCTCGCCGCACGCGCCGCCGTACGTCCCTCGCACGACGAGCGGGAACCCGAGCCCGTGCGTCGTGGGGTCCGTCGGGTCCACGCGCATCGTCACCGTCTGGACCGACGCTACTTCGCGCGTTGGCGACGAGAGCGAGCCGTCGACCGTCACATCCATTTCGCAGCCGTGCGCGCCGCTCATCACCTGCGCCCGGAGCTTGAACACGTCCTGGCCCATCGCCGCAGCCGGGGTGAGGTCGACTTCGCCCTCGGTCGTCACGAGAGACGCCATCTCGATGCGCGCGAAGCGCGGAACCTCGCACCCGTCGCGGAACCCATCGAGGCGCAGCGGGTACGCGTCTCCCGAGCAGGCGGTGTAGCGGTAGCCACCACTCGCCACCAGGGTGGTCTCGAAGTGCACCGTGCAGACGAGTCGGGTCAGGGTTCCCAGTCCGGGGACATTGTCTGCGATCAGGCACCTCCCGGCGGCCTCGAGGCTCGTGGCGTCGCCGCACCGCTCGCACACCCCGCGGGGCACGCAGGTCTGACCGCCGACGCAGCTGAGGCTCGCGTCGAGCTCGCACGAGCGCGCGCCGAGTGCGCAGGCTCCCTTGCCTGGCGCGTCGGGGACGTCTCCGATGCAGGTGGCCGCCTCGGGTGGCGTGTTGCCCACCGTGCCCGCGCCGGCGACCCGCTCGCACCCGGACTTCTCCTGGGCGGTCACGCTGTCGCAATCTGGATCGTCCGCCGGCACGATGAACTTCCGCACCACGTCAGCTCCGTCGTAGCGCTCGAACGCGAGACACGTGCTCTGCGGCGGGCCGGGCTGCGTCCAGAGCTGGACGTGCTCGCCGGAGCTGACGGGGGCCACGGGCGCGACCGCGAGCTCGGCATCGGCCGGCGCGAGGTCGACCACGAGCTTCAGCGGTCCGGCGGCATCGATGGGTTCGGCCCGTGCGACCAGCATCGCAGAGGTCGGGACACCGGCCATGGTGCCGATGGCCACGAACAGCGGCACCTGCGAATCGGTGGCACCGGGCTCCAGCCGGAAGCGTGCGCTCCCATCGGCGCCCACTGGCTGGGTGAAGCTCGCGACCTCGTCGCGCGTGTAGATGAAGCCCGGCAACAGGGAGCGTGCTCCCGGCGGCTGGATCGCGCACGGCTTGGGCTCCGAGGGTCCGCAGACCTGCTCGTGCGCGAGGAACAGCTCCACGGTGTCGGCCGGGGCCGCGGTCGTCGTCCGCACCACGATGACCACGCCGCTGTCACATGCAGCCAGCGCGGCCAGTGCCGTGACGCCGGCGGCGCAGAGCGCCCGACCCGCGTTACGTACGCCGGTCATTGCACGCACGTGAAGACCTTGTCTTCGGGATAGTCGAAGTGACACTCGAAATTGACCACAGCGCATTCTGTGGTCACGTGCGACGTGAACCGGACGGGCAGGGCGATCGAATGCGTCGCTCCGGGTGTGTTCGGGCGCATCACGATCACGGCGGGCTCGATCAATCCCAACGAAGTCGAGGAGGGTGGCAGCGTGCCGCTGATGTCGAGATCGAACGCGCACTCCGTCGTCGAGTTACTACTCCTCGACGCCTTGACTCGCATCATGCGCGTGGCGGGCTGCCCGATCTGCCCGATGTCGATCTCCCGAGAAAACCCGCCCAGCCCGGTCGCGGCGACGTTCGCGAGCAGGGCGTCTGCGCAGCCGCCCGAGAAGCTCGTGACCGTGAGCGTGTGGGTCTCGGCGCAGACTTCGAAGAGCGCGTCCATGCCTGCCCCGTCGAGCCGCATCGGCACGGCGCACGTGATGCCCGGGACGGCCAAGACGCTCTGAGGTAAAGCGAGGACCCCCGCGGCCAGGCACCTGTCGAGCTCGGTTGGCGTGGTGGCGCCGACGCACCGGTTGCTCGGGCTGCAGAACGCGCTCGGGACGCACAGCTCGCCGCCGTGGCACGCGGGGGGCGCCGAATTCGAGTCGCGCGGATCGCAGCGGTTCGGCAGCCCGAGCGCGCAGGTACCGGCGAGGTCGTCGACGGCACCGATGCACGTCGCGACCTCGGGCGGCGTCGCCGTGCCGGCGTCGGTCTGCCCGGCGATGTACGTGCACACCTGCTGCTCGTGGTCATCGGTCACACCGTCACAGTCCGAGTCGTCAGGGGGGACGATGAAATTCACCAGCGAGCCGCGCTCGAACGCGAGGCACGCGCTGCCGGTCGCCTCGGCGAGCCACACCTTGACGTGCGGCGCCGTGCTGGCATCGGACGGCTCGAGCTCGAGCGCGCCATCCGCGGCCTCCAGATCGACGAGGTACTGCCGGGTCCCCGAGGCCTTGATCGGCGTGGTCACGAGCGCGGCCGAGGTGGGCGCGCCGTCGGTGGTCCCGACGGCAATCATGCGCGCCACTCGACCGGTGACGTCGCCCGGCTCGATCTGGAAGACCGCGATGCCATCCGCCCCCACGTCGGCGATGAAGCGCGCCGGTTGATCGCGGTGGTACACGGCGCCGGTGATCGGCGCGCCCATCGCTGGAGGTTGCACGGCCTCCACGACACCCGGCTCGGGGATGGGATCGGCAACCAAGAACAGCTCGACCGTATCCGCCGGTGCGCTCGCCGACGTGCGCACCTCGATGACGACGCCGCTATCGCATGCGGCGAACGCAAGAAAGCTGCTCGTCAGGATCGCGCGTGCGGACGTCATCGCGATCAGGATATCTCAGCTTGTCGGTAACACCTTACTGAAGTGAACGCTGAAGTGCAGTGCGTCACCTCGAATCACCGCCGGAAATTGGCCCCGTGATCCCGCGCACTCGACCATTTTTTTATGGTTTCTCGCACGTCGGGGCACGCGAGCTCGAGGACTCGTGTCGCACCGCTCACATCGCCCGTTGCAGCTCCCGTCATCAAGTGGGTCGGCGGCAAGACCCGGCTCCTACCCGAGCTCACACGGCGCCTGCCGACGACGTTCGGCCGCTACTTCGAGCCGTTCGCGGGTGGGGCGGCACTGTTCTTCCGCGTCGCGCCGCCGCGTGCGGTGCTGTCGGACTTCAACCCCGATCTCGTCGGGCTCTACACGACGATCCGGCGCGACGTCGCGGGTGTCATCAAGCAGCTCGAGCGTCACCGGACGCTGCACAGCGAGGCGCACTACTACGACGTGCGCACGCGCTGGAACGACCGCGAGGTCGAGTGGAGCACGGCGGAGCGCGCGGCGACGTTCATCTACCTGAACAAAACGTGCTTCAACGGCCTGTGGCGCGTGAACCGGGCCGGTGCGTTCAACGTCCCGATCGGTCGCTACACCGATCCGCCGATCTGCGTGCCCGACGCCCTGCAGGCGGCGGCGCGGGTGCTCGTGAACGCGGACCTTCGCTCCGGTGACTACCGCGATGCGGTGGTCGATGCGGCCCGCGGCGATTTCCTGTACTTCGATCCGCCGTACGACCCGCTCACGCCGACCTCGAGCTTCACGAGCTACACCACGAGTGCGTTCGGCCCCGACCAGCAGCGCGAGCTCGCGGAGACGGCACGCGCGCTGGTCCGGCGCGGCTGCCGGGTGATGCTGTCCAACAGCGACACGCCGCTCGTCCGCAGCATCTACAAGGGCTTCACGATCGATCGCGTGAAGTGCTCGCGCGCGATCAACTCGAACGCCGCGAAGCGCGGCGACGTCGACGAGGTGATCGTGACCGGCGGCTACTGAGCCCGCTCAGATCCGAGCTGCGTACGTATCTCGACCGCACCGAACCACCGATGCCGCGACTCGGCGCAGGATGGCGACATGGCTGGTAACGGGCGGCGGATCCCGATGTTCCTCAAGTTCTTGCTCGCGTGTCTCACGCTGGCCGGGCTCTTGATCGTCGGCGGCGCCGTGGTCGTGCGGCACCGCTCTCAGCTCGGCAACCGCGGCGCGTTCCTCGTCACCCCGCTGCACCGCTACCTGTCGTTTCAGGAGCAGTTCGGTCGCGCGCAGACCGGCACGACGGAGATCCTCGCGAGCGAGATCACCAACCTCCGCGAGGCCCTCGGCAAGGACGCCGGGCTGCCGATCACCGAGGAGGATGCGGTCCTCGGACCGACGGCACAGTCGCTGTACGAGCGCGTCTCGGGCTCCAACGGAATCGAGCCCGACCTGTTCCTCGTGTTCGGCACGACCGGGGCGCTGCGCTGGGCGCCGGCGGACTCCCCGGTGGTCGCGGCGCAGATGTCGGCCATCGCTGCCGTCGACCGGGCGCGGAGCGGCAGCATCTTCGCGCACCGCATCCAGCGCATCGACGGCGTCGCGTACCTGGTCACGGCGCTTCCCGTCTACGCGCCCCCCCCATGGACCGACCACCTCGTCGGGGGGATCCTGATAGGCGTCAACCTCCAGCGCCTCGTGGCCGAGTATGCCGCCCAGACCGACTCCGAGCCCGGCCTCCAGTACCGTCCCGTCCTGATCGACACCGGGACGCTGCTCGCGTCCGCGCTCCCCGGTGACCCGAAGACGGTCGCGCGGGCCATGCAGCCGGATGCGCTCGTGCACATCACGCTCGGCAACGACACGCGCGATGTCATCCGGCTCCCGGAGGGCGACTACGACTTCTACTGCGAGCCGCTGGACGGTTATCGCAATGCCGACCCGGGGGTGGTCGGCAAGCTGTGCGTCGCCCGCAGCCGCGCCCACCTCGTCGATCCCGCGAGTCGCGCTCCGTGGGGGGAGATCGCCGTGGGCATCGGGCTGTCGCTGCTGGTCGCGCTGCTGCTCGGCTTCTGGATCACGCGGCCGATCCTCCAGATGGTCACGCAATCGCACGACCTGCTCGCGGGCGACGCGGACCTCTCGCACCGCATCGTCGTGAGCTCGCGCGACGAGATCTCGGATCTCGCCGACAACATCAACCAGACGTTCGAGCGCGTGCATCGCCTCGCCACGGGCGTGCAGTCGGCCGCGTTCCAGGTCGGCGCGTCGAGCGCGGAGATCAGCGCAGCGTCGCTCAAGATGCTCGACGGGCTGAAGACGCAGACGTTGAAGATCGAGAGCTCGACCACCGCGATCACGGAGCTCTCGGCGTCGATCCAGCAGGTCGCGGGCAACGCAGCCGAGGCCACGCGCGTGGCGGAGCGGTCCAGCAGCGCCGTCGGCTCGACGGTGAGTCGCATGGGCCAGATCCGCATCAGCGTCGACGACGCGGCGCAGAAGATGCGCGACCTCGCGGAGAGCAGCAAACGGATCGGCAACATCGTCGAGGTGATCCGCCAGATCAGCGAGCAGACCTCGATGCTCGCGCTGAACGCCTCGATCGAGGCGGCCCATGCCGGCGAGCAGGGCCGCGGTTTCGCGGTGGTCGCCGACGAGGTGTCGTCGCTCGCCCGGCGCGTCGGGCAGTCGGCGAAGGACATCGAGATCCTGATCCAGACGATCAAGGAGCAGACGCAGGCCGCGATCCAGTCGATGGAGATCGGCACCCGCGACGTCGGCACCGGCACCGAGCTCGTGACCGCGACGTTGACGGGCCTCGCCTCGCTGATCACGGTCGTGCAGGAGACGTCCTCGGCCGTGCACGAGCAGGCCATGGTGTCGGACCAGATCGCGCGCAACATGGACTCGGTCCGGCACATCACGGCCGATCTGCTGGCCGGCTCCGAGGCCGCCGTCGCGCAGGCGGGCCGGCTGCACGAGGTCGCGTTCGAGCTCGAGGAGTCGATCGGCGGCTTCAACCTCGACGGCACGCTGCGCCCGCCGAGCCGGACGCTCGGCGCGTAGTAGCGGCTCGCTCTGCCAGTGGGCACGCCAGTGGTCCGACCAGCGCACGGACGGAACCCCCCCGGCACCACCAGGCATGAACCTGACCTCTCGCGCGCTCCTGCTCGGTCTGCTCACCATCTCGGCCTGTGACGATTCGAACCCGGGCACCCTGCCAGACGGCTCCCTGGCGGGCGATGCCGTCGCCGATGCCGGGACCGGCTCGGTGACGCTTCACGTGTGGGACCCGGGCGGTGCGCCCGCCGTCGGGCGCGCCGTCGTGTTTCTCGGGCAAGACGATGCAGTCGTCGCCGAGGTGGCGACCGATGCGACCGGCACGGCATCGGCGTCCTTGCCGTACGGTGGCAGCGTCACGGTCGCGCCCGCGTCGGTGAAGGCCGCCGGAGACCTGCCCAACATGTACACGTACCTCGGCGTGAAGAACGGTGACGAGCTGACCATCGGCACGCCGAGGCGCGTCCCGGCCACGTCGTTCGACGTGACCGTCAGCGTGCCGGCGGGCGCGGCACCCACCGCGCAGAACTTCCTGTTCCACTCGACGTGCGACCTGAACGCGGGCAACACGACCAATGCGCGCTCGGTCACGTTGAAGCTCCGCGCGGACTGCACCACGGCCGACTTCTACGCGGAGGCTCTGGACGGGTCGTACCGGCCGATCGCCACGGTGTACGCACCGGGCAAACCGGTGGCCGCTGGCGCCGTGATCGATGTGGGCAGCGGTTTCACCCCCGTCGTCACGTCGACGCTGACCCTGAAGCACGTCCCCGCCGGGACCGAGGTCACCCCCGCACTCGATCTCGTGATCGGCGGGTTCTACCCGGTGCTAGGCAGCCACTTCCCCGTCACGGTGACGAACGGAACTGCGACGCAGACGCTCCGGCACGCGAGCATCGCGGGGGCGTCGGTCGAGACGCGCGTGCGCCTCGACCGCTCCAGTCAGCAGCTGATCGTCACGCGGGCACCCGCGCCGATTACCGCGACGATCGACCTCGCGAACGCGGATCTTCTGACGGTCACCGCGCGTGGCACGTACGCGGCGGCCACGTCGACCGTGACGTGGACGGAGGTCGGCAGCCCCGCCGATGTCGCGACCGCGACGCTACGAATCCGCACGGGGACCGTGCGCGACTTCGAGTGGATCGTGGTCGGCCCGCATGCCGGCGCGACCCTTCACGTGCCGACGCTGCCGGCGTCGTTTGCAGAGTTCTCGCTCGCCCCGTCCGATGACGTCACCGCGGCGTACGTCGCGATCGCCGCGGTCCCCGGAGGCTACGATCGCGTCCGGCCATTCGTGCTCCGAGGTGCCAATCTCGGCAGCACGAGCGACTTCTTCGATCCGTTCTACGGTGGCGATCGCCTGAACCAGCTCGGCTACGTGGTTGCCGACGGCGACGTCGCCGTGATCGCGACCAGTCCCTAGGCATCGCGGCGCAGCGCGCGCAGGACGTCGGTCGCCGGCGCGAGCTCGCTCACGCTGAGACCAAATGGTGTCAGTCGCAGCACCGAGCTCGCGGTCGCGGGCGACACCCCCAGCGTCCCCTGCAGGAGCACGCGCGTCGCCTGCAGCAAGGCCGTCCGGGCCGCCGCGAGCTTGCGGGCCGCGTTGACCCGATGAATACCGTAGACCGTCGCGATCTCGGAGATCGAATGCCGCGCGTGGAGGTGAAGCGACAGGACGAAGCGATCGTGCCGGGACAGCTGTGTCCAGGCATCGAGCATCGCGCGGTTCACCTGATCGCGATATTCACTGCGCAGCAGGTCGAGCTCGGGGTCGCTGCCGACGCTGTCGTACGGACGCAGCTCGTCGACCACCACCGCGCGCCGCTTGGTGGCGCGCGCCTGCTGCAATGCCTGCCGGACGCACACCACGCGGACGAACGCGCCCAGCGCGCCCCGACCTGCATACGAGAAGACTGCGGGTGGGCCGCGGTCGCCGATCATCAAGATCACGCGCGCGCGCTGCACGGCCTCGGCGGCGACGTCGGCGGCGTGACCGCGTCCCCGCAAATGCTCCTCCGCCGCCCCGAAGAGCGGCTCGAGCGCGCGGATGGCTCGAACACTCCCGAGGCCTGTAGCCCACGCCATCACGAGCTCGTCGATCGCGACGTTGGCCCCCGCATCGGCCGCGGCGCCGACCTGGTCCTGCAAATCCGGCGCGACCAGTGTTTCCAGCCGAGGCGCGAGCGTGATGATGTCGGGATACCGAGCCGTCACGCGAGCGACGACGGCGAGCCACCCGGACACGACGGCCCGAACAGTAACACATGAACTGTCTCGACGATCTTCAGGTTGCTGGCCTGGTCCAGGGGGGCGCGCACGACGCGGAGCGCGAGGCGCTGCTCGATCACGTGGCGGCGTGTGACGACTGTCAGGCGCTCGTGACGGAGAGCATGGATTCGACGGTGGAGGAGCCGCTCCGGTTCGGTCGCTACGAGATGCTGCGCGCGGTCGCGGGCGGCGGCATGGGAACGGTGTTCTGCGCGTACGACCCCGTGCTGCGGCGGCTCGTGGCGATCAAGATCATCGCGCACGCCGTCCACGATCGTGGCGAGCGCGACCAGATGCTGCGCGAAGCCCGCGCACTCGCCTCGCTGCGCCACGAAAACGTCGTCGCCATTCACGACGTCGGCATCGTCGACGACGAGCTGTTCCTCGCGATGGAGTTCGTCGAGGGGTTCTCGCTGCAGCAGGCGATGCATCACCTCCGCGACGATGCCGCGCGCCTGGCAATCCTGGCCGACCTCACGCGTGGCGTCGGCGCGCTTCACGGCGCGGGTCTCGTGCACCGGGACCTCAAGCCGAGCAACTTGATGGTGACACCGCAGGGCCGGGCGATCGTGCTCGACCTGGGACTCGCCACCGAGCGCGGGGCGGAGCTCGTGGCGGCGGGGAGTCCCGGCTACGTGGCTCCCGAGGTGCTGGCCGGTGGCGCCGCCACGTTCGCGAGCGATCAGTACGCGTGGTGGCGGGTGGCCGGCGAGCTGTTCGCTGGCTCGTCGCTCCCGCGCCGTCGTCGCAGCGCCCTCGCGCAGGCGGTCGCGCGCGGGACGGCGCCGGACCCCGCGCAACGCTACGTGTCGATCGACGAGGCGTTCGCGAGCGTGCGCCGCATCGTGCAACCGACGCGACGACCGGGCGCCCGGCTGCGACTGGGTGCCGCGGTGACGGCGGCGGTCGCGACGGCCGCCGTGTTGTGGGCGGTCGTGGCGCGGCGCCCTCCGGCCGCAGTCACGTGCGGTGTCGACGGCTGGACCGCCGTTCTGCGCGCGCGCGTGGTCGCCGCTGTCGGTGCGTACGGCTTCGATAGCGAGCGCATCGCATCGACGCTCGACGCGCGCGCGGCCGGGATCACCCAGCAGCTCGTCGGAGCCTGCAGCGTCTCGGCGCCGTCTCTCGAGCAGGAGCGCGAGCGCATCTGCCTCGGCCTCGTGTGGCGCGAGAACCTCGCGCGCGCGCGCGCGATCGGACGCAATGGCTCGCGCGCGCAGGTCGCGGATGCCATCGACGGGCTCGCACGCGTGCTGCCGGCGGCGCGCTGTAGCGAGGGGAATCCGCCGTCACAACCGCCCGGGCCGACCGCCGCGCAAGCCGCCGATGATTCGCTGCTGCTCGACCGGATCGACGCGGCCGCGCAGCACCAGGGCACGCGCTCCATCGAGCAGCTCGATGCGTTGCGGCCGGCCGTCGAGCGCAACGGCTACGTGGGGCTCGCGCTCGCGTGGTCGAGCGCAGTGATCAGCGAGCTGGTCTTCGCGGGTGACTCGGCCCGTGCGCGGCGCGAGGTCGAGTCCGCTCGCCATCTCGCGCAGGTCAGCGGCGCCGACGTGCAGCTCGGCTGGCTCGCGGTGTCGCGGCTGCGCATGGCAACGGCGACCCAAACCGCCACCGACGAGATCGAGGCAGACCTGGACGCGATCCAGACCCGGGTCGGCAGCCCGCTCCTGACCGCCGAGGCGTTGCAGGCGCGCGCCGAGCGGGCCTACACGGGTGGCCAGCCGCAGCGGGCGGTGGAGCTGCTGACCGCTGCGATCGCGCTGTACGCGGAGGTCTCGCTGATTCCGGCGCCGGGCCTGCGCACGGCGTATCTCACGCGCGCGGCGTCGCTCCAGCAGCTGGGTGCCCTCGACCAGGCTCAGGCGGATCTGGAACGAGCGCTCGGGGTGGCCCGTCAGCGGTTTACCCCCGGTGCCGCCGAGCTCGAGGAGACGGCGGGTGCGCGTGCGAACAACCTCCTGTACCTCGGCAAGCTCGACGAAGCCGGCGCCGAATTTCGTCGGTTGCGCGACGGGATGACGGCCGCGCATCGCGATCGCACCGCCACGGCGGCTCGCATCGATCTGAGCCTCTGCCAGATCGAGCTGGTCCAGGAGTCAGCGCATGCGCGCACCGCGTGCGAGCTCGCCGTGACCACGGGCGTTGCCGTGTACGGCGCCAGGAGTACCGGGGTGATCGCCGCGCGCAACGCACTCGCGCAGGCGCTCCTGGAGACCGACCGCGCGGAGGCGATCGCGATCCTCGAAGGCACTCTGCGCATAGGCGCCCGCGGCGGTGCGCAACCCCTCGACGTGCCCTACGCGGAGGCGCTGCTCGCGCTCGCGTACCACGCGAGCAAGCGTCACGCGGACGGGTGTGAGGTCGCGGTGCGCGCGCTGGCCGTGCTGCGGACCTCGCCGCAGGTCGACATGCTGAAGGCGCTGGACGACGCGTTTCCCGAGCTCCGCGACCGCGGACACTGCGCGCGCCGCTAGTGGCTATATTCCACCTGAGGGCAGTGGCCGCTCAGGTCGCAGGGGAGAGCGCCGCGATCTCCTCGCGCTCCGCGGCGGTCGGCAGCAGCGGGCTCGGCGGATCCTGCTCGAGCAGCGGATGCGTGTCCGCGTCCACCTCGGTCCCGCGGCGCTTCGGCTTCGCGACGACCACGCCCGCGGCATCGAGGAGCTCGGCCGCCGGCAGCAGGGCGGCCTGAGCGAGCAGCCGGGCCTGGCGCACGGCGAGCTCGACCCCGCGACCGGCCTCCGCGAGCTCGTCGCGGAGCTGCCCGGCGGCGGCGCCATCCGACGGCAGGTCGACGAACACGCTGCGCCAGGTGGCCACCGCCGCGCCGAGCCGCTGGACGGTGCGCGCGACGTCCTGGTGGCGCTCGGTCGCGAGGATCCGCACCGCGTAGCTCGTCGCGAGCCGGCGCTCGAGCTCCGCGCAGAACCGCTCCAGCTCGGGACGCGCGGCCTTCCGCAGCGCGGGCACCTTGAGGTTCGAGAAGACGATCTCCAGGAGCGGAGACCGGGCCCCACTCGCGAGCGTGATCCCCGCCTGCAGGCGCTCTACCTCGTCCGCGATCGCACCCTGGAGCAGCTTGCCGCGCTCGCCCTTCACGCTCTCGAGCTCCGGGAGCCGCAGCGCGCGATCGAGCAGGTTGCCGCGCGTGAGCTCGGAGATCCCGGCCAGCCGCGCGCGCGCGGCCGCGAGCCAGGCCTTCTCGTCCGCGAGCTCCGGGAGCTGCGCCAGCGCGCTGTCCGCAGCCTCGAGGCGCGGCGCGAGTCGCTCCGCGTCCACCAGTAGCTCGAAGGCCTCGAGGAGCGTGCTGGGCATGCTGACCCGTATCACACGCACCCTACCCGGGGGCGCGTGGCCTTCGCGGGATCGGCGCTCAGCGATCCGGGAGCAGCGTGGCGTCGAGGCCGCGGGCGAGCTCGCGGCTCTCCTCGTCGGTCAACCTCGCGTCGGGGTGCGCCTGCATGTACTTCCACGGGGGCATGCTGCCGGTGCGGACGGAGAGCCCGGAGTACTCGGCGAACGGGTAGGGAATGTTCCACTCCGAGAAGTTGGTGATCGTGCGAGCGTTCGCGACGTCGTACTCCACGACCCAGGAGAACGGCGCGACGCTCGCGTACCAGACCCAGCGCGTCTCGTTGCTGTGACAATCGAAGCAGGCGCGGACCGCGAGCTCGCGCGTACGGGGCGAATCCCAGTGCGGCTCCTCGATGGTGCGCGGATTCGAGTGGGTGCGGCCGTACGGCACGATCTGCATCAGCAGGAACAGGCCGACCAGGACGGCGAGAACCCACAGCACGGCCTTCGCCACCTGTCGCGCGGAGCTGCTCATCCGGGTGTGATGCTGCCAGGCGCAGGTCGGGCTCGGCCGGACCGCCGGGTACGGACGGGGACGGCGCGTCGACCGCGGAACAAGCCCAGGCTCAACCGAGTGCGACGGTCGCGGCGTACCGCTGGGTCGTCGCGTCGTAGTCGAGCAGCGTGCCGACGACACCCGCCGAGCGGGCGATCCGGAGCAGCTCGTCGTGATTGCCGCGGACCACCATGCGGGCCTCGGCGCCGGTGAGCTCGGATGCCGTGGCAAAGGCGCGCGCCTTCGACATGTCCTTGAACACCAGCATGTACATCTGGTTGTTGCCCGCGCGGCACATCACGGGGACGCGACCATCTGCGTCCTGCGTCGACAGCTCGCCCTCGTTCTGGACGAGGAGGACCCACAGGCCCGTCAACGAAGTGGGCGGCACCGGGCCGCGAGCCGTGCCAGACGTAGAGCTACCCGAGCCGCCAGAGCCACCGGAACTATAAGACGTACGAAGCATTGTTCTCCTGCTCCATGAGGGAGCGCTGGGGAGGATAGATGCTGAATTTCAAGCGATCTGTCAAGCCAGGGTTTTGCTCCCAGAACGGATAGGGCGGCCTACGCCGATCCCGGCGCGCCGTGACCGCGCGGCTTGGTATACCTAGTCGGACGCGTCGGATCTGCCGGTCGCGCCCGCTCATGGCCGCCGCGCGCACGTACCTACCGATGCTGTCCGAGCGCGCGATCGCGCCGAGCGAGGCCGCGGTGCCGAGCCGGCTTGTCGACGGATTTGCTCGCCAGATCAGATACTTGCGAATCTCGGTCACCGACCGCTGCAACTTTCGCTGTACCTACTGCATGCCCGAGTCGCTGGGCGAGCAGATCGAGTTCCAGCCGCGCGCCGCGGTCCTCGGCTTCGAGGAGATCGAGCGCCTGACCCACGTGTTCGCCGGTCTCGGCGTCCGCAAGGTCCGACTGACGGGCGGCGAGCCGACGATCCGGAAGGGGATCGTCGAACTGGTCCTGCGGGTCACCCGCATCCCCGGGATCGAGCAGGTGGTCATGACGAGCAACGGTCACCTGCTCGGCGCCCTCGCGGCGCCGCTGGCGGCGGCGGGGCTCGCGGGCGTGAACATCTCGATCGACACCCTCGACGCAGCCCGCTTTCACGACCTCACCGGGCGGGGCCAGCTCGCGCCGGTGCAGGCCGGCATCGACGCCGCGATCGCCGCCGGCCTGCGGGTGAAGCTGAACGTGGTCGCACTGCGCGGGGTGAACGATGGCGAGCTCGCCGCGCTGTGCGAGTACGCATGGGACCGCGGTGCCATCCCACGCTTCATCGAGCACATGCCGATGTCGGGCGGGGCGCTGTATGCGGCCGCCGCGGAGCTGTCGGCGACGGCGATCCGCGCGGCGCTGGAGGCCCGCTTCGGTGCCCTCACGGCGACCACGCCGGCCGCGGCAGACGCCGGCCCGGCGCGTTACTGGACGCTCCGCGATGGTCGCGAGGTCGGGATCATCTCGGCGATGACCGACCACTTCTGCGGCGACTGCAACCGCCTGCGCCTGACGGCCACCGGCGAGCTCCACGCGTGCCTTGGCCACGACGACGCGCTCTCCCTGCGCGACGCGATGCGCCAGGGAGCAAGCGACGACGACCTGGCGCGGGCCATCGGGAGCGTCGTCACCGGCAAGCGCGCGGGCCACGAGTTCCAGCGCAGCGGCGACGGCGGCCCGCGCAAGCACATGATCACGCTCGGGGGGTAGGCGCGGGCGCGGCCTCGGCCTGGGCGGACTTGCCGCAGCGGGCGGGCGCTGGAATGAACGTGCGGCATGCTACGGTTCCTCACTTCGCAGACCCCTGGCTCTGCGGCCGCTTAGCCGCGGATTCGACGCTGCGCCTCTCACCCGGCGGATGGCCCCCATGCAGAACAATACCCTGGTCAAAGTCGCACTGACGGCTGTCGTGGCGCTCGCCGGCGTGGGCTTCCTGATGAAGTCCACGTGGGGCAGCTCGACCGACTACGAGATGGTCGACAAGCTCGTCGGGCCGAACCTGCCGCGCTGGGCGAACCACGACGTGCGTGCGCACGGCTTCGTGCTCGCCGGCTCGATCCACGAGCAGGTGGTCGGGCAGGAGACGATCCGGACGTTCGTCCTGCAGAAGAACGGCAAGCGGATCCGCGTGTTCAACAAGGGTCCCAAGCCGGACACGTTCAAGGACGAGTCCGAGGTGATCGCGACCGGCACCGTGGTCGCGGCGGCCACCAAGCGGGCCGACGCCGATGCGATGCACGTCGCCATGGAGTCCGACCAGGACTACGTGATCGACGCGACCGAGCTCTCCGCGAAGTGCCCGTCGAAGTACGACGGCGCCAACGCGAACAAAGACCTGAACACGCGGTTCAAGACCCCGTGAGGACCGCGTGATCCCTGTGAACACCCTGACGCAGACTCCCTCCTCACCGATCGCCGTCGTCGGCAGCATCACGCTCCTGCTCGCCTACGTGGTCGGCGCCTGGTGCATTGCCTCCGGCATCGCGGGCAACGCCAAGCAGCGCCGCGGGCTCACGACCTCCGCGGTGTACGCGCTCTACACGCTGACCGCGCTCGTCTGCGTCGCGTCGACGCTGATGATCTACGGCTTTGTCACCCACGACTTCACGATCAAGTACGTGGCCGCCACGAGCGATGTCTCGATGGGGCTCGCCTACAAGATCACGTCATTCTGGGGCGGGCTCGATGGCTCGCTGCTGTTCTGGGTGCTCGTGCTCGGCCTGTTCTCTGCCGTCGCCGTGCGCGTGAACCACAAGCGCCACCGCGACATGATCGGGTACGTCGTCGCGACGATCGCCGTCGTGCAGGTGTTCTTTCTCTCGCTGCTCATCTTCAACAAGAACCCGTTCGCGACCACGCTCACCGCGCCGCCGCTCGACGGGCAGGGCCTGAACCCGCTCCTCCAGAACTACTGGATGGTGATCCACCCGCCGATGCTCTACACGGGCTTCGTCGCGGCGACGATCCCGTTCGCGTTCGGCATCGGCGCGCTGGCCTCCGGGCGGCTCGACGACCTGTGGCTCGGCAGCGTCCGCGTGTGGATGCTGCTGTGCTTCCTCTTCCTGTCCGTGGGCCTCGTGCTCGGCGGGCGCTGGGCCTACGAGGAGCTCGGGTGGGGAGGCTACTGGGCGTGGGATCCGGTCGAATGTGCGGGGTTCATCCCCTGGTTCACGGCCACGGCCTTCCTCCACTCCGCGATCATCCAGGAGCAGCGCGGGATGATGAAGATGTGGAATCTCGCGCTCGTGATCCTGACGTTCTTCCTGACGATCTTCGGGACGTTCATGACGCGCTCGGGAGTCGTGCAGTCCGTGCACGCCTTTGGCGAGGACAACGTGCTCGCGCTCGAGTTCATCGCCTTCATGGCACTGATCCTGATCGTGTCGTTCGGCTTGCTCGCCTACCGCGCGAACAAGCTCAGCTCGAAGATGCAGTTCGAGTCGTTCTACTCGCGCGAGTTCGCGTTCCTGATGAACAACTGGATCCTCCTCGGGTGCGCGTTCTTCGTGCTGTTCGCGACGATGTTCCCGACCATCAGCGAGGGCCTCGATGGCTCGCGCGTGACCGTGGGGATCGACTTCTTCAACAAGTGGATGACGCCGTTCGGGCTCGTACTCCTGTTCCTCGCGGGCGCGGCGCCGCTGCTCGCGTGGCGCACGACCACGCGCGACCGGCTCTACAAGCAGTTCATGTTCCCCGTCGCGCTGACGGCGGTCGTGATCGTGGTGCTGATCCTCGTGTTCCCGCAGGTGAAGCACACCACGCCGATCTTCGCGAAGACGCTGAACCTCCCGATGGCGCTCGTCGCGTTCGCGCTGGTCGCGTTCGCGTTCGGATCGATCTCGCAGGAGTTCTGGCGCGGCACGGCCGTGCGCATGAAGCAGTCGGGCTCGGATCCGTTCACGGCGTTCATCGGCCTCGTGATCTCGAAGCGCCGCAAGTACGGCGGCTACGTCGTGCACCTCGGCGTGGCGCTCCTGTTCGTCGGCTTCGGCGGCAAGGCGTACGACCGCCGCATCTACCGCACCATCCAGGTGCCGGCGATCGCGGCGGGCCTCGCCGACACCAAGTCGAATGCGGAGCGCACGCAGTGGCACGACGCATACATGAACGACGACGGCACGATGCGCGTGCTGCCCAAGGGCTCGGCCTCCACGTTCGAGTTCGGCGACTACACGTTCCTGTACGAGAACTTGACGGACACGTCGGACGACGCGAAGAACGCCGTGACGGCGCAGATCTCGGTGTGGCTCGGCTCCGAGCGGGTGGCCGAGCTGTACCCGGCGAAGTGGGACTACCGGAAGGGCTCCGAGGCGACCACGGAGGTCGCGATCAAGGTCCGGCCGCACGAGGACGTGTACGCGGTGCTCACCGGCTACGACCTCGAGTCGGGAGTGGCGAACTTCACGATCTACATCAACCCGCTGATCTCGTGGGTGTGGATCGGGACGCTCGTGCTGCTGTTCGGCACGCTCATCTGTCTCATCCCGCAATCGGTCGTCGACCGGGTGGCGGGTCGGGGTGGACGCGGCGGCGGTTCGAAGCTCGGGCGCGCGGCGGACGTCAGCGTGGTCGTCACGGTGCTCGCGCTCGCG